>DBQG01000007.1:5522-6592 GCA_002305125.1 Patescibacteria group bacterium UBA1400 | reverse complement strand
CCAAAATCAGTTTTAAACAAGGAAAACTTGCCTTTTAAGGAGTAAACAATTTCCGAGTTGGCATGAGAACCAATCCCTTTTTGATAAAAAAAGTAGTTTGAAGACAGCCTTCCCCAAGCCCAGGGATCAAGCTGAGCTTCAACCGGCTTGCCATAAGCCGGTTTTAGATAGTCCTGATGATAAGAAACAGGCTGAAGGTTAGTTAAAGCTACGGGTTTACCCAAAACAAAAGCCAGGTTTTTAAAAACCAGGGCTAACACAAACACCCCCAGACCGGCAAAAACATACCTTATTTGTCCGGATTTAAAGCTTTTTAACCCAAAGTTAAAAAGAAAATAAACAAATACGCCTATCTGTACTAAAGAAACAGCAACCGTTACCCAATTGGTAGCCTGAGGATTAAAAGGCCACCAAACCAGTTCCGGGTAGTGATGGTTCATACTCAGCCAAAGGTTAGCAAAAAAACTAAAAGAAAAAAGAAAGTAAAAAAGTAAAAGCTTTTTAAGCTCCTGCTTTTTAAGGAAAAAGGCTAAGGCCAAAAGCAGGGCCGTCAAAGGAAAAAGGTACCTTTCATGAGCCTGGGTTAAAAGATGAAAAAAGGCAAACACAACCAAACAAGAACTGATTAAAAAGTTTTTCAAAAGCTTCTCTTTCCTGCTTAAAAAAAGTTGCAAAAAGGCAATAAAATAAACCAAAGAAAATAAAAGCAGGGAAAAACTCCTGGCATTGATAATCCCCAGCACCAGGTTTTTATCAGACAAACTCATACCTTTAAACCCTGCCAGCAGCCACCAAAGATTATAAGCATTTAAAGAGTACCAAGGAAACCAGTCAGCATTAGCCATAACCAGGCTGATGACCTCATTAACCTGCTTGGAGATTAAAAACGGCAGTAATACTACCAAAAAAGCAGCTAAACTAAAAAGCAGGCTGGAAACAAACTGCTTCCAGGAATAACGCTTAAACATAAACAGAAAAAACAAGGGGATAAAAATAATGTTTTGCAGTTTAAGTAAAAAAGACAGGGTAAAAACAATGCTGCCCAGTTTAACCTTATCTTTTAAAAGCAA
>DBQG01000007.1:0-5504 GCA_002305125.1 Patescibacteria group bacterium UBA1400 | reverse complement strand
CCCACCAGTTTATGGCCTAAATGCTGACCTATTTTAACTATCAAAACCACAATTAAAATATCAAACAATATCAGCAAAACCTTTAACAACGATAAATAAAAAAGATTATTGGAAGACCAGTAAGACTCAATATAAGGAGAAGCAAACAAGCCGTAAAGCTTGTTTAAAACCCAGAGGATATAAGCAAACCCGGGCGGATAGTTAAAGTTGGTATTGCTAAACAGCCAAACCAAGCCTTTATCAGCCACGGCCAAACCCCAACCTTTCCAAAAAGCAATATCGGCCTTAAATCCGGGCACCGGGATTAAAGCCAGCCTTAATAAAACTCCCAGAATAAAAAGGGTTAAAAACATGTTAAAAAAGCTTTCTTTTTTTATTTAAATAAGACCAAAAAAACTACTCCTCTTTAAAAGAAATACTGTCAACAATCCGGTCAAAAATAGTTTTGGGTACTTTGCCGCTGCCAAGATGCAGTACTTGATCAGCAAACCCAGGCACAGGAAAAAAAACATCAAGGTTAGGCGACTGACCGGCACTATTAATAAACACCACCTTAAAACCGGTAACTCCCTGGCCATTAATAAACTCAGAAATACTCTTAACTCCCGAAAGTCCGGAATAAAAAGAAGGATAGACATTGATAAACTCTTTTATTCCATCTAGTCCTGAATAAGAAAAACCATAAGAGCTTAAAGTCTCCACAAACACCACCAGGTTCTGGGCCGCAGAATCTTCTCCTACTTCCCAGCCCCAGGAGTCCAAAGGATCTGAGGGAAAAGAAACCAGCTTCATCTCTTCAGGATATAAAAAAGTGTAAGGATAAACACTTCCTCCTGCCCGAAGCCAGTCCCCGGCTCCTAAAACTAGTTCTTCCGGTTTAAGTGCCGTTAAATCTTGACTCTTTTTTTCTTTTTCCTGCTCAGGTCCAAGATAAGAAATACCTGCCGGATAAACAAGCTCCTCCTCATTTTTACCTGACACCCAGGCAAAAACATAAAAAACACTTAAAAGCAGAGACAAAAGAAAAAAGAAAGACAATGAAAAAAACAAAAAACCTTTTCTTGCTAAAAAAATTTTCCCGGAAACTTTATCCATAAAACAATCTTAAAAGACTCCCTCTTGATAGTCAAGAAATTTGCCCTCAACTGATGTTATACTAAAAAAGAAACAAATGAAAAAAATGGTAGAAAAAATAAAAAATAAAACTTATCTTCCTATTATTACCAGCCTGATTATTGGTTTTATCTTTCTGGGTCTTAGTTTAGCTCCCCTTTTTTATGAAGCCAACCTGCAAAAAAAACTTCCTCCAAACCGGGTTATGATCTTGGGAGAGCCCCAGTATCCTTATGATTACAATGTTTACCTGAGTAAAATCAGACAGGGAAAAGAGGGCCGATGGACCATTATTGACAAATACACCAATCAGGTCAATCAAAAAGGGGTTTTCCTGCAGATGTTTTATCTGCTTCAGGGCAAAGCAGCCAAACTCCTTAACCTGGCTCCGGCTCCGACCTATCATTTAACCAACATTTTAACCGCCTTTGCCTGGATTCTGACTATAATTACTGCCAACATCTTCTTTTTAAAACAGAAAAAGTACTTCCTACCAGGCATCCTGCTGTCTTTTTTAGCCAGCTCCTTTCCCCTTGTCTTTGACATGTACGGCAGATTCTGGATCGGCCACTTTATGGGCTGGTGGCAGGAGATGGACGTGCTTAAACGAATCAGCTACATTCCCCATTACAACTTAAACTATATTATTATTACTATCCTAACCATCCTCCTTTCCCTTTACGGACAAAAGCAACTAAAAAAGAGACAAAAAACAAAATATTTAACGGCAATAATCACTCTCACTTTTCTGGGCTTTTTTATCCATCCTTCGGGCTCAATTGTGTTTTTGCTTTCCTGGTTCCTTTATCATGCTTTAAGACTGGTTTTAAAAACTTACAGCAAAAAACAATTAATCACAGTTCTTATTCACTCAAGCATTTTAGGAGCCGTAAACCTAATTCCTTTAATGTACTTACAAAAAGTAACCACCACCTACCCCTGGAAAAGCCTGGTTGATTATGATCAATATTTTAGACTGACCGTACCTATAAAAGATTACCTTCTTTCCTTAGGTCCAGTCTTTATCACCGGCGCCCTGGCTATAATTCTGCTTATCACCAAACTTTTAAAAACTTTTAAAAGACAAAATAATAATAACCAAAATAGAAAGATCAGGATAAAAGAAAAAGCTGCTCAGGAAAAACTGCTCAAACTCCTGCCTTTGGCAACCTGGTTTATAGCCGCTTTCTCAAGTCTTTTGGGCTTTAAGCTTTTTCCTTACCAGTCAGAGCTAAGATTTGTCCAGACCGCCAACCACATTCCCCTGGCAATCTTGTCCATCTTTCTTTTAAAAGAAATCATGGGGCTGGCAAAAAACAGCCAACAAAAAATAGCAGCAGCCCTCAGTATAACCACAATTTATCTTGTCATTACAGTTTTAGGCAGTCTGCAGGTCATCTATTCTTTAAAAAGCCAGTTTCTATTTTTAAGTCAAAAAACCCAGGCAGACTTTCCCAAAGTAGCTTACCCTCCCCAAGTTACCCAGCCTTTAAAAGACTTTTACCTGGGACTTAAATATTTGGAGCAGAAAACCAACAGAAACACCGTGGTCTTATCCCAGTTAACAGCCGGAAACTATATCCCTGCTTATGCAGGCAACTTTGTTTACCTAGGTCATGTCTCAGAAACACCCAACTTCACCCAAAGGGAAAAACAAACTACCGACTTTTTTCAAGGCAGACTTAACCAATTACAAGCAGAAAACTTCCTCAAACAGGAAAATATAAACTACATTTTTTACGGACCTCAGGAAAAAGAAAACACCAACTTTAACCTAGCCAGTTACAGCTTTCTTAAACCAGTCTTTCATTCCCAGGAAGTAACAATTTTTCAAGTTTTAAAAAACAGATAACAGAAAAATAAATCCATGATCAAATGTCCCCTCTGTCAGCAAACCAAGCTAAAAACCCTTTATCCCCTAAATGATAAAACCTCCAGCCAAAAGAAAAAAATCTTTCAGTGCCAGAATGATAATCTTGTTTTTGCCAAAACTTTAACCAGTAAAGAAAAAAAAGAAGGTAAGGAAAAAGTAAAAGGCAATGAAATAAACAAAGAAGCAGAAAAGGAACAGGAAAAAGTTAAGGATCTTTATCCTTACCACCCGCTTTTAATAAAAACATATTTTAATAATAAATTAACTACTATAAACACTCACTTAATACAAACTAATATAACAAAAGACTGCCAAAACAAAAAAGGAAACCAGAAAAAAAACAAAAGCAAAAACAAGGATAACAGTAAACAAACTTTAAAAGTCCTGGACATCGGCTCAGGCTGGGGCGACTTTTTAAAAGTCCTGGAAGCAGCCAAAACTCCCTACCTTGGCCTGGAAAATGACAGGCAAAAACTAAAAAAACTTCAACAGCAAGGCCTAAACTGTCAGGACAAAACCTTAACCCAACTTATAAAAGAAAAACAAACTTTTGCCGCTATTACCTGCTTCCAGGTTGTAGAACATATTAAAAACCCTGTCTCTTTCTTAAAAGAAGTAAAACAACTTTTAAAAGAAAAAGGGATCCTAATATTAACTACCCCTAACCACAACTCGCCTTTAAGAAAACTAAAAAAAGCCAAATGGAGCGTTTATAACTATCCTGACCATCACCTCTTTTTTAGCAAAGAAACACTTAAACAAACACTTATTAAAGCAGGCTTTAAAGAAAAAAACATTATTGTAAAACTGGACCAACCCAGGTTCTTTAGCCTCAACTATATCCTTAAAAGACTAGGAAAACTGGAAAGAAAAAAAGTGATTAACCTGACTATTCCTACTGATCCTTTTGGTGATCTAAGTGCAATGATAACCAACTCTTAGCCTAATTTTCTTTGAGCTGAATTGGCTACCATAACCTCTAAATCAGAAGCTTCTGGAAGTAACCAAGGCAACCCAACCTCCAAATCCGCCATGTCTTTATGAAGTAAGGATCCTAATTTACCTAATTCTACCTTTAAACTGCCTAGAGCTCTCCTTCTTAACTTATGCTGTTCCCATTCTTTATAAGTCTCAGGCTCCCCTTCTGTCCTTTTACCACTACCAATGGTAAACAAAACCTGACCTTTGGCTTCACTACCCCCACCTTCAACAAGCTTAGCCCCAGCAGCAACTGCTCTTAAATTAGCGGCCAACTGGCCTGACTTTTTTTGAAATGCCTGAGCATCCAAAGGATCTCCTCCTACCATTAAAGGATCCAACCTTACAGCAGCAACCAGGCCTATCTGTCTTCTTTTTAATTGTTTTGTTTGATTATTAAGATAACCTCTGGCGCTATCAATATGCGATTCCACATCTATTCCCATAGTTTGCGCCCAACCTGCTCCGGCTCTGGCAATCACCTCATCATTATCAACTGCAATAATATCTCCATTCCTTCTTCTGACACTAACAACTCCCCGATTAATTAAACGGTTAATTAAGTTTTCCGGGTCATGGGCATGCTCCATATGAAAATCAGTGGCTAAAAAAGCCTCCAGATCCAAAACTTTAAACTCATAGGCAAAAGGATAAACATCACCGATAACATCACCTGAACCTAAAAAAAGCTTGTTAGCTTCAAAAACATCCTCCCGCAAAACACCTGTCAATCTTAACAGCTCTGCAGTTCTAACAAAGTTTTGCAACCTGTAAAGACTGGTAGAAAAATTTAATTCCCTGCCTCTAAAATCAGCCGTTAAAGCAGCATGATGCTGCAAGCTGTGCAAAAAAGCCACGCTTGCATGAAGCTGAGCTAAAACAAAAGCTTCAGGAACTTCCAAAGGTTTTTGCCTTTCATGTTTGGCATGAGCAGTCAGCAATGTATTATGTAAGAATCCATATAAGGTTTCCATAAATAAACTCTCTTCAAAAGCAACGGTTCTCAGCGACTCCTGATAAGCCGCTTCTCCGGTATAAACACCCATGGATCCTCCAGTTTCTAACATAAGCTATGATTATAGAGGAAAAGAGAATAAAAATCAATACTATAGGATTATAAAAAGCTTTTTACCAATTTGAAAACATAAGCATAATTATAAAAGGTTAAGAGGTTATTAACTACCATCTTTATCTTTTAAAAACCGCAAATAAAAATTTCCTGGTTTAAAGAAAGGGCTTAGTTTATTAACTTAAAACTCCCTTTTACCTGAGAAAAAAACAGCTCTCCCTCTTTTAAACATAAATCAGAGACACAATCATAGCTAAAAAGAAACAGATACTTACCGGATTGACAAAACATCTCCGCACCTATATTACTAGTAGAAACATCAACCTGCCAACCAGTAAAATCACTTATCTTTACCTGGGAAATGTGGTTTAAAAATAACGGTTCCCCCAAATAATCAACTCTACCTGATTCCTGTTGAAGCTGCAAAAGATTAAATAAATAAAAATCCTCCTGCTCTTCAGGCAGCAAAAA
>DBQG01000028.1 GCA_002305125.1 Patescibacteria group bacterium UBA1400 | reverse complement strand
GGTAAAATAGGCAAAAACCATCAAATAGTCGGTGATGATCTTTTAACTACCAATGTTAAACTGATTCAAAAAGCCATTGATCTTAAAGCGATTAACAGCGTGCTTATTAAACTTAATCAGATAGGCACGGTAACAGAAACACTTGAGGCTATAAAACTGTCAGAAAATAATGGTATGGCCACAGTTATCTCTCACCGGGGAGGAGAAACCAATGATGATATGATTGCCGATTTGGTGGTTGGTACCAGTTCCTGGCAGTGCAAGTTTGGCGGTCCGGACAGGGGGGAGCGGGTAGCCAAGTACAATAGACTTTTAAGAATAGAAGAAGAGCTGGAAATCTTTAAATAAAAGAAAAAAGAAGTTTTTAAAACAGAAAAGTTTTAAAATAAAGGCTGCTAAAATACAAGTTAAAATAAATTTAAAATAAAAGTTTAAAAAAACCTTTAGCAGGAGGAGGGTGAACAAGTGACAGGACTGGTTTTAATTATTTTAGATGGCTGGGGGCTTAAGGGAACGGAAAAAGGCAATGCTATTAAACAGGCTAAAACTCCTAATTTTGACAAACTGTGGTTAAGTTATCCTCATGCAGTACTGCAAGCTTCAGGCGAAGCGGTGGGTTTACCAGAGGGACAGATGGGAACATCGGAAGTTAATCATATGACGATCGGTTCAGGTAGGGTGATTTTTCAGGACTTGTTAAAGATCAACAAAGCTATTCAGGATAACTCTTTTTTTAACAACCCCAGCATTCAACAGGTTTTTGCTCATGTTAAAAAATACAACTCCACTCTTCATATTAAAGGTTTAATTTCATCCGGAGGCGTCCATTCCCATCAGGAGCATGTTTACGCCCTGCTTAAAGCGGCTAAACTATACGGCCTTAAAAAAGTTTATCTTCATGTTTTTACCGACGGCCGGGATACTTTGCCTCAAAGCGGTCTAACCTATATTAAAGAGCTTGAAGATAAAATCAAAGAGATTGGCATTGGTAAAATAGCCAGTATCTCCGGCCGATTTTATGCTATGGATAGGGATCATAACTGGGATAGGACTGATAAAAGCTTTGAGGTGTTAACTGCAGGTAAAGGCAAAAAATATCAGAGTGCTACCCAGTCTCTTGAACAGGCATATAAAAACAATTTGACCGATGAGTTTTTAGAGCCGGGACTTATAGAAGTGGAAGAAGGAGAGGAGGGCACTATTGCCTCCAACGACGGAGTGGTGTTTGTAAACTTCAGAAGCGACAGACCCAGACAGCTGGTGCAAAGATTTTTGGAAAAAGGCCCCAGAAACCTTCATTACCTAACTATGACCCAGTATAATCCTGATTTTCAAACCAAAGTTATCTTTCCTCCTGAGGAAATAAAAAACAGCTTAGGAGAGGTTATATCTAAGGCGAAACTTAAACAATTAAGAATCACGGAAACGGAAAAATTTGCTCACCTGACCTTTTTTCTTAACTGTAAAAAAGAGGAGGCTTTTGAAGGTGAAGACCGGATTATGCTTGATTCTTATTCAGATATAAAAACCCATGACCTGAAACCGGAAATGAGAACTCCTGATCTGAGCAAAAAAATTATCCAAGAGATAAGTAATAAAGCTTACAACTTTATTGCCACTAATATCTGCAACGCTGATATGGTGGGACACACGGGTAATTTAAAGGCTGCCATTAAAGCCATTCAGACAGTAGACCAGGCCATCGGAGAAATTGTAAACCAGGCAAAAAAAAATAACTACACCACTATTATTACCGCTGACCATGGCAATGCCGAAGAGATGATAGATGAACAGACAGGAAAAACAAAAACAGCCCACACTACCAACCCCGTACCCTTTATCCTTATTACCAAGGACAATAAAAAAGACAAGAAAAAAACAGCAAAAAAAGCAGACAAACTAAAAACAGACAAAGCCAGCCTTATAGATATAGCTCCAACTATTTTAAAGATCCTTAACTTAAATAAACCAAAAGAAATGACAGGGGAGAGTTTAGTATAATAAAAAGAAGATGAAAAAAAACTGCATTTTCTGTCAAATAGTAAAAGGAGCCAAACCAGCTTTTGATATTTATGAAGATGAGTTGGTTAAAGTTTTTTTGGATGCAAATCCGGCAGTAAACGGCCATCTTTTGGTTATACCTAAACAGCATTTTGAAAATATTTTTAACACTCCAGATAAGGTTTTAGAAAGAGTAATTACTGTTTGTAAAAAAATGGCTAAGCTGGTAACAACCAAGCTTAAAGCTACAGGAGTAAATATTTTAAACTCGTCAGGAAAAGATGCTCAGCAGACTGTTTTTCACCTCCACTTTCATATTATTCCCAGATATAAAAATGATGGTTTAGATTTATGGCTGGGAAGTAAAAACAAAAAAAAGAAGTTCAAAAGCTTTAAACAAGTTCAAAAACTATTGCTTTCTTAAATACAAAACCAACATTAGCTTTATGAATCACTCCTTGACAACTCTTTTTTTCTTTTTTATACTAAAATCCTTAAATACATATTAAATTATCATTTTTATAAATTAAAATCTTAATGCTTTCAAAAAAAGCGGCAGCAATTTCTCCCTCTGCCACTTTGGCGATAAACGCAAAAGCCAAAGAGTTTTCTCAAGCCGGTTTTAAAGTTATTAACTTTTCGGTGGGCCAGCCTGATTTTGACACCCCTTTAAATATTAAGAAAGCCGGTCAAAAAGCTATTGATGAAGGTAAAACCAAATATACTCCTGTGGCCGGTATTCCTGAACTAAAGCAGGCGATTGTTGACAAGTTTAAAAAAGACAATAATCTGAATTACACTCCCTCACAGATTATTGTCGGTGCCGGCGGCAAGCAGATTCTGTTTAATTTGTTTTTTGCCCTTCTTAATAGGGAAGATGAAGTAGTTTTGCCCACACCAGCCTGGGTTAGCTACATAGAACAGATTAAAATGAGCGGTGGAGTACCCATTCTGCTTGAAGGTAAAAAAGATTTTAAAATTACAGCTTCCCAGCTGGAGCAGGTTATTACTCCTAAAACTAAGCTTTTGTTGTTAAACTCACCTTCAAATCCGACAGGAGCTGTTTATACTAAAAAAGAACTGGAACAGATAGCTGAGGTTGTGGTCAGGCATAACCTCTGGGTGATTTCCGATGAAGTATATGAAGCAATTACTTTTGACCTTCCTCATATAAGTATTGCCAGTTTAAGTGAAGAGATCTTTAAAAAAACCTTGGTTATTAATGCTGTTTCCAAAACATATGCCATGACTGGCTGGCGTATTGGTTATGGAGCCGGAGATGAGCAGGTAATAGCTGCCTGCCAGGCTATTCAAAGCCATTCAACTTCAAACCCCTGCTCCATTTCCCAATGGGCAGCTTTGGAAGCCTTGCAGGGTCCGCAGGATTTTATTCCGGAAATGCTTAGCAAGTTCAAAGCCAGAAGGCAGCTGATGGTTGAAGGATTGGGGCAGATTGTAGGCTTGAAGGTAGCTATGCCACAGGGAGCTTTTTATGTGTTTGTTGATATAAGAAAAATTGAATCGGACTCAGTTCTTTTTTGCCAAAATCTGATTGAAAAACAAAAAGTAGCCTGTGTGCCGGGCAAGGCTTTTGAAGCCGAAGGGTTTGTAAGACTTTCTTATGCCACTTCAGAAGAGGAGATAAAAGAGGGTATTAAAAGAATAAAACAGTTTGTTAAGGAGGAGTATGGAAGATAAACCTTTGGCTTTGAAAAAGATAACCGGTTTTATGGAAGATTTTTTTTCTTCCTTAAAAACAAAGCAAATAAGAAACTGGGATCATTTAAGCAGATTAAGCGATCAGGTGGCTACAGGCAAAACCAGGTATGGGGCCAAGGTGTTTAACAAAGTCTATCAAAATTCCCGAAGACCTCAGCAAAGTTTTCATACCACCCCCTGGCGTGACAAGCAAATTTCCGCCCAGCATTTAAAAGTAGTAACAGCCGTAAAACAAAAACTACAGCAGACAAAGCTGGCTTTATATACTTTCTGGCTCAGGTCAGGCAGCGGCAATCAGACTAAAATCTGGCAGGTGACGGTCACTAAAAAAGGCATGCCTTTGGCTTTAACCGCGGCCATTATGATGGAGCCTTTGTTTGAAGATCCCCAAGAACAGGGTCTTAAAGTAAGCGGCTATTATTTTGCCATTCCCGAACTGGTGGAGTTTTTAGAGGATCAGGATGAGCCTTTACTTCTTTTTCATGTAAGTGAGGACAGGCAAGCCTATACCTGGATCGGCGGCTCTGATTATCCGGGCGAGATCTACAAACCAATCTGTAAAGCCCATAACGGTTGGGTTTATGATAGTGGGGGGTTTGAAATTCACAGCGCTGCTTATACGGCTTCTTACCTGAATCCAAAAGGCAAAAAAGAAAAAGTTCTGGCTGTTATCTCAGGCTTGAGTCTGCACGGCAAATCCTCTCTTTCCACCAGCAACGGAGTTGAGCCGGGCTTTTTTGAAGGTTTTACCAGGGACTCAGAAGTGTTTTTTGAGGGTATTCATGATGATTATGTGGCTTTTTTGCCTTTAGACAAACAAAAAAAACACTGGGAGGTTTTCTGCCATGCGCCTTACGGCCTTTTTCCTGCCTGTCATGGGGAAAAGAGCGACAATCCCTTAACCAGCAATGACCGGGCCGCTTTGTTTAGTGTGTTTGTGGATAAGCAAGGCAACCCTGACTTTACCAAAGAGATAAACCAAACCATTAACCAGAGGGCGGCAGCTCCGATTGATAGTCTGGAAGTGTTCAGGAACGGGGAAAGACAGGTCAAGGATTTTGACAGAGTGGTTATCTTTATCCTGACCAGGAATAATTTTTGCCCTTCAGCGATAATCTTTAAAGATGCGGTTGATTTTGCCTGGAGCTATGGTGGGGTAGTGGTGCAGAAAACCGATGCGGTAACCGGGGACTTTCCTGACATTTACTATAATTTTGCCTGTACTGATTTTGATGTTGTTTTAAGAGAAAAATATCTGGAAAGATTGGTGAAAACACTGCAAAACTTTTCCAAACCAGTTACCCTGGCCATGATTAATACCGGTGCTCCAGGTCCTGAAGAGTCCATGAGGGTAAGGGATGCAATTGCCTCAGGTTGGTATGAAGCTGATGAGGATAAAAAGCTGGGAGTAGAGGTAATAACAAAAGTTCCCGGCTTTAAAGACCTTTACTATCCCTGGAAACAGGGAGGCTATAAATACGAACAGGTAGTTGAAGCCTGGAAGCAGCAGCAAGAGCAAAGAAGACTTTTTATGGCTAATAAACAGGAAAGAAAAGGTCATTGCTGTCCGGAAAAACTGGCACAGCTAATTGGTAAACCTCAGGCTTTGGTTTAACTCCTTAAAAGGAGAAACCTCAAAAACAAGTAAAGTTTAGTATAATAAGGATGATGAAAGAGATTAGTAAGTTAATTTTAAAAGATCTTTACCTGCCCCCCAAAGATTCTCATAAGGGTGAAAACGGCAAGCTGACTATTGTAGGTGGTTCTAAACTTTTTCATGGTGCTTCGCTTTGGGCTTTGAAAATAGCCTCCCGTATGGTTGATATGGTTTTTTATGCCACAGTTGAGGAGAATATAAAGCTGGCAGATAGTATTAAAAGTAAACTCTATGATTTTATTTGTATTCCCAGGGGCAAAGAAGAAGATTATATCCAAGAATCGGATGCCGTCCTGATCGGTCCTGGGTTGGTGAGAGGAGATAAGGAGTATACAGGTACCGGAGAAAGTGGAAACCAAACAAGAAAGCTAACAGAAAGACTGTTAAAAAAATTCCCTCAGAAAAAGTGGCTGATTGATGCTGGTAGTTTGCAGGTAGTAGATAAGAGTTGGTTAAAGCCGTTAAAACAGGTTATTATTACCCCTCATCCTAAAGAGTTTGTTACTTTATTTGGAGTTAAGCTTCCTCAAGAACAGGAAGCCAGAGTCAGGCTGCTTAAAGCCAAAGCCAAAGAGTATAGCTGCATTATTGTGGTTAAAGGTAAGGAAGATCTGGTTTGTAAGGCAGAAGAGTGCTGGGTTAATAAAACCGGCAATGAAGGCATGACTAAAGGCGGAACCGGAGATGTTCTGGCAGGATTAATGGCAGCTTTGCTTTGCAAAAACGAGCCTTTCCTGGCAGCTCAGGCAGGTATTTTTATTAATGGTAAGGCCGGAGACCAGCTTTATAAATCAAAAGGACCTTTTTTCAACTCATCTGATTTAACAGATCAGTTACCACTAACTTTAAAAAAACTTTTAGGCTATTAAAAATGAAAAATGCCCTGATTTTACATGGAACTGATTTTGCTAGGGATAAAAAACAGCACTCAACCAATTGGTTTCCTTGGTTGAAGCAGAAGCTTGAGAAAAGGGGATATAAGGTTTTTTTACCTGAACTTCCTTTGGCTTACAAACCCAACCTTAAAAGATACTTTAGGTTTCTTAAAGCAAATTTCCAGTTTAACAACCAGACAGTTGTTGTCGGTCACAGTTCAGGAGCAGCAGTTATTCCGGGAATACTGCAGTTTATTCCTGATAAAATTGATAAAGCTTTTTTAGTTGCCCCTTTTTACAAAGACGAAGGCTGGAACTGTGAGGGTTTGTTTTCTTTTAAGCCCAACTGGAAGAAGATTAGGAAACAAGCAAACAAAATAATAATTATTCACTCTCAGGATGACCCTTATGTTAAACCGCAACAGGCCTACTATTTACAAAAAAAGCTTGACTGTCCCTTAATAATGAAAAAACAACAGGGCCATTTTAACTTGGAAAAAGGAGAACAGTATCAAAAATTTCCTTTACTACTTAAACTGCTTGATGAGTAAAGACAGTTTTTGTTGAGCTTGTACTTCTTAAGGTAATTAAAATGATAACTACCAGCAACTTTCCTTGTTTTTTTCCGCTTTTAATGCAATAATTAAAATATGTACTTGCCTAAGTTTTCTATCTCCTCAGAAATTTTAAAAAACATTGGTATTATTGAAGCCTGCAAAGAGGTAATCAACACCGCCCCCTTAGTTCCGGCCTGGGAAAAAAAGTTTCAGTCCGATGCCCGGGCCAGAAGCATTCACTTTGGTACCCATCTTGAAGGCAATGACCTGTCTTTTACCCAGGCTGTAAAAGTTATTGAAGGAGAGAGTGTGGTGGCCCATGAAAGGGATGTTTGGGAGGTAGTAAACTACAGAAATGTTTTAAAATTCATTGATGAGATGGGAACAAAAGAGAAGGATAATTTTTTGTATACTCAGGAAGTATTAAAAAAAATCCATAAACTGACAGTAGATAAGCTTTTGGACGATGAGGGAGTCGGTAGTTTTAGAAAAAGCAAAGTAGTTATTAAAGATTCCAGAAATGACCAGGTGGTGTTTACTCCTGTTCCGGCCATTGAAGTTCCCTTCCAGATAGATGAGTTTTTTTCCTGGCTTAATTCTAACCCGGCCAAACAAACCCATCCGGTGCTAAAAGCCGGTATTGCCCATTATGAATTGGTAAGGATTCATCCTTTTGTCGATGGCAACGGTAGGGTGGCCAGGGCTTTTGCTACCTTGATCCTTTTTATTGAAAACTATGATATAAAGAAGTTTTTTGCCTTAGAAGAACATTTTGATAAAGACCCTTTAAGTTATTATCAGGCTTTGGGTTCAGCCATGATTCATGAAGGCGATTTGACTGTCTGGCTTGATTACTTTACCAAAGTTGTAGCTGTTGAACTAAATCAGGTTAAAGACAAGGTTAAAAAACTGTCTTTTGATACCCGCCTTAAAGACAGACTAGGCCGTCAGATAGCTTTGTCAGAAAGACAGATTAAACTGGTAGAGTATTTAAAAATCAATGAGCAGATAAAGATGAAAGAGGCCACTAAAGTGATTGCAAAAGTCAGCGAAGACACCATTTTACGTGATTTGAAGGATTTAATGAAAAAAGGTATAGTAAAGAAAAAGGGCAAGACTAAGGCTGCCAGATATGTGTTGGTATAGCCAATGAATGCTACTGACCCACAATTTTTATACATGATTCTGATTCTGCCTAGTTTATTTGGGTTAACTCTGGTTGGGGAAGGACTAAACAAAATTTTAAAATCAGAACAGGCTGGCTGGTTAAGCATTGTTTTCGGCGCCGTTTTTATTCTAGTTGTGGTTTTTGCCTATATATTTTTGGCTGATATCGGGTAAAGGTTAAATTTAAGCATGCTGTTTAATAAATTTGCTTCTTATCTTAAGACATTAGAACAAACTGCCTCCCGCATTGATATGACCAGAACCTTGGCGGAGGTTTTTGCCAGGGCTGAAGCTGAAGAGATTGATAAAATCTGTTATCTGGCTTTGGGCAGGCTGGCTCCTAAATATGAAGGGGTGGAGTTTAATATGGCTGAAAAAATGATGCTTAAAGCTATTTCCCAATCAGCGGGTCAGAGTGGGGAAAAAGTATTGCAAAAATATAAACAGCTGGGAGATTTGGGAGATGTGGCTCTTTTTTTCAAAGATAAAAACGGTAAAACCGGTAGCCAGCTTAAAGTTAACCAGGTTTATGAAAGACTATGGCTTATTGCCCAGCAAGAGGGTGAGGGATCGGTAGACAGAAAGATAAATAAAATGTCTCAGCTGTTGCAGGAAGTTGATTCTTTAAGCGCCAAGTTCATTGCCCGAATTCCGGTTAATAAACTTAGGCTTGGTTTTTCTGACATGACTATTCTGGATGCTTTATCCTGGATGGAAACAGGGGATAAAAGTCTAAGAACGGAATTGGAAAGAGCTTTTAATGTCTTGGCCGATATAGGCAAGATTGCCATGATTTTTAAAACCAAAGGCATAAAAGGTATTGGTCAGGTAAAAAGTGAAGTGGGAATTCCCATAAGAGCGGCTAAAGCCGAAAGACTACCAAGCGCTAAAAAGATTCTGGAAAAAATGGACGGTAAATGTGCCCTGGAGCCCAAACTTGACGGTTTCAGGCTGCAGATCCACCTGGACAAAACTAAAAAATTGGAACTTAAACAGGAGACTAATCTAAGTTTGTTTAGTGAGATAGACAAGTACTTTGTCAGGATTTTTTCCCGCAACCTGGATAATATGACCCATATGTTTCCGGATGTGGTAGAAGCGGCTCAGAAACTGCAGGTAAAACAAGTGATTTTAGACGGTGAGGCGATTGCTTATGAGGAGAAAACAGGCAGATTTTTGTCTTTTCAAGAAACAGTGCAAAGAAAAAGAAAACATGGTGTGGTTAAAAAAGCCAAAGAGATGCCTTTAAAAGTTTTTATCTTTGACATTTTAAATTTAGACGGGGAAAACCTAATGGTCAAACCGTTTTCCCAAAGAAGGAAGATTCTGGAAGTACTGCTTAAAAAAAGCCAGGTAGAAGAAAAAACAATTATGTTGACAAAACAGGAGATTGTTACCCAACCCGAACAGTTTGAAGAGTTTTTCCAGCAGACGGTTCAGGAAGGTTTGGAAGGTTTAATGGCAAAAAAGCTTGATACACCTTATCAGGCGGGAGCCAGAAACTATACCTGGGTTAAATATAAAGTGGCAATGCAGTCGGAGCTGGCTGACACGATTGACTGCGTCGTGATGGGCTATTATAAGGGAAAAGGCAAGAGAACCGGTTTTGGTATCGGGGCTTTTTTAGTAGGTATATACAACCAAAAAGAACAAAGTTATCTAACAGTTTCTAAAATAGGAACAGGTTTAACAGACGAACAGTGGCAGCAGATGTATAGGCGCTGTGAGGCTGTTAAAACAGATAAAAAACCAGACCAATATAAGATAAACAAAAACCTTAACCCTGATGTTTGGTGTTATCCGGAAATTGTGGTGGAAATAGAAGCAGATACAATCACCAAATCTCCTATCCATACGGCTAAAATGGCCTTAAGATTTCCCAGATTAAAAAAGTTTAGGGATGATAAAGATCCTCAACAGGCAACCACTCTTAAAGAGTTGGAAAAAATATCAGATTTAAAAAAATAAATTTATCGCTTAAAAAAACCTAACTTTTCTGTTACTATTTTATTATGGTTAAAGACAAACCAGAAGGCTTTGCTGGTCTTTCTTTTCAGGAAGCTCAGGCAAGGCTTAAAAAATACGGGCCCAATGAGTTTGAACAGAAACAAGCTCTGTCTTTACCAAAACTGCTTTTAAACCAATTTACCTCGCCTTTAATTTACATTCTTTTTTTTGCCGGAATTGTAACTCTTTTTTTGAGTGAATGGACCGATGCAGTAGTTATCTTTATGGCGGTTTTAGTTAACGTTATCCTGGGATTTACTCAAGAGTTTAAGGCAGAAAAAGCTTTGGAAGCTTTAAAAAACATCTTAGTTTCCAAAACCAATGTGTTAAGAGACGGAGAAAAAGTTTTGGTAGAAACCAAAAACCTTGTTCCCGGTGATGTGGTGATTTTAAAAACCGGTGACAAGATGCCAGCGGACGGTATTTGCATAGAAGCGGTAGATCTTTATGTAAATGAAGCGGTTTTAACTGGCGAAAGCGCTCCGATTGCTAAAACCGGCAAGAATGAGGTTTTTATGGGAACAGTGGTGGTTTCCGGCCGAGGTAAAATGCTGATCCAGCAAACAGGTAAAGGAACGAAGATGGGCAGGATTGCCACCAAGCTTTCCCAGACAGCCGGAGAAGAAACGCCTTTAAAAAAACAGATCGGTCAGTTTTCCAAAACTTTGGCTATAATCTTTAGCCTTATCTGTATCTTAATTTTTTTTGAAGGCTTGTGGCGGGGTAAAGAGTTTTTGGAGATCTTTACCTTGTCAGTGGCAGTGGCAGTGGCTGCCATTCCTGAAGGTTTAGTAATCTCTTTGACCGTAATTTTAACCTTGGGCATGCAAAGGATTTTGAAAAGAAAAGGTTTGGTAAGAAAGCTTCTGGCTGCCGAAACCTTAGGCTCAGTGGATATTATCTGCTCTGATAAAACCGGAACTTTAACCGAAGGCAGGATGAGGGTGGTTGACGCCAGTTTTACTGACAAAAAAGCGGGCATCAGAGCAACAGTGCTTTGTAATAATATGACCAATCCTTTAGAAGTTTCTATGATGAATTGGGCTAAGGATCAGGATAAAGGAGTGGAGGAGATGCTTAACAGGGCCAAAAGAATCGGCGAGATTCCTTTTTCTTCAGAAAGAAAGTTTATTGCTGTTTTGGTCCAGGAACCGCAAAGCACCAGAGCCCAGACCTTTTTATCCGGAGCGCCGGAAATGATTCTGGAGATGGTCCAAGCTTCCCCGGAAGCAAAAAACAAGTGGAGAGATGAGCTTGATAAATATACTAAAAAAGGCCTTAGAGTGGTGGCTTTTGCCTGGGCAGACGAGAGTTTAAATAAAGCTAAAAAAGAGTTTGAACAGTTAAAGACGCAAGCTAAAAAATATGACGGCAAACTTAAAGGCAGCTGGGAGTATTTAGACCTTCAGTGGCTGGGACTGCTGCTTTTTGAAGATCCGCCCCGAAAAGAAGTTAAGGAAAGCCTGCGGCTTTGCCGTCAGGCAGGAATTGAGGTTAAAGTTATTACCGGTGATTATCGCAATACGGCCCTGGCAATCTTAAAAAAACTTGATCTTATAGGAGAAAAGGTAGGAGAAGAACAGGTTTTGGAGGGCTGGCAGTTGGAGAAGATTTCCCAGGAAGAACTAATCAGCAGGATTGATAAGGTAAAACTTTTTTGCCGCACTACTCCTGAACAGAAGATCAGAATTGTGGAAGCTTTACAAACCAAAGGTCATACAGTAGCTATGATGGGAGACGGCGTTAATGACGCCCTGGCTTTAAGAAAGTCTGATATTGGAGTGGTGGTTGGTGAGGCCTCGGAAGTTGCCAAAGAAACGGCTGATATGGTGCTTTTAGACTCTAACTTTAACACGATTGTAGCGGCTGTCGAAGAGGGTAGGGGTATTTTTGAAAATATAAGAAAAGTAATCCTTTACCTTTTATCTTCCAGTTTCACGGAAACTATTCTTATCAGCGGCAGTTTGCTTTTAGGCTTATCTTTGCCAGTGACAGCCGTTCAAATATTGTGGGTAAACCTGGTTCAGGACGGTTTGCCTGGATTGGCCTTAGCTTTTGAGCCGATTGAAAAAAGCCTGATGCAAAAACCGCCCAGAAAAAAGACTCAGGCAATTTTAGATCTTGAGCTTAAGGTGCTGATTTTTATTGTCGGCCTGTTAACAGATTTATTGCTTCTGACGATATTCATTTTCATTACCAAGATAAACATTGATCTGCAAATGGCACAAACTATAGTTTTTGCTACCTTGGGAATCAATTCTTTGTTTTATATTTTTTCCTGTAAAAGCCTGCAGCAAAACATCTGGCATACCAATCTTTTAAACAACAAGTTTCTGCTTTTAAGTGTTTTGCTGGGCTTTCTTTTTATGCTCGGAGCTTTGTATCTTCCCTTTTTACAGCTGTTTTTAGGCACCGTTGGTTTGCCGTTTTGGATTTTACTGGCCATCTTTTTCCTGGGCATTTTTAATATTATTTTGATTGAAGTGGTTAAGTGGTTGTTTTTAAAACAGGAGAAAACTGCTATATTAAAAATAGAACTATAAAAAAGCATTCTTTAACAAGAATGTTTTTTTAAAGGGAGATAATATTGATGTTAATAGTTTATTTATTGCTATTGCTGTTCTTTTCTTTTTTACTGATTAAATCAACAGAGATTCTAATTCAGGCTTTAAACAGGCTTTCCAAAATATCAAAGATTGGCAAGTTTGCCATTACCAGTTTTTTACTGGCTTTGGCTACCAGCCTGCCGGAGCTTTTTGTCGGCATTACCGCGGCCTTGGAAAAGCAATCAAGCCTGGCCTTAGGCAGCATTCTGGGTTCTAACATTGCCGACATTTCCCTGGTTATTGGCGGCGCGGCGATTGTGGGCGGTTCAATTGGAGTGGTGGGGAACTTTTTAAAAAAAGATATTTTGTATGCTTTTTTAGCCGGTTTTTTTCCCTTGGTGCTTTTATTTGATGGTAAGCTTTCCCGAGTTGAGGGGCTATTGCTATTGCTGGTATATGGCATTTATAACTACACCGTGCTTTTTAAAAGAAAGGTAAAAAAATATACCACCGGCCAGATGGCCAAAAAGATTTTGGTAAGACTAAACCATAAGGGAACAGAAAAACAGCTTGCCTGGGTGTTTTTAGGCGCAGCCCTGCTTGTTTTCAGTGCCGATGGTCTGGTTAAAGTGGCTGGTCTGCTGGCTCAGAGTTTTAAAGCGCCTGCTTTTATTGTTGGCCTTTTTCTGGTAGGAATGGGAACCTCTTTACCAGAACTTTCTTTTGAGATAAAAGCAATTAGAAAAAGAGAAGTGGGGATGGTTTTTGGTGATCTTTTAGGCTCTATTACCGCCAATTCAACTTTGATTCTGGGAATAGTGGCTTTAATAAATCCGATTGTGCTTGAGGCAGGTTTTAAGCCTTATCTGTGGGCAACTGTAGCCTATATTATAATCTTTTCTCTTTTCTGGCTTTTTGTTAAAACCAAAAGAAGGCTGGAAAGATGGGAAGGAGTTTTGCTTCTTTTACTTTACTTTCTTTTTATCCTGTTTGAGTTTTGGCGTCTTAATCAGGCTCCGGGGACTATCTTTTTTTCTGAGCCTTTAAAGTAGTTTCGGCCAAGTCTAAAAACCTTTCTTTTACCCTTAGATTGTTTTCTTTTTCTTGTTTAATGGTGGAGGAAAACTGATTAAGCATATCAGGACTGTTAACAATTTTTTTAAGCAGACGGATAGCCTTGAAAGTATTTTCTTCCACCAGGCCCAAGCCTTTCTTTTTTATAAGTTTTAAGTTGTCATCTTCCTGTCCGGAAATATGACAGATGGCAAAAAAAGGTTTTTGGCAGGCTACGGTTTCAAAAATAAGGTTTGGTCCGGCTTTGCCTATTACAAGATCGGAAGCCTGAATGAGCTGGGCCATATTATCAGTAAATCCCAAAACATGCAGATTAAGCCTTTTCTCAATTTGTTTTAAATAATTAACCTTGGTGCCGGCCAGTTTGGGCAGTAGTTTTTTAAAAGAGGTAAGGGCGTTATAGAGGGTTTTATTGCTGCCGCAGACTACAATAACCTGCAGTTTGTTTTTAATTGTCAGGAAACTGGGAACGATCTTTAAAATCATGTTTGTGCCTTCACTGCCGCCGCAGATCAAAAGAGTAAAAACATCTTTTTTAAAACCAAGTTTTTTTCTTAACTGGACCAAATTTTGTTTCTGATAAAATTCCTGCCTGACCGGCCAGCCCAGGGCAGCTACCTTGTCTTTTCCTAAGCCCTGCTTTTGTCCGATTTTAACTCCTTTTTGGTCATAACAAAGATTTAAGGCTTCATGGGAAAACTCCAAAGGATGAATGGTCCAGGGGTTGGCAACAAAATTAAAATAAGGAATAGATCGGGTTTGATAATCAAGAATTTTAACCAAGGCTGGATCATAAAAAAGATTGGTAGAAACAATTAAGTCTGGGCAAAAACTTTTTACCTCCTTTTTTACTCCTTTTTCCATTAAAGTTTTTAAAATTGTTTTAAATGATTTTTGAATGGCATCTTTTTTGCCGATTTTATAAGGCAGCTGAAACAGGGAAGGAAAATAACGGTAAAAAGGCGCGTAAAGTTTAAAGCCGTTTTGATTTTTCATTAAGTTGCCAACTTTTACCTTAAACTTCTCCTGCAGGATCTGTTCCATACTTTTGGCAATACTTAAATGTCCTTCAGGGCTGGTTAAAATTAAAACTTTTTTCATCTGATATCCTCCCAGTAACCAAAACTTTTCCCTGTAATTTTAATATAAAGATTGTTAAAAAAATACAGGAAGATAACTTCTTTAAAAATCCATTTCCAAAACCGGCCGGCCGTTCTTCTAGGAGAAGAGGTAACTTTAAGGGTTTTATCAAACACGGTTTGGCCGTTGTTTTTTCTAAGTCTGGTTAGAAGGGATAATTGGTCAGAGGGAAAGCGCAGGTCATAGCCGCCGATTTTAAGCAGGGCTGACCTTTTAATGGCGACATTGCCGCCATAATAAACAAAAGCCTGGTGAAACAGTTTTTGCCAGGAGTGCAGGAAAAAAGTAAAGCCTAGATTAAGCAGGTCTTGTTTTTGACCCGGCTCCAGGCATATATAGGGTCCGGTTACCAAAACGGTTTTACGGTTAGCTTTTACATGAGCATAGATTTTCCTAAGCCAGTCAGGGGGAACAGTGCAGTCAGCATCAAGGTTGATGATGTAATCGCCCATAGCTGCTTTTAAACCGGCTGTGCGGGCGGTGATAAGACCCTTTTTAAGCTCTTTAACCAACCGGAGAGTAATAAGTTTTTTATGTTCTTTAAACAGTCTGGTTTTAAACTGTTTGGCAATAAGGGGAGTTTTATCGGTTGAAGCATTATCTACCACTACAATTTCATAGGGAAGATTAAACCTTTGTTTAAAGACAGACTGCAAACATAAAGGCAAAAAGTCTTCTTCATTATGGGCGGGAATAATGACGGAAAAAACAGGTTTTTGCCCTGCAGAAACTAGTTGTTTTTCCATAAGTTTTAAATTTACAAAGCCAATGATACAATTAAAATATATGAAAATTGTAGCAGATTTGCACCTTCACTCCAAATACTCCAGGGCTGTTTCTCAAAAAATGGAACCCAAAACCATGACCCAATGGGCCCGTAAAAAAGGTATTGATCTTTTAGGTACGGCTGACTGGACTCACCCGCTTTGGCTAAAAGAGCTTGAAGCCAGTCTTGAAGAAGAGGCTCAGGGTATTTTTAAGCTTAAGGAAGAAAATAATAATCAGAAAAATAAAGAGAGCAGTCAGCCAGTAAGATTTGTTCTGTCAACAGAAATAGCTTCTATTTACTCTCAGGGAGGTAAAAGCAGAAGGATTCATAATGTGGTTTTAAGCCCTTCTTTTGCCGTAGCCAGTAAAATCAACGCAGAACTTAAAAAAAGAGGCTGTAATCTTTTAGCAGACGGCAGACCGATTATTGGCCTTTCTTCTATGCAGCTGGGTGAGTTGGTTTGGTCTATAGATTCAAAGGTAATGATTATTCCGGCTCATATTTGGACTCCCTGGTTTGCCATGTTTGGTTCTAAGTCAGGTTTTGATACCATTGAAGAGTGCTGGGGTAAGTACCACAAAAATATTTTTGCTGTTGAAACCGGTCTTTCCTCAGACCCGGCTATGAACTGGCGTCTTAAAGACCTGGAGGACAAAAGTATTGTTTCTTTTTCTGATGCCCATAGTCCGGCCAAGCTGGGACGCGAGCTGACTGTTCTGCAGAGCCGTAAAGAGGTAAAAGAGTTTACTTATAAGGATCTTTTAAATGCTTTGCAAAGGCATAAAGATTCAGATTGGCAGATAGCTTATACAGTTGAGTTTCATCCGGAAGAGGGTAAGTATCATTACACAGGACACAGAAGTTGTCAGGTCAGACACTCTCCTGAGCAGACGGTGAACCAGGGTACTATTTGTCCTGTTTGTGGCAAGCCCTTAACCTTGGGCGTGATGCACAGAGTAGAGGAACTAGCTTCAAAAAAAGAGATAAAACCAATTAAAAAAGCCAATCCTGCCGGAGTAGTGGGTTTTTACAATCCTGAAGATCAAACAAGACCTCCCTATATAATGCTTGTGCCATTAGCGGAAATTTTATCCGAATCATTAAATACTGGAATATCAAGTATAAAAGTAGAAAATGAGTATAATAAATTATTAGAAAAGCTTGGTTCTGAGCTTAAGATCCTGACCCAAAGCAAACTCGAAGAAATTGAAGCATTAAGCGGGACTAAGACAGCTTTGGGGGTGGAAAAAGTGAGGACGGGCAAGATCGTAATTGAACCGGGTTTTGACGGCGTTTTTGGTATAGTAAAAATATGGCAGGATGAAAAACAGGAAAGCAGTTTGAGTCAAACTCTGGATGAAAAAAAACAGATGACTATTTTTTAAAAGAAAAAAGTTTTTAAGAACAATAAGTAAAACTTAAAAAAATAAAATTTAAAAGGAGGTGATTAAATTGAAAGACAAAAATTTAAAAGCAGCTCTTTGTTATGTGGGCGTTTGGGTTACCGGTTTAATTTTCTTGTTGACAGAAAAAGATGAAGAGATAAGATTTCATGCCATGCAGTCGGTAGTTACTTTTGGAGCCTTGACTATTTTAACCATGATTCCTTTGCTGGGTTGGATTTTAGCTCCCTTGGTCATGATCTTTTCTTTTGTGCTTTGGTTGGTTTTAATAATAAAGGCTTATCAGGGAGAGAAGTTTAAACTCCCGGTAGTAGGTGAGTTTGCCGAAAACCAGCTTAAGAAAATGAAATAACGTTTTAAGGAGGAATAAGTGTTTGAAGACCGTAAACAGGCCGGAATTATGCTGGCTGAAAAAGTTTTTAACGAAGTTCAGGAGCTTAAAGGAAAAGTGGTAGTGCTGGGTTTACCAAGAGGCGGAGTGCCGGTAGCCAAACAGGTTGCCGAAAAACTTAAGGCTCCTTTAGATGTTTTGCTGGTTAAAAAGATCGGCGCACCAGGACATCAGGAACTGGCTTTAGGAGCAGTGGGAGAGACTAAGGGTTCAAAATATCTTGATAAAAGACTAGTTAAAGATGTGGGGGCCAGCAAGCAGTATCTTAACGAGCAGATAGATCAGGTTCAGCAGCTGATTAAACAAAGAGAAGAAACCTTTAGGAGAAAAAAAGCAGCAATTGATTTAAAAGGTAAAATTGTGGTTGTGGTTGATGATGGAGCTGCAACAGGCGCCACCATTATCGCCGGGATTAGGGAAGTATGGAACAGTGAGCCCAAAAGAGTGATAGCGGCATTGCCGGTACTGGCTAAAGACACCGTAGCTAAACTGGAACAGGAAGCAGATGAAGTAATTTATTTGGAGGCACCAGAACCTTTTTTTGCTGTCGGTCAGTTTTACAATCAGTTTCCTCAGGTTTCTGATGAGGAAGTATTGGAGCTTCTTTCATGAAAGTAATTTTCGGTTTAGGCAATCCCGGCAAACAATACGAAAGTACCAGGCATAATGCCGGTTTTTTATTGTTAGACATTTGGGCCAGACTGGAAAAAGCAGAGTGGCAGCCTCAAACTAAATTTAAAGCCCAGGTAGCAAGGCTGAATCAGGATCTGCTTTTGGTTAAGCCCCAGACTTTTATGAACAGTTCCGGAGAAACCGTGGCCAAGGTAAAAAGTTTTTACAAACTGAGTTTAAAAGATTTTTGGGTGGTTCATGACGATCTGGATTTTAACCTGGGAGAGTATAAGTTAAGCTTAGGCAAGGGGCCAAAAAGCCATAACGGTTTAAAATCAATTGCAGAAAAGATAGGCGGGGATAGTTTTTGGCGGGCCAGAATCGGAGTTGAATCAAGACAAGAAAAAACCATTCCCGGCAAAGAGTATGTGCTGCAAAAGTTAACTTTAGAAGAAAAAACCCTGTTAACTGCCACTTTAAAACAAGCGATAAAGGATATTAAGGACAAGCTTTAATGCTGAGAGAAAATCATCAGTATATTCTAAGACATAGGTTTACTCTTCTTTCCGGAGAAAAAGGAGTCTATCTAACCAACCTTTTCCGGGCTTTAGGTATGAACCTGGTTTATCTTTTTATTCCTTTATATATTTATGAGATTATCGGCAGAATTGAAGCGCCGTTTTTGTATTATGCCGTTTATCATCTTTGGGTGCTTTTAAGCGTTTTTCCGGTCGGGTTTATGATGACCAAACTGGGAGTTGATCTGACTGAGTTTTTAAGCTCTTTGTTAAGAGTTGTTTTTTTAATATTTTTAATTTTAGGTAAAAATGACTTTAACTTTTTAATTGCTTCTGCCATTATCTGGGGGATCACCATTCCTTTAACCTGGCTTCCTTTTCATTATTGCGTGGTAGGAACCAAAACAGGAGAGGGTCGGTTTGGCAAAGAGACTTCCTGGCTTAAAATTATTGACCAGCTGGCAGGCAGTTTGGGTCCGTTTTTGGGAGGAGTTTTAATTGTAGCTTTAGGATTTAAGGCCTTGTATGCAGTGGCTATAGTTATAGTTTTGTTTTCCGGTCTGCCGATGTTTTTTGACCAGTTTGAAAAAAAACAGATGGAGTTTAATCTTAAAAGAGCTTTGAAAACTGCAGTCAGCAAAGAAAACCAAAACTTTATGCTGTCTTTTTTAGGCTTTGGTTTAAAAGATGTTATCTTAGTTATTGCCTGGCCAATTTTCATGTTTTTGGCAGTTAAAAACTATGAGGTGGTGGGAGGAATTCAAACTTTAGCTCTATTGCTGTCATTAATATTTTTATGGTGGTTGGGTAAAGTTATTGATAAAAAGAGTGATTTTAGGATTTTAAAATGGGGAGTTAGTCTTACAAGCCTGATTTGGGTAGTAAGAAGCTTTCTGTTATCACCCTTAACCGTCTTTTTTTCTAATGTTTTATACGGATTTGGAACTTTGCTTCTTTATACTCCGTTTGATGCCTTGGTTTATCAAAGTATGATTAAAAGGAAAAAACTTGAGTTTTTAATAGTCAGGGAGATAGGTATTCACGGCGGAGCTTTTTTAGGCTGTCTTCTGGTTTGGTATATGCTGCAAAAGCAGGTTTCCTGGTTTGTAATTTTTCTGTTGGCCAGTGTTGGGATTCTAACATCCTTACTAGTTACCAAAGAGGAGATAGATTATGAGAACAAAAGCTAAGAAGGGCATGCAAGCTCTGGGCAGTATTTTAAAAACCTATGATATTTCCAGAAAAAAATATATTTCCCAAGAGTTTCAGGATTATGGTTTGAGACTAGCCAAAGAGTTGGGGGATGATAAAAGAAAAAGTTTATATATAAGGTTGGCTAAAACTCAGCCCAGAAATGTTTTGGAAGAAGCCAGGATTTTTGTTAAGGATGCTTCAAATGTTAACAGTAAGTCCAGGCTTTTTATGTGGAAAATGAAGCAGTTAAATGAAGAGAGAAAACTAAAACAAGAAGAAAAAGAAAAAGACAAGCAAAGCAAATAAAAATTAACAGGAATTAAAATGAGAGCTCATGTTTTTATTTCCGGAAGAGTTCAGGGAGTTTTTTTTAGAAAGTATACCCAAGAGCAGGCCCAAAAACTTAAGATAAAGGGCTGGGTTAAAAATCTGGCAGACGGCCGGGTTGAGGCTGTTTTTGAAGGAGAGAGACAAAGGGTGGAAGCGATGCTTAACTGGTGTTATCAGGGTTCTCCTTTAAGTCAGGTTAAAGAGGTAAAAGTCAGGAAAGAACCTGAGCAAAAGATAAAAGAGTTTGAAATAAAGTAAGCTTGCCAGGAGCAAAAAAACCTTTTAAGATGAGTTAAGAAGTAAAAAAAAGATGAAAAGAGCCTTTTTAAAAACCCTTATATTTACCGCTTATTTTTTGGCTGTTTTTGTTCTTCTTAAAACTCAGGACTTTCAGCTTAGCTTTGCCTTTTTGACCCTGTCAGCCAAAGATCTTTTTTTATGGCTGCTGGGAGCTTTGCTGGGAGCTCATTTTGTAAAACTAGATCAGCTTTTGTATGTTTACTTTACCAAGCCTGATGATCCGCTATCTTTACAGGTTAAGGAGTTAATGAAACAAAAACAGTTTGGTAAAACCTGGGATCTGCTGGAAGCCGGGATTCATGAACAAAAGCAATTGGCCTCGCAAAGCTTTTTATTTCAGACAGCTTGGCTGGTTTTAGCTTTTTTCAGCCTCACTTCAACCGCAGGTTTGTTTGGCAAGGCCCTGGTGATGGCGATTGGCTTTAAGCTTTTACTGGAAGAGTGGGATGAGATTTTGCAGGGAAAGGATTTAAACTGGCTTTTTTGGCAGATTAAAAGACCGGTCAGTCAAAAAGAACAAAACCTTTTTCTTTACTTTATGAGTCTAATGTTTGGTTTATTAACTTTACTAATGTTTTGATGTTTCAAGTTTATGGCTTTTTCCTGGCTTTAGGGATTGTGACAGGCGCTTTAGTAGCAAAAAAAATAGCTGTTCAAGAGAATTTATCCATAAAAAGTATTTCTTTATCTGACCTGCTTCCTTGGCTTTTGATTCCTGGCCTTATAGGTGCCAGAGTTTATCATGTAATTGATTACTGGAATTATTATGGGCAGTTTCCCCAAGAAATATTTTACTTTTGGCAAGGAGGTTTGGGAATTTTTGGAGCTTTGGCCGGAGGAGCGTTGGGTATGTTTTTTTTTGCCAGGCAACAAAAAATGGGGAAAAAACAGCTTTTGTCCTTACTTGATATTTCCGGTATAGGGTTAAGTTTAGGCCATAGTATCGGCCGCTGGGGCAACTTTTTTAATCAGGAGCTTTACGGCCAGCCTACCAGTCTTCCCTGGGGAATTTATATTAAGCCAGAAAACAGGCTTGAGGAAGTGGCAGGTTTCAGCTTTTTCCACCCCTTGTTTTTTTATGAAAGCATTTTAGGCTTAATAATCTTTCTAGTTCTTTACTACCTTTTGAAAGAGAAAACATTTAAGCATAAAGGCAGCCTGTTTTTCCTTTATCTTGGACTTTACAGCTTGGGCCGTTTTCTGCTGGAGTTTTTAAGAATCAGAAGCTGGATAATAATGGGAATAAGGGTTAATCAAGTCGTTTCTTTACTGCTTATAGTTGCATCATTCTTATTTATTTTTAAAAACAGCCAAAAGAAGCAATCCTAATAAAAAAAGATTACTTACTCCTTTCAAAAACTTTTGTTACAATACTACCTGAAAATACTTTTAAATAAGAATGGAAAAAAGAAAAACTTTTAAAATCATTACCTTTGGTTGCCGGGTTAACCAGGCTGAATCCAGACAGATGGGGGAGACTCTGGCAGGCTTTGGTTTAAAAGAAGAACAGGAAAAAAATAAAGCTGATGTAATTATTGTTAATACCTGTACCATTACCCATAAAGCAGACAGGGAAGTGAGAAAAGAGTTAAGAAGAATAAAAAGAGAAAACAAAAACTCCTGTCTTATTGTTGTTGGCTGCTGGGTAGAGAAGATAAACAAAGACAAACAGAAAGACAGAAAAAAACAGGAAATAATGAAAACAACAGATTTGGTTTTAACCAACAGCCAAAAACAAAACCTAGTTCAAGTTCTGCTAAGAAAAAAAATTCTGTTAAGAAAACAGGAAAAGAAAAGAGATTATAAAGATAAGTATGCCAGAGACAAAAAAGCCATTATTAAAGTTCAGGATGGCTGCAACAACTTTTGTACCTATTGTATTGTGCCTTATGTCAGGGGTAGGTCAAAAAGCAAACAGATAAGCCAAATCTTAAAAGAGATAAAACAAAAGCAAAAAGAGGGGATAAAAGAGGTTATCCTTACAGGTGTAGATTTAGCAGACTTTAAAACAGTAACCAAAAAAAACAATAAGGAAAGAAAAGGAGAACATAAACATAAAGTAAACCATCTGGCCTTTCTTTTAAAAGAAATTTTAACTAAAACAGATATAGAAAAGATAAGTTTTGGTTCCATAAATCTTAAAGCTTTTACCAATGAATTTTTTAACCTTTATAAACAGGAACAAAACAAAGAAAAAGAAGAGAAAATTAAAAACCCAAAAAGAAAAAAAGAAAACAAAAAAGAAATACAAAGGCTTTCCGCCCATTTTCATATTCCTCTTCAGTCAGGTTCCAACCAAACCTTAAAAAGAATGGGAAGAAGATATACTAAGAAACAGTTTCTTAAAAAAATAATAGAGATTAATGAAAATATAAAAAACTTTACCTTCTCCACTGATTTAATAGTGGGTTTTCCCGGAGAAACAGAAAAGGAGTTTAAACAAACACTAGAAACCCTAAAAGAAATAAAACAACAACTAGGAGAAAGATTTAAACACATTCATACCTTCAGATACTCAAAAAGACAGGGAACAGTAGCTTCTAGTCAGGAATTTAAATGGGGGAGAGTAAGAGAGGAAATGAAAAAAAACAGAGTAAAACAATTAAAAGAAATAATAAGGTGGAGAGTTTAACCAAATATAGATAAATCTCCATAGCCAAAGTTTCTA
>DBQG01000032.1 GCA_002305125.1 Patescibacteria group bacterium UBA1400 | reverse complement strand
AACCTTTCAGTTGAACAGCAAGAAAAGTATCTTGGGGGAGCTAGAAACTATCTGTTAAATACTATTGATAAAATCCTTGTTTATTTGGAAAGAATTCAGGTAAAAGTTATGAAAATGGAAAGGTTTTCTGAAGAGAGAAAAGAAGAGATTTTAAGTCAAGAAAAAGAACACATTTCCTGGTTTGAGTTAAAGAAGGGAGAGGTTGAAGACATTTCCTCTCCTGAGGAGTTTAGAAATCTAGCTCAGGAACTAAAGCAATATTGGAGTAAAGCAAGGATTCAGATAAACAGAAGCTTGAGCAGCGGTTTTCAATATCGGTTTGAACAGCTTTTCCAAAGAATGGCCAAGATTCAGGAAAGAGCTAAAAAACAGTTGGAAACTAAAAAGGGAGAAGGTAAAGATGTAGGTTTGGCAGAAAGTTTAATGGAGCAGTTTGCTAGCCAGTTTGAACTGGCCCAGCAAATCTACAATCAGGCTAAGGAAAAGTATGCCAATGCCAATGAGGGTGAGGATTTTCAAGCCCAATATCAAGAGGGAAACAAGCTTTTAAAACAGGTTCATGAGCAGTTAAAAGAAGCTTACGGATTGTTAAAACAAATAATTAAAGAACTTAAGGAAGTTTAATGAAAGCAAGAATAGTTCTTCTTCTTGCTGCTGCTTTAATCTTTTTGGCTCTGTTTACTTTTATTAAAACAAAAGACGCTGGTCTTTTAAGTTTTCTGTTAAAAACTAAGTCTCAAAATAATACGGGAATTGACAATAGTGTAGCTAGTGAAAGAGATTTGAATAGTAAAGATACCAATCAATTAATGGATGAAATTGATAGTTTGATGACAGAACTGGAAACAGACTTTTCTTATGAACAGGAGCAAGATATAGATCTGGAAATTTAAAAAGCTCCTCATGTATTAAAATTTTTCCCTGTTTCTGGTAAAATTAATCATTTGTCAACTTATGATTAATATTCTTTTTAGCTCCTGGCAGTTTAACCTTCTAGCTTACCTTTTTTTTAGTGTTATTTTTATGCAGTTTTATAAGCTGGCGGTAAGGGATGTTAAAAGAGACGGAGTGGCCACAATCTTGCTTCAGTTTTTAGGCGGCTTTAGTATTCTACTTTTAGCTCCCCTTTACCCCTTTATTTTGCCCTCTAATCCCAGATTTTATTTATTTTTGGCTGCCGTTTGTGTCTTTTACGCCTTAAATGACAGGCTGCAGACAAGTGTGAGGAAAAATCTGCCAGTTTCTGTTTTTACCATTTTAGACCAGTTAATGAGATTTTTCCTGATTGTTTTTGGAGTTTTTATTTTTAAAGAGCCAATTATTCTGCTAAAAATTTTAGGAGCTTTATTGATTCTGGGAGCCAATATATTTCTTTTTTACGAAAAAGGAAAACTAAAACTGAATAAATATGTTTGGTTAGGAGTATTGGCAAATTTTATTTTAGCCACAGCCATATCTATTGATATTGGTGTTTCCGGTCAATTTAACCTGCCTTTTTATATTATGTTTACTTTAGTGGTGCCGGCTTTGCTGATAATGGTGATAGAAAAGATAAAGTGGCAGGAAGTTATAACCGAGTTTAAAACTTCTGATAACAGGAAGCACTACCTTATTACTGGTTTAAGCTGGGGACTTTTAATCTTTTTTATGCTAAGGGCTTACAGGTTTGGCCAGGTAGTAACCGTGACCACTTTGGCAGCTACCAGTGTTTTGATAAATGTTATTCTAGCCTACTTGTTTTTAAAAGAAAGAGGTAGGATTGGTAAAAAGATTATTGCTGCTGTTTTGGTAATAGTAGGAATTTATCTGACAGTAGTAAGTTAATAAAAATTTAAAGGAGGAGCATGAAGGTTAAAATTTCCGAAATTAAGAATTTGGGACGTAAAGCTTTAAAAAATTATGGTTACAACAAGAAGGAAATAGAAATCATTTTAGATGTTTTAATGTATGCTCAAATGAGGGGCAATAATCAAGGTTTGGTAAAACTTATCGGTAAAGGTATTCCTAGGGATAAAAAAGCAGGCAAGATTAAGCTCTTAAAAGAAACAAAACTATCAACCCTTTTAGATGGTAATTACAACTTTGGCATGATTGTTATGTCTAGGGCCGTGGAGCTAGTGCTGAAAAAAGTTAAAACTTATGGATTTGGAATTGTGGGTATTAAAAAGACTTTTTCTTCTACCGGCGCCATTGGTTATTATGCCAGGCAGATCGCCAAAAAAGGTTACCTGGGTTTTATTTTTCCCGGCTCACCTCAGGCTGTTTCTCATTTCGGTTCTTATCAGCCAATGTATGGAACCAATCCTTTGGCAGCGGGCATTCCCAGTAAAAATGGCCCCATTGTCCTTGATATGGCTACTGCCGCTATAGCCTGGTTTGGTTTAGTTGAAGCTAAAACAGCAGGTAAAAAAATTCCTGCAGACGTGGCTTACAATAAACAAGGCAAACCAACCACCAGTCCGGAAGAAGCCATGCAAGGAGCAATAAGATCTTTTGATAGGAGTTATAAGGGTTCGGGGCTGGGCATGCTGGTAGAAGTTTTAACGGGCCCACTGGTAAAAGCAGGATTTACCGGATTAAAAGAAGAGCAGGGTTGGGGAAATCTGGTTATGGCCCTAGATCCTGGCTTACTGGTAACTAAAAAAGAGTTTGAAGAAAACATGGTTCAGCTTAAAAACCAAGTTAAAAAAGGGAGAAAACTTGAAGGCATAAAAGAGATTTTTCTTCCGGGAGAAAAAGGGGATAAACTGACGGAGAAGAATATGAAAGCAGGAACTATAGATATAGAAGAAAATTTATTAAAGGAACTTAAAAAAGTAGCTTTTAAAAAAATATTAAATAATTAAGGAAATTATTAATTAAAGACATGAAATTGTTTTTAGCTTCAGAGGCCAAGCATCCTTTAAGTTTAAAAAAGCTGGAAAAATTTGTAGGTGGGTTTGATGGTAAAAAACTTGCTTATATTCCTACGGCTTTAAACGGTGAGTATTATGGTGCCTGGAAAGGTGGCGAATCTATTGGAAAAGTTTTGTCCTTAAGAGCAAATGTTTCTATTATTGAACTTGAGGATAATTGTTTTTCTGATGTTTTAACTAGATTAAGCAAGGCTGATATTATTTGGGTAGCGGGAGGTTGGTCAGGCTATCTTTTGTATTGGATAAGAAGAGTAGGTTTGGCTAAGGCCCTGCCTGGATTTTTACAACAAGGAGCGGTTTATGTCGGTTCTAGTGCCGGTAGTATGATATGTGGTCCTACCCAGTACTCGGCTGAATGGTATTTAGATGAACCTGAACCCGGAGCTGGTCTTGTCCCTGGTTTAGGGTTGGTTGATTTTGAGATCTATCCTCATTATCAGGAAAAGTTACTGCCCAGAATTAAAAAACTTTGGCAGTCAGGCAGACTTTATCTTTTAAAAGATGGAGAAGCGATAACCGTAGTTGATGGCAAGGTTACTGTTTTGGGTAAAAAAAGAGTTTTAAAAGGAGAAAAAATATGAGGTTAAAGGATAAAGTTGCTTTAATTACCGGTTCATCAAGAGGGATTGGCAGGGCGGCTGCCCTTCTTTTTGCTTCTGAGGGGGCCCGGGTGGTTATAAACTATAAAAAGAGTAAAAAAGAAGCTGAGAAAGTGTCTTCCCTTATTTCTTCTGAAAGTTTGGTTATTGGGGCTGATGTGTCTTTGGAGGCTGATGTTAAAAGACTGGTTAAGGAGACTATATCTGCTTTTGGCAGGATTGATATTTTAGTTAATAATGCCGGTGAGATTATTAGGCCCGGAGACTGGAAGATGGATGTTTCTGTCTGGAAGCAGACTTTGGATGTTAACCTGACCAGTGCCTGGCTGATGATCCGGGAAGTTGTTCCTCATATGAAAAAACAGGGTTTGGGAAGCATTGTTAACCTGACTTCAACTGTTGGACTTTTAGGAGTGGCTCCGGTTCTGGCTTACTCTTGTGCTAAAAACGGCATAGTGGCTTTAACCAAGGCTTTTGCCAAAGAGCTGGCGCCTGATATCAGGGTTAATGGCGTGGCACCCAGTAATGTTATGACTGATATGACTTTAGGAGCAGGTCAGGAGCTGATTGAGTTTATGAAGGAGAGGACGCCTTTGAAAAGAATAGCTGAGCCTGAGGAGCTGGCCCGGGCCATTTTGTTTTTAGCCTCAGATGAGGCTAGTTATATTACCGGTCATACCTTAGTTGTTGATGGCGGGTATAGTTTAAAGTAGTTTTATCCACTTGCCTTTAATCCTATAATATTTTTATATTTGTTTATTTTTGGTATAATTTGGTCTATTATGGCTGAAACACCAGTTTGGCTTGAAGAGGCCGAAAGTTTATACCAAACACAAGAGTATGTAGTTAATGTTACAAGTTTTGCTAGAGGCAATGTTGAAATAGAAGTGCTGGATAGAGAGGTTATTCCTAATTTAGATGGAAGACTTAAAATTCTTTTGGTTGGAGCAGGAATTGGTCAAGATGATATTCTTTGCTGTTTAATGCCCTATAGAATAGCAGCTCATTTAGAGGGAAAGGGTATTGATTACGAGATGACTATAGTAGATTTGAATCCAAAAGTTATTGAAGATTTAAGGACAAGAGAAGAACTTTTTGTAGCAGGTTGGCACTTTGGTTTAACTGAAGAAGATAATCTTTTAGAAGAATGGAACAAGTATTTAGCAGATACTGGCCAAACAGGAGAAATTATACATGAAAGAAGAGAGGGCTTAGTATTTCTTGACTACATTGAAGAAAGAGTTTATGAGCCTCACATTACTCCCGAATCTTATTTAGAAGAAGGCGTTTTCTGCGCTAGAGTTCCAGCTAGTTTTACTAGAGGTTTAGAGGAGGGAAGGGTTACTTTAATTCATTCAGACATAGCAGATCCTGGATTAGAACTTCCAGAAGATTATTTTGATTTTACTTCTTGTTATGAGGTTTTATATCAATGCAGTCAGTCTGGGCAAATGCTGGCTATGATGGCGATGGCTTTAAGTTTAAATGAACGCGGAGTTGCTGTAGTTAGTGATAGAAAGTCATTTTCCGCATTTGAAAGACTAATGCAGCAAAATGGCGGGTGGTGTGGAGAAGTAGAGTTAGTCCAACTTGGTTTGTCTGCTAATCAAATTGGAGAAAGAGATTCTCTTTTTCTTTTAAGAAAGCCTTCTTAACTTTTTTATTTTGTTTGAAAAAAGCTTTGTAATTTTTAAAGTAAGATAATTTTCTTCCTTTTTTTCTTTGTTTGTTTTATAGTTTAGTTAATGCTTAGAATTATTCAGTCTTTACGCAATTACAAAGATGACCACTTACCCTTATATCATCTTTGTTTGGTAGTTTTATTTTGGTCTGTGGCTGATGGAGTTGCCTCTTTTGCATTGCCCATTTTTTTAAACCAAACCTTTAAAGACCTTTTTTTAGTCGGTTTGGTTTTTTCTTCTTCCTCCATGTTTGGTTTGTTGGCTGATATTTGGATGGGTAGTGAGCAAAAAAGCCGTAGTTTTAAGCCTTACTTTATTTTATCTTTAAGCTTGGCATTTTTAGCCTACCTTTTATCTTTGTTTGCTGGGTCAGTTTTAACCTTTGTGCTAATAATGGCATTGTGGGGCTTTTACTATGAAGGTTTTAATTTTGGCGTAATTGATTTTTTGTCCCATTTTGCTAAAAAACATGAACATGCCCAATCTTCCGGGATTGTGCAAATGTTTGTTTCTTTAGGGTATCTTTTAGCTCCTTTAATGGCAGGGTATTTGATTATTGAAGGTAGGAGCGTGATGTTTTTGGCTCTGATTGTGATTATGATTGCCGCTTTGCTGTTTTTCCTTTGGTTTGGTAAGGACAACCGCACTTATGAGCCGCCCTTAAGAAAACTATCTTTTTTTTCTGAGTTTAAACTTTGGCAAAAAGTAATTAAAAAGTCTTCGTGGGTTCTTTTAGTTTTATTTTTAATTAATCTTTGGGATAGTCTAATTTGGAGTATGGGGCCGATTTTTCTTTTGCCTTTGCTACAGGAAAAATCCGCTTTTGTAATGGCGGGTTTTGTGATTCCTAAAGTTTTCTTGCAAGGTTATACCGGTTGGCTGGCAGACAGGTTTGGTAAAAAAAAGCTTTTGAGCTTGGGGTTGGTTGTGGCTGGAGTCTTTTTAGCAGGTTTTGTTTTTTCCAGCGGTTTTCTGATTAAAATGCTTTTGGCTTTAGGATCAGGCATAGGGGTGACTTTAGTCTGGCCGGCCGCTGACGGTCTTTTTATTGACATGATTGATGGTTACAAACAGGAAGAGGAAGAAGTGGCTGGAGTAAGGGGATTGGCCCATAACCTTGGTTATATTATTGGTCCTCTGCTGGCCGGATTTTTTGGCAGTCTTTTAGGATTGCCTATTACCTTTTTATTCTGCGGCCTTTTGTTGATTTTAGGAGGAGGCTTGCTGCGTTTGTTTTCTAAACAGCTTTAAAATGTTTTTTTGCTAGTTGAACAACTTTTTATTTCAAAAGTTGCAGTTTCTAAAATTTCTGAGTAAAATAAGTTGGATTGAAAGCAAAACTGGGTTTAATTTTTTTAAAGGAGTAAACTTTGAATTTAAAAGCAGGTAATACTTTATTTGCAGTTCTGGCTTCGGTTTTAAGTCTTGGCGTAGTTTTATTTTCCACTGTTAAAGTTTGTGAAACCCAGGCTCAGGCTCAAATGGGACTTGATCCTTCTCCTTCCTCAGGCGCCCAAGTTGAAGTTTTAGACACACAAACTGTTAATGTTGTTTCCAGTTCCGGGGAAAGTGATTACTACCTTCCTTATCCCGGTATTTTACCGGATCATCCTTTGTATTGGTTAAAAATGTTAAGAGACAGAATTTTGCTTTTTTTAGTTCATAATCCGGAAGAGAAATTGAATAGGTTGCTACTTTATGCTGACAAAAGACTTGGTGCAGCCCAGGTGCTGATTATGGGTGGTAAAGATCAACTGGGAATAACTACAGCTACTAAAGCGGAAAAATATTTAGAACAGGCAGTTTTAGAATTGGAAAAAATAAAAACAGCCGGTAATGCCTCAGAAACAATGTTTACTAATCTGGCCCAAGCTAGTTTAAAACACAGGCAGGTGTTGGAGCAGATGGTAGATAAAGTTCCGGATCAATCCAAGTCAACTGTTCAACAGGCAGTAGAAAAAGCTAAAACTTCTTTTAAAAAGGCAACAGAGCTTGGTGGAATAAAAGTTATAGATGAGTCTCCTTCCCCTCAGCCGGTTCAGACAGAAGAAGAGTGTGGTCCTGTCAGCTGTCCGATTGAATAATTGTTTTTCTTTACTAATTTTAGTTTCATATTTTATTTGTTGTAATAATTCTTTTTTATGTTTTTGAATAATTTTTATTGTTGTTTTACTTTTCTTTTTTTATTTTATTTTTATTGTTTTCTGTTTCCAAATAAATTTTTTTATTACTTTTTTTATTTAATTGATTTCTTCTGATATATTTATTTCTAGTTGACAATCCACACTTGGTGTTTTAACTTAATTAAGTACGCTAGAAATAGTGTTTTAACAAAAAAATGCTTTGTCCTTATTGCGCCAGTAACCAGACATCAGTTTTAGAATCTAGAGATAGTGAAGATGGAGCTGTAACCAGGAGGAGGCGTGAATGTGCTAAATGCGGTAAACGGTTTACAACTTATGAACGGGTTGAAGTGGTTGACTTAAAAGTGGTTAAAAAAGACGGTCGGTTGGAACAGTTTGACCGTAAGAAAATAAAGGCCGGGATTTGGAAAGCTTGTGAGAAAAGAGATTGTCAGGAAGAAGAGGTTGAAGCAATTGTTGACGAGATTGAGATGAGGCTTTTAAACCGGAAGTCAACTCAGGTTTCTAGCACTGATATTGGCAAACTTATACTAACCAGGCTAAAAAAACTTGATCAGGTTGCTTATCTTAGGTTTGCCAGCGTCTTTTTGGAATTTGAAAACGTGGAAGAGTTTAAGAAAATAATTAAAGAAGAAATAAATTAATATGCCCAGACCCAAAACAACAACAACCATAAGTCAGGTTAAAAAGCGTGACGGTAGCATTGTCCCTTTTGATATTAAAAAAATTCAAAAGGCTATTTGGATGGCTGCTAAAGCGGCTGGTGGCAAAGACAGATCCAGAGCTAAATATCTGGCAGGTTTGGTTACCAAAGAACTTGAAGCAAGGTTCAATAAAACCATTATTCCCGAAGTTGAGCAGGTTCAGGATATTGCGGAAAAGATTCTTCTTAAACACGGTCATGAAAAAACTTACAAATCTTTTACCCTTTATCGGGATTTACACAAAAAAATGCGGGACATCTCTTCTTTAGTTGATTCCGACGAGTTGATTCAAAAATATCTGGACAACTCTTCTTGGCTGGTTAAAGAAAATGCCAATATGACCTACTCGTTGCAGGGGTTAAATAATCATGTGGCTTCCATTATTTCCTCTAACTTTTGGTTAAACAAGATTTATTCCAGGAAGATAAGAAAAGCTCATCAGTATGGAGATCTACATATTCATGATCTAGCTCTACTAAGTCCTTACTGTACGGGTTGGGATTTAAAAGACTTACTGCTTAAAGGTTTTGGAGGTGTTCCTGGTAAAGTTAACTCTTCAGCCCCCAAGCATTTTGTCACAGCTTTAGGGCAACTAGTTAACTTTTTCTATACTCTTCAGGGAGAGGTGGCCGGAGCAGTTGCCGTAGCTAACTTTGATACATATCTGGCTCCTTTTATTGCCTATGACAAGCTTTCTTATAAAGAAGTTAAACAGGCAATGCAGGAGTTTGTCTATAACATGAATGTTCCTACTAGGGTAGGATTTCAGAGTCCCTTTACCAACGTTACTATGGATCTTAAACCTTCAGGCATTGCCGCTAAAGAGGTTGTTATTATTGGCGGCCAGCCACAAAAAGCCAAATATGGTGATTTTCAAAAGGAGATGGATCTTTTTAACAAAGCTTTTGCTGAAGTGATGCTTGAGGGAGATGCTCAGGGCAGGGTGTTTACCTTTCCTATTCCCACCTATTCAATTACTCCTGATTTTGATTGGGATAATCCAATTTTGGAACCTGTGTTTGAGATGACCAGAAAATATGGAATTCCTTACTGGGCCAATTATGTTAATTCTGATATGAGTCCGGATGATGCCAGATCTATGTGTTGCCGGCTTAGACTGGATAATAGAGTGTTGAGAAAAAGAGGTGGTTTATTTGCCGCCAACCCTTTAACCGGCTCACTTGGGGTGGTTACTATTAACTTGCCTAGAATTGGCTATCTTGCCAAAACCAAAAAAGAGTTTTTCCGCCGGTTAACCAGACTAATGAATATTGCCAGAGATTCTCTTTTAACTAAGAGGAAAACAGTTGAAGATTTTACCCATAAAGGACTTTATCCTTACTGTTCTTACTATCTTGAAGATATTTATAAAAGAAACGGTGGTTATTGGGATAATCATTTTAATACTATTGGTATCAATGGCATGAATGAAGCTTTGGAAAATTTTATGGGCAAAGGTATTGCTACTAAAGAGGGAAAAGAGCTGGCTTTAGAAATTATGAGGTTTATGAGAAAGAAGCTGATGCAGTATCAAAAGAAGACAGGGCAGTTATTTAATCTTGAAGCTACCCCAGCTGAAGGCACCTCTTTCCGGTTTGCCAGTATTGACAAGAAAAAGTATGAAGACATTATTACGGCCAATGAGAAAGATCTGGGTAAAAATGGAGCAGCTCCTTATTATACTAACTCTACCCATCTACCGGTTGATTTGACTGATGATATTTTTGAGGCTTTTGATCATCAGGATGAACTGCAATCCACCTACAACGGCGGGACGGTTTTACACGGCTTTTTAGGTGAAAGCCCGTCCGATACTGCCATGGTTAAAAGTTTAATTAAAAAATTGGCCTCCAATTATACCTTGCCCTACTTTACTCTGACTCCTACTTTCTCCGTTTGTCCCAAGCACGGTTATCTTAAAGGTGAACATAAATACTGCCCCAAATGTGACAAGGAGATTGGTTTTAAAAAGTAGTTTTAGCTATTTTAAATTTAATAAAACTATTTTTACTTTAAGAAACTAAATATTAAAAAAATAATCTTATATTAAATTTTAAAACTAAAAAATTAAAGAAAGGAGGCAGGTGGCTGAAGACAAAAATAGCAAAAGAACACTCTGCGAAGTCTATTCCCGCATTGTTGGATATTTACGCCCGGTGAGTCAATGGAATCCAGGGAAAGAAGCAGAGTTTGCTAAAAGAAAAACTTATAAAACAAAATAAGTTTTTCCTATTTACTTAAGTTTAAGTCATTCTACCAGGCTTAAACTTAAGTTGTATTTGGGGGTAATAATTATGCTGCTTGGCGGATTGCAAAAAACTACGGTCATTGATTTTCCAGGTAAAGTTGCCTGTACTGTTTTTACTGTCAGTTGCAACTTCCGCTGTCCCTTTTGTCATAACAAGGATTTGGTAACCAGCAAACTTTTTGCTCAGGCAAAAACCAGTCCTTTAAAGGAAGAAGATTTTTTTTCGTTTTTAGAAAAAAGAAAAAGGATTTTAGACGGCGTTTGTATTACTGGCGGAGAACCGACCCTGCAACCGGATCTTTTACCTTTTTGTTTAAAGATCAAAAAGTTGGGCTTGGGAGTTAAGCTGGATAGTAATGGCAGTAATCCCTGGGTATTACAAAAACTTTTTAAACAAAAAGCCGTTGATTTTGTGGCTATGGATATTAAAACCAGTTTTTCTGATTATAAAAAGGCTATTGGGATTAAGTTTCCGATTGCCAGGATTAAAGAAAGCATAAATCTGATTTTAACCTCGGGGGTTGATTTTGAGTTTAGAACTACCCTTGTCCCCGGCATTCATACTTTTTTAAACATTAAACAGTTGGTTTGGGATTTAAAAAAGATTGTGAGGGAAAATAAGATTGAGGTTAAAGATTTTAACTATGCCCTCCAGCTTTTCCGGCCCCAAAACTGCTTAGATGCTTCTTTTTTAAACAAAGAGCCTTTTTCCGAAATTGAGGCAGAAAAGATTTTTGATCAGGTTAAAAAAGTTTTTCCTAAAACAGTTTTAAAAGGAGTAGATTAATGGATTTAAAAAACCTGACCCAGAAAACTTTAAAAGTTAACAAACAGTTTAAAAACTGGCGTCAGTGGAATACCAAAACCAGGTTTGTTGATTTGATTGAAGAAATAGGTGAACTGGCAAATGCCATTTTAACCATGGAAAAAGCCAAAGGATCAAAGCCGGGCTGGCAAAAAGAAGGCTTTAAAGATTCCTTATGCGACTGTTTATATGACATTTTGATTTTAGCGGCTGAACACAAGGTTGATTTGGAAAAGGAATATTTGCTGATGCTTAAAACTTTGCAGCAAAGAATTAAATCAGGAGAGTTTGATTAATGAAGATTGTGCTTGCTTCTGCTTCACCAAGGAGAAAAAAACTTCTTAAGTTTTTAGTTGATAAGTTTGAGGTTTTGCCAAGCAGTCTTGACGAGAAGACGGTTAAAGTTACCTGTTTGGCTCCGGCTGAAATAGCGGTTAAACTGGCCATGCTTAAGGCTCAAAACACAAAACAAAAGTTAAAAGAAGGTTTTTTAAAAGATGGAGGATTGATTATCGGAGCCGACACCTTAGTTGTTTTAGGCCAGGAAATTCTGGGTAAACCGAAAAACAGGCAGGAAGCAATCAACATACTAGGCAAGCTTAAAGGAACCAAGCACGCTGTTATTACCGGTTTGACTCTTTTAAGTAAAGGTAAAGAATGGACAGGTTATCAGCAGAGTCAGGTAATTTTTAAAAATTTTACGTCGCAAGACCTTAAAGCCTATCTTGATAAAAATGCTTATCTTGATAAGGCAGGAGCTTATGGGATTCAGGATTTAGGAACAAAGATACTTGGCGGTTTTAAGGGCAGCTACAGCAACATCTTGGGTCTGCCTCTAAAAACATTGGCTGGAGAACTGGAAAGGTTTAATGTTAAAATAAAGCCAAACTGGAAGGAAAAATTTAAAAAGGAGGCACATGGCCGTTAAAAAAGAAATTAAAAAAAAAGCTTCTAAAGTTAAAAAAGAATCAAAGACTATTTATGCCGGTTTTTTCATAAGACTGGCGGCAGCTTTAATTGACGGAACTATTTTAATGGTGGTCGGAGCTTTGTTAAAAAAAGTACTGCCTTTTTTAGGACAGCCTGTTTTTAATACTTTACTAGGAGCTTTTTATTATATTTATCTTTGGGTTAATATGAATGGTCAGACAGTAGGTAAAAGAGCTATGAAGATAAAGATCATCAGGGAAGACGGGAAGCCTTTAACTTACCAGGATGCTGTTTTAAGGTATCTTGGTTATATTGTTTCCACTATTCCCCTGCTTTTAGGTTATTTCTGGATTATCTGGGACAGTAAAAAACAGGGCTGGCATGATAAGATTGCCAAAACATACGTGGTTGGGCAATGAAGGTTAAAAGAGGGGAAAAGTGTTTTTGCTGTAACCGTTACTACTCCCGTTATCTTGCCTGTGACGGTCTGGTTTATAAAAACAGCCGGGTGCTTCTGGTAAAAAGGAAGACAGGCAATCGTGAAGGTGGAAACTGGGCTTTGCCCGGAGGGTTTATTTCCTGGAATGAGACTGCACCGCAGGCGGCTTTAAGGGAAGTGTGGGAAGAAACAGGAGTAAAAGGAAAGATAATAAAACTTTTAGGAGTTTATTCAGATCCTCAAAGAGATGGGATGCAAAATGTAGCTGCTGTTTTTTTAATCAGACCTTTAAAAGAAAAGGACAGAATTGATAAACAGGAAGTTGAAGAAAAACAGTGGTTTGATAAAGACAGCCTGCCTCAAAATATAGCTTTTGATCATAAACAGATTTTAAAAGAGTTTTTTGAGAAAGAAGATTAAAGATAAAAGGAAATGGATAAGAATTTTTTAAAAGGCAGTTTGTCTATTATTTCGGCTTCAGTGCTTTACTCAAGCATGTTTATCTTTCTCAGGATTATAGGTTTTGAACTGCCCTTTTTTTTCCAGTGTCTGATGAGAAATGTTCTGGCTCTGGTTTTAACAGGAATTTTACTGTTTTTCTTTAAAGGCTGGCACAAGGTTAAGAGTAAGGATCTGTTCTGGTTTATCAGCCGGACTTTGCTGGGCATTATTTCTTTTACCTGTTTTTATATTGCTGTTAACAATATTGAGGTAGGAACCTTTTACTTTTCTTTTTATGCCGGGTTTTTGGTGGGAGGATTTTTGATCGGCAAGTTGTTGTTTAAAGAAAAGATGACAGGAGTTAAAACCATATCTTTGGTGATGTCTTTTTTAGGCTTGGGACTGATCTACTCTTTTAATCTGGAGGTTAACAGATTTTTTATTCTTTTATCCTTATTTTCAGGTATCAGTTCCACCGCCTGGAGCATTTTTTGTAAAAAACTGTCAGGCACTTATTCGGCTCTTCAACTGTCCTTTATTGACCTTGCCATTACCCTTTTGGCCTATCTTGTTTTAACTGTTGTTCTTAAAGAAGCATGGCTGGTTCCAACCTTGTCTGCTCCCTGGATTGCCACTTTTTCCTTAGGTGTCATCATGGTTTTTACCGGTCTTTTGATAGTTTACGGTTTTCATTATCTTGAGGCTCAGATAGGCAGTCTGTTGATGCTGGTGGAGATTGTATTTGCTATATTCCTGGGATTTATTCTTTATCAGGAACAGGTACCCTTAATAACCTGGATTGGCGGTCTGCTTATCATTTCTGCCCTGGTAATTCTGGAAGCATCAAAGCTAATAAAAAAAGCCAGTCTGAAAATATTTTTAAGAAAAAATAAAAAACTTAAACTTACTTAGGTAAAAAGCCTATGTTTTTGGTAAGTTATTAGAAAGGTTGTGTTTATTTATATTTTTAATATTAAATAAATGGATAAAAACAAGCTTAGTGTTAATATTTATAATAAAATCGCTGCTATTTATACTAATAAATATTTTGATGATTTAGTTAGTTCTCCTTTTATAGATAAGTTTTTAGATGTGCTTTCTAAAAAGGCTAGGATTTTAGACGTGGGTTGTGGTCCGGGAAATTTTACCAAGTATATGATGGATAAAGATTTTCGGGTTGAAGGGATTGATTTATCGGTGAAAATGTTGAAAATAGCCCGCCAAAAAGTCCCTGGTGGCAAATTTAAACTTATGGACATGAGAAAGCTTGATTATTTAGATAGTTCTTTTGATGGTTTACTGGTAGCATTTTCTTTAATTCATATTCCTTCCCAGGAAGTTGTTCAAACTTTAAAAGGTTTTTATAAAGTTCTTAAACCTAAAGGAAAATTACTTGTTATTACTCAGGCTGGAGAGCCGGATCGTATTGTTGATCAACCTTTATTGGAGGGAGAGAAGATTTTTATTAACTTTTTTACAAGAAACAGATTGGCTAAATTTTTAACTGGGGCTGGATTTAAAATTATTTATCAGAAGGAAAAACAGCAAGATCAAACAGAGGCTTTCAGCAATAGGGTTATTTATACTATTGGAGGAAAGTAAAATAGGATTGGAAAAATTTGTTTTTTTAGATAATGAAAAAAATAATTACCAAGAGGTTAAAATGGAACTAAGCCTTTTTCAGTTTAAAAATGTTTTGGGGATCATCGCAACCTTTTTGGTTTTTATAGGCTATATTCCCTATCTTCGGGATATTATTAGGGGGAAAACCAAGCCCCATCTTTACAGCTGGTTTTTATGGGCCTTTGTTACTTCAATTGCTTTTGCTCTTCAGTTTAGTGGTGGAGCAGGTTCCGGCTCTTTTGTTACCTTAGCTGCTGTTTTAATGTGTTTGGCCGTCATTATTCTTGGGTTTGATCAAAAGAGGAAAGTAGAGGTTGTTAAAATTGATACGGTTTTTTTAATTCTTGCCTTTATTGCCCTTGGCTTATGGTTGGTTGCCAAACAGCCTGTTCTATCGGCTGTTTTGGCTACAAGTGTAGATCTTTTAGGGTTTGCTCCCACTATTAGAAAGTCCTGGAACAATCCTTATACCGAAACTTTATCTTTTTATTACCTTAACTCGCTCCGTTTTGGTCTGGCAGTGATTGCTCTTCAAAGATATAGCCTGGTAACGGCTTTTTATCCGGTTTCCTGGTTAACAGCTAACAGCCTGTTTGCTTTAATGTTAATTATCAGACGCAGACAAATAAAAGCTAATAAAGTTATTCTATCTAAAGGTTAGAGTTTAAAGCTTCAACCAAGGTTGATGGCAGTTGTCCACCTCTTTGAATTACCTGGTTGATGTGGTAGGTGCTTTTTTCCTTATTTTCTTGTTCCAGGTAGAGGATAGCCAAGTTGGTGTGGGCTGTTAAGTGGTTGGGGTTTAAGGCCACTGTTTTTTCCCATGTTTCTAAGGCTTTTTGGGTTTGGCTTTGTTTTTGGTAAAGCAGGCCTAGATTAAAGTAGACAGTATCATAAAACGGATTTATTTCTATTTCTTTTTTAAACTCCTCTTCGGCCTGAGGATACATTTTTTTGTCCATATAGATTAGGCCTAAGTTGTTGTGGATCATGGTTTCTTTTGGGTTTAAGTTTTGGCTTAATCTAAACTCTTCTTCTGCTTTTTCTAGATTTTTATCAAGATAGTACATAGCTCCCAGGTTTTTGTGAGCCAGAGGATGGTGGGGTGAGCCCTTAACTGCCTTTTGCCAGAAGCTCAACCTGTTTTTAAAGTTTCGACTGTAAAAAATTGTTTTTGTTGCTAAGACCAGGATAATGGCAATGGTTAAAAGAAGATTTTTTTTCCTAAAGGGTTTAAACTTTTTAACTAAATCTATCTGGCTTATTATAATTAAAAAGCCGCTAAAAGAAAGGTAAATCCGGTGTTCCAAAAAATCAGCGATAATCTCTTGGTTTGGTCTGACGAACCCAGGGATTAAAAAGATTAGAAACCAGAAGATGCCAAAAGTTAAGGTTTTTAGCTGTTTATTTTTTGAAGTGATTAAAAGCAAAGTAAGAATTAAAAATCCAGTGATACTAATGAAGATATTGGTATCTTTTAAAATCGGCAGGACGGTCAGGTTAAGGGGCAGGATGATTTTGCCCAGATAAAGAAAGACGGCCGGCCATGAGCTTAACAGACTTTTGCCTATTTCAGTTACATTCCAGCTCATAGGATTTTTAAAAGCTAGAGCTCTTGAGATAAAAAATAAGATTGTTCCCAGAATCCAGGTTATAATTAAAATTTGGACAGTTTCCCCTGTAGTAGTTTTTTTTTGTTTATTGATAAACAGGTAAGAGGAGAAGACCAGAGGCAGGAGCAGGGCTGTTTCCTTGGTAAAGATTGCCAGCAGGAAAAAGATCAGGTGGCTTAAGAAGAAAAGCAAATTTTTTTGCTTGCCTTTTTTCTGGTTTTTATCCTTTTTTTTCTTTAGAAGCTTATCTAGGCTTAAAAAAGAGGCAAGGGAAAAAAAAGTAAGCAGTAGATCGTTTCGGCCCGGAATCCAGGCTACGGCCTGGGTTAAAACAGGGTGAGTTGTAAAAATCAGGCTCATAAAAAAAGCCAGGCTTTTTTTAATCTTCATCTTTTTAAGAAAGATAAAGACAAGACTTGTATTTACAAGATGAAGGATAATGTTAGTTAAATGATAGCCCCAGGCAGATTGTTGGCTTATTTGAGCATCAAGTAAAAAAGAGATGGTTAAGACAGGACGGTAGTAGGACTGGTTTAAGAAGTTGTAGAAGGTGTCCAGTTTAAAGGCGTTGAAAATATTTTTTAAATCTTTTAAAAAAAAGTAATGATCAAGGATAAGAGTGTTATCGTCAAGATAGGAAAACTGGAAAAAAAGGCTGGGTAGATAAATTAAAAAACCTAAGGTCGTTAAAAAGATAAAGGGGCGTTTTTTCTCTAGTAAGAACGCTTTAAGTTTGTTCATTTATTTACTTTTTTTAAGTTCTACTTTTCTTTTACCCATATTTTCTTTTAGCAAGCTGTTTTTTTAGGCCCCCATCTCTTTTTAAACAGAGTTTTTTATTTAATCTTTATTTTAACAATTATTTAAGTATAATAAAAAGGTGCTGCATACAAAAATTATTGCTACCATCGGTCCTGCTTCCGAATCAAAGCAGACTATAAAAGAGCTTATCTTAGCTGGAGCCACCTGTTTCCGTTTTAACTTTAAACATTCTGATTTGTCTTGGCATAAAGAAAGAATTGAAAGGGTCAGGCAGGTTTCCAAGCAGTTGAGTATACCTGTGGCTTTGTTTATTGATCTTCAGGGACCTGAGGTAAGAATCGGAGATCTGCCAGGGGGAAGTTTTAAGCTTAAAAAAGGAGAGAGGGTAGTTTTAGCTGCAGAAACCTTATCTGGTAAAAAGACCATTCCCATTCCTGATAAAAAAGTCTTTGCCAAACTTAAGACAGGTAATATCATTTATCTTGATGATGCTTTTATTGAGCTTAAGGTAGTTGAGAAAAAAAAGGATTATTTTATCGTTGAAGTAGTTGAAGGAGGAGTTTTAAAGTCTAGGAAAGGTGCCAACTTTCCTAGCCTTGATTTAGAGTTGGCCACGTTGGTGGAAAAGGATATGAAAGCTTTAACTTTGGCTCAGACAGAGGATTTGGACTTTATTGGTCTTTCTTTTGTTAGAGATGAGATTGACATTATTAATCTTAAAAAAGAACTTAAAAAAAGAAAAATAAGAGCAAAGGTTATTGCTAAAATTGAGACTTCTCAAGCGGTAGCTAACTTTGATGCAATTTTGGAACATACGGATGCGGTTATGGTAGCCAGAGGCGACTTGGCGGTCGAGTTTCCGTTTGAAAAAGTGCCGGGTATTCAGAAAGAGATTATTAAAAAATGCCGCAACAGAGCCGTGCCGGTGATTGTAGCTACTCAGATGCTGCAGTCAATGGTTGATTATCCCAGACCTACCAGAGCTGAAATTTCTGATGTGGCTAATGCTGTCTATGATTTTGCAGATTGTCTGATGCTATCTGGAGAGTCAGCGGCAGGTAAACATCCTGTCAAGGCGTTAAAAACCATGGCCAAGATTGCCCAGTTTGTAGAAAAAGACATTACAGGTAATGGTTTGGATTTGATGACAGATGATATGAATGAGGTTATTACCCAGTCAGCTTTCTGGATTTCTAAGAGCGATTTTGCTTTAGAAAAAAAGATCAGCAAGATTGTGGTTTTAACAGAAACCGGTCAGACAGCCAGGTTGTTGTCCCGATACCGGCCCAAGCTTGACATTATTGCTGTTTCCAGTCGAAAAAAGACTGTGGAAAGTCTGCTTTTATCTTTTGGGGTAACCCCTTTTTATCTTAAATATGCTCATAATACAGCTCACTCTGTTAAAAAAGTCATGGAGTTTTTAAAGCAGAAAGGTCAGCTTAAAAAAGGCGAGGATGTTATCTTTATTCACGGCGAGATGTGGGGAACGCCGGCGCAAACGAATACTTTAAAGATCCAGCATATTAGCTAAAAGCTTTTAATTGTTTTAAAAGTTAAATTCAATGGTTTTGTCAGTTTTTATCTCTTCTTCTTTTGTTTGGTTATTTAGTTTTATGGTGTGTTTATAGTTTTCTATTCCTGGCTGTTTTTGGATTTCCAGGAAAAGCTGATTTGGTAGTTTTTGATTTATTTCTGTGGTTAGACTCTTTTCATAGGTTATTTTTATTTTGGCTCTGGATTCAGGATGAGTAATGACAAAAAATCCCAGGGATTTTAATTTTTTATCTGGGTAGTTTTTAACATCTATTTTATTTTTATTAACTATTTGTTCATCTAAGGTAATGGTTATATTCTCTGCCTCCAAGGGTAAAATAACTCTTAGAAAGTTTTCATAAACTCCTCCCCAGAACAAGGGCGGTTGTGGTCTATTTTTGGGAGAGTTATTGGTATAAGTGAGAATAAGCTGGGTTTTCAGTTTATTTTTTTCTAAGACAAGGGTTTGATCTGCTTGTTTTTGGACGCAGCAGTTGGCTTTATTAGCTCCCAGGTTAGTATCAACAAGATAAATATAATCAGAAATGAGGGTGGAGGTATCCTGAAAGTTTCTTTTCAGACTTCCGGACCAGTTAATGCGGTTTAGGAAGTTAGCCTGAGCCTGGTCATTTAAACTGATGATAATCTGCTTTTCCTCTAGGTTTTTGCCCAGGATCTGTAGTAATTTTCCTGCCTGTTTGTAATCTAAAGTTTTAAGCTTAAAAAGCAGTTGTTTGGCTGCCGCTCCTAAAAAATCTTTTTTCTGGGTGGAGCCGGGAAAAAAGTTTTGTTCTGCTTGGGCTTGAGCCAGCTGGTAAAAGTTTTCCTGGGTAACACTTTGGTGGTAGTCAGGCACAGTTAAGGGTTGGACTAGAGTCAGCAGATCTTTGATGGTGATTAGGTTTAAGGCGATTAGGCCGTCTGTTTTTTCTTCTCCGCCTTTTTCAAAAAACCATTGGACATCCTGACTAGCCTCGGGAAAATCAGGGTCCCAGTTTGAATCCCTTAACCGCCACCAGCCTTGTTTAAAAGCTTGTTGGATAGGCCAGGGCGGGTTAACATGGCCGGGTATCTGGCCGTCAGGCACATAGATATCCTGAATCTGCAGATCAGTTAAAACTCCTCTGTTAAACTTTAATTTGGCATAAGAGCCCATAAAACCGCCTGAGGGTCTGAGTTCCAGGTTGTTTTGAAGTAGGATAAAGTAGGTTTTTTCTTTATCTTTGCCTAAAATACCAGGCAGGTAGTTAGCAAAGCTTGTTAAATCAGCTAAAAGTTTTTTTGTTTTCTGGATTTTTTCTTTTTGCTCCTGGTTTAAAAACTTAATGTTGGCGTTTAAACTGTTTGCTTTTTTGTTTAAGCTTTCCAGATCCTTTTGCCAGATAGAAAAACTTAATTCAAATTCACTTGGCTTATTGTTGATAATCACATCAAAAAGCTTTTGGCTGGATAAAGATATTTGTTGGGTTAGGATTATGATTTGATCTGTAGTTTTTAAGGTTTGGTAGTAGTTTTTGGCAGGCGTCAGGTTTAAAAACGATAATGGTTGAAGCAGGTTAAGGGAAAGGGTAGCTTTTTTTTCTGCCTGGGAAAACTTTTGGTTTAAAAACAGATCTTTGGCTTGGAAAAAGGTTAAAATTCCTAAGGATAAGGAGAGAGTTATTAAAAGGAAAACTGCAAGAATTATAAGAAAAAAGGCAGCTCTTCTTTTAACTGCTTTTTTAATTTTGCTTAGAATCTTTTTTTTCATCTTTATTAAGTTTTTTTACTCTTTAAACTGATAAATAACATTATCTTCAAACTCTGCTGTTTTTTTTAGCTTTGGGTTGGTTTCCAGCTGGTTTAACTGTTCTTGGGCGTAGCTGCTTGTATCTAAGATTATATAATCAATGCCTAGTTCCTTTAAATGGAGAATCGTCTGGGGTTGGGGAAAATTCTGTTTCAGGTAGGAGATAAGGTTTAAATACTCCTGAGGGAAAAAGCCGCTGTAGCCATTAATAAGGTTTTTCTTGTGATAAAGGCTGAAAAGCATTCTTAAGGTTTCCTGTTTTTCTCCCCAGGCATAGATGGGCAGGTGGATAACTACCTCTCCTTCCTGGTTTTTGAGCCAGTGATAGACTGGCGGATATTCCTGAGGCTGGGGGATGAGAACAAAACTGGGTTTTTTAAAACTAAGGGTTAAAAGAAAAATTGTAAAAATAGTTATTAAAATTTTGCCCTTTTTGTGTTTAAACAGACTTTTTAAACTTAAAGCGCCAGCCATCAGGCCAAAAAGTAGAACTAGGTTAATAAAGCGGGAAGGCGTTCTGAATCCTTTAAAGCCGGGTACAAGAAAATAAAGCGCCAGGTAAGGAAGGGGAATGTGAAAAGGTATTTTTATAGTTTGTCTTTGCCAATGCAGGGCAGGTCCCAGGCTAAAGATAAAACTCAAACCCATTCCCAGTAAAAACAAAAGTATTTGTTTTTTTGTTTTTATCTGTTGCCGGTTTCTGGTTTTTAATAAGATTGCTGGCAGGGTTAGTAGGATAATAAAATAAGCGGCAGGAGACAAAAACTTGGTAACTACCTCCTCAGGGCTTAAGGAAAAATGAATAACTTCAGTTAGGGACCTGACATAGTTAAAATGTTTTAACACTTTAAAATAAATCATTACTATCGGTCCCAGGAAAATTAAACTTAAGATTAAATTTGCAATTAAATGAAGTTTGTTTTGGACAAGTAAGTTTTTAAGTTTGGGATAAGTTATGCTTAAACCCAAAGCTAAAAAAACAATAAAAATACCGGGAAGAAAAGAATTGCTCATTTGTAGAATAAAGCAAAGATTGGCAAGGTAAAGGAAAATTATTTTTTTACTGTCTTTAAAATGAAGTAGGCTTAGGCCTGCCGTCGGCAGAAGAAAAATAGCAAAGGTATGTAGGTGGGGAAGATAATGAAGGTGAATTTTAGAAAACGCTAAACCAAAGCTTAGCAAAACAGCAATTAGTTTTTCTTTGGTTAATTTAAGGAAAAAAAAGTAACCAAAGGTTAGAAATAAAAACTGACTCAGGATAAGATTAAAGTTAAAGGCCGTTATTGGTTGAGCCGTAAGTTTAAGAAGGGGGGTAGCGATTAGGGCGGATAGAATGAAAGGATCAGAGTAAGCTTGAGCATAAGGGTGCGGATAAAAGATATTTGCTTTAAACAGGTCTTCTATCCTAACAATGTTTTTTAGCTGGAAAATATTTTGAGACATGTTATTAATGGACCAGGTAATGAAAAGTTCATCATAGTCTCCGGGCAAAGCGGTAGTAAAATTTTTGACAAAAGGTTCTAGTGAAATTAGGGTTAGTAACAAAAAGACAAGGACAATAACAAGATTGGTAAGGATAAAAATGACTTGTTTTCTGGTAAATTTCATTATAACTTTAAACTTCCAAAGCAGGGTTTGCTTTTACCGTTTTCCAGTCTTGTGATTTAAAATCAAAAAAAGCTGCTGTTGCCACAATTATGGCATTATCAGTGCAAAGTTTTTTTTCCGGAATAAAAAGATCGGTTTTAAGCTTTGTTTTTTGCACTCCTAAGGTTAGTTTGTCCCTTAATTTTTGGTTAGCTGCTACTCCTCCGCCTAGTAAAATAGCTTTTACCTTAAACTTTTCGGCAGCTAACAAAGTTTTTTTAACCAACACGTCGGTAACTGCTTCCTGTAACTCCCAGGCAAGCAAATTTTTGTCTATTAAAGGCTTTTGTTTTATTTCTTTAATAAAAGCGGTTTTTAAACCAGAAAAAGAAAAGTTAAGATTATTCTTATGGATTAACGGCCTGGGAAGTTTGAAATCAGGTTTTTTATCTGCCTTCAGAGCTGCTTTTTCAATGGCCGGTCCACCGGGATAGCCAAAACCTAGCACCCGGGCACATTTATCCAAACATTCTCCGGCAGCATCGTCTAAAGTTCCTCCCAGCCATTGAAAGTGGTTTTTGTTTTTAATTAGAAACAGTTCTGTATGGCCTCCAGATACGATTAGTCCCAAACTGGGAAAAGAGATTTTTTCATAACTATGAATAAAGTTGGCATAAAGATGAGCTTTGATGTGATTAACAGGAACAAGCGGTTTTTTTAAACAGAAGCCCAAAGTTTTGGCTGTTTCCACACCCACCAGCAGGCTGCCGATTAAGCCTGGACCTAAAGTACAGGCAATAGCATCAACATCTTTTAATTTTAATTTAGTTTCTGTTAATACTTCTTGTATTACAGGAATAATACATCTTATCTGTTCTCTGGCAGCCTGCTCCGGGACAAGCCCACCGTACTGGCGGGTTAATTTGCTCGTGGTTGCTTCTTTGCTTGAAAGTATTTTTTGCCCGTTTTCAACAATAGCCGCAGCCGTTTCATCAAAACTGGTTTCTATGCCTAATATTTTCACTCTTTTATTTTAGCATAGGGTTGGTGTCGTTCTATTTAGAAAGAAGAATATTTAAAGAATAACTATTTATTGGGATCCGGTGCCTTTAAGATAAATAGCTTGCCAGGGTTTATAATAAGAAGAAAATGTTTGTTCCTGTAAAACTTCGTTTCCCCTTACCACTTTCCAGTCAAAAGAAACTTTGGCTCCCCAGGCTTTCCAGTCAATCTGCTTGATAATGCCCTGTGGAAGAGTCGGATCATCCTGATAAAGATCAGGAGGCGGAGGAATTTGGTCCCAGATTCTTGAGGCTGATAAGGTTGTTTCCCTTCCATCCCAGGTACCATAGAGAATAAAAGTAAGTTTTGAATTGGTTTCATCCATAAAAGATTGGATAAGAATATGGCCTGGAGTATCGTTTTTAAACACAAAGTCAGGTTTGGGGGAAAAGACGGTAGCATCCACGCCTACCTGATAATTTTGCTCATAATAAGAAACCCGATAGGCATGAGCTTGTCTTTCTTCAATTTCGAGGCCGGCATCCAGTACAGCCCTGAATAAAGTGGTGGATACTTGACAGACACCGCCGCCATCTCCCAGAATTGTTCGGCCGTTTTGAATGATATAGGCTTGTTGATAGCCGGTTTGTAAAGAGATGTCTCCAATTGTTTGGTTAAAAGAAAAAGTTTGTCCCGGCGGAATTAAAACTCCGTTTAGTTTTTGGGATGCCAAGCGGACATTATGAATCCTTGAAGCAATAGAACCCTTAAACCAGGATTCTCCTGTGCCGATTATTTCCTTGATGCCTAAATTATTAACATCTTGGGTAGCTATCTGGGGTTTGGTGATATTAACCGGAATACTTACGGTGGCCAAATTATTTTCTTTTTCTAGTCCCAGTAAAGCTTCCTGCAAAAGCAGTTGGGCTTTTTTTTGATCCAAAGTCTGGCCGTCCTGAGCTGGTTTAAACTCAGTAACTCTGCCCTGATTAAAATTAAACAAAGCGTTTTGGGGCGGTTGATCAATAAATTTGGCAAGCTGAGCAGTATAAGAAGCAATTTTGACTTCATTAAAGCCTTCTTCAAAATTTAAAAAGTTGACTATTTCTTTGTCTTCTAAAAACCAGACTTCATTGTTAAATTCAAGTTTGATCTTTTTATCGATCAAGTTTTCTGCTCTGGTTTTAGTTTCTGCTAATTTTTCCGGATCTTCAACCGCATAAATATCAATTAAAGCTAATTCAAGAGGATTATTTTCTAAGTTAGATAGTTGGTTGCTTATTGTGTTTATGATGTTTTTTTGATTCAGTTCTTTTCCTGATCTGCCCGGATTAACTTCAATTATCTTTTTTCCTGTTTGATCAAGAACTAGATCAATAGTTGGGGGAACAACGGGTACATTAAGTTTAGAGGCAATGGTGGCAATATGTTGGTTAAGTAGATTATGGTTGATCTCCCAGTCCAGGGAGAAGTTTTTTCCCTGCTGCCATAACTTCCATTTTTCCAGGATATTTAACTCTTTTTGCTTGCCAAATAGAAAGGCCTTGTCTGCTGTTTTTTCCGGCAGCCAGTTAAACTGTAAACTATTAAGGTCCAGCTGCCATTGTTGGTTTTGATAGTTTAAAACGATGGTGTTAAAGTTGCTTTCTTGGACTTTGTTTTTTATTAAATTTAAAGCCTGAGATTTGGTTTTGCTGCCCATATCTATATTTAGTACAAAGACTTTAGGATATATTTTGTTTTTAAAAACTAAGTTATAATAAACTGCAGTTAACAGAGGGTAAGAAAGCAGAATTAAAACGATAATTATGGTTAAAGCTTGCAAACATTTACCCACCTTTTGTATCATATGTTTAGAATATCATGACCGATAATCAAGAGCAAAATCCACAAGAAAATCAAACAGAGGGCAATCAAATCTCGGGAGAGGTAAAGCCTGACCAGGATGTTCCTTCTCAGGTAGAAGAAGAAAACCTCCCCCCCTGGGTAACAGCCGGTCAGCAGCCTCAGGATCAGCAAGAAGATCAAACGCAGACAGTTGAAGAGGTTGAGGTTCCGCCTCCACCCCCAGTGGATGAGCTAGATCAGACGAGTCAGGAAGAGTTGCAACCAGAAGACACACCCCCGTCTGTAAAAGAAGTTAAAGAACCTATTTTTAAAAAACTTATTCCTTTAGTTGGCGTTATTATTGTTATTGTTATTCTTTATCTGGTTATAACCAAAGTTATTCTTCCTCTTTTTAACCGGGGCGGCGGTTCAGGTGGAGGTAGTGATCAGGAAGCCAGTCTTACTTACTGGGGGTTATGGGAGTCAGAGAATGTAATGAGTTCTTTAATTGCGGATTTTCAAAAGGCTAATCCTAAAATTCAGATTAATTATCAGCGTCAATCACATAAAGATTACCGGGAAAGACTGCAGTCAGCTCTGGCGGGAGAAGAAGGTCCTGATATTTTCCGTTTTCATAATACTTGGCTACCGATGTTGGGAAGAAGCATGACGCCGGCTCCTAAGCAGGTAGCAGAGCAGCTAAATTTACAAACCAATTTTTTTCCTGTGGTCAGCCAGGATCTAGTGTCGGGGGGGAATGTTTATGGAGTTCCTATTGGTTTTGACAGTTTAGCTCTTTTTTATAATACTAATATTTTTAACACCGCCGGCAAGACTCCACCTACAACATGGGATGACTTGAGGCGTACGGCCATGGATCTAACCGTTAAGGACTCATCGGGCAGAATTCAGGTAGCCGGAGTAGCCTTGGGCACGGTTGGTAATATTGATCACTTTTCCGACATCTTGGGCTTAATGATGTTACAAAACGGAGCTGATTTAGCTAATCCCACCGGCTCTTTGGCTGAAGATGCTTTGCGTTTTTATACCATCTTTAGTACTCAAGATAAGGTTTGGGATCAGACGCTACCTTCTTCAACCTATGCTTTTGCCATCGGAAAGGTAGCGATGATTTTTGCTCCCTCCTGGAGAATAGAAGAAATCAGAAATATTAATCCTAATCTTCAGTTTAAAACCTATCCTGTACCGCAGCTGCCAGATACAAAAGTCGCTTGGGCAACTTACTGGGCAGAGGGAGTTTCGGCTAAAAGTAAAAACAGTGCAGCTGCCTGGAAGTTTTTACAATACTTATCATCTACGGAAGTAATGGCAAAATTTTATACCAATGCTTCTCAGGTAAGAAGTTTTGGTGAACCGTATCCTAGAGTTGATTTAGCTTCTCAACTTGCCTCTGATGAGCTAATGGGAGCTTTTGTTCAACAGGGTCCGTATGCCCAGTCCTGGTATATGTGTTCCCGAACTCATGACAATGGTATTAATGACAAGATCATTAAATATTATGAGGATACAATAAACACCCTTTTAACTAACAGCAATATTGCCCAGGCCTTAAGCACTGTTTCTCAAGGTGTGACTCAGGTTTTAAATCAATATGGTATTAAACAACAGTAGACGGCTTGAAAAAGCGGTTTTAAAAACTCTAAGTTATCATAATCTTTTTCACTATCCTCTTAAACAAAAAGAAATTAAAAGACTTCTTATAAAATACTCTCTTGCCGGGGATGATTTATCTAAAATATTAGCGGGTCTAATTAAAAAAGGTAAAGTAGACAAAGAAGATGACCTCTTTTTTTTAAAAGGCAGGCAGGCAATAGTCATGATCAGAAAAAAAAGATTAAAACCGAGCCTTAAAAAAGAAAAAATTGCCCAAGAAATGGTAAATATTATTAAAGCAGTTCCTTTTGTTAAAGGAATTGCTTTAACCGGTGGCTTAGCAATGTTAAACAGTAATAAAAATGATGATATTGACCTCTTTATTATTACTAAAAAAAACACTTTATGGTTAACAAGGCTTTTACTTCTTGCTATTTTAACAGTTTTAAAAAAAAGACCAAGGATAGGTAAAAACAAAAAGAATCTTAAAGATAAGATTTGTGCCAATCTTTTTTTAGAAGAAGATGCCTTAAAAATTAGAAAACAGCAACAGAATCTGTTTATAGCCCATGAAATTGCTCAGATGAAGGTTTTAGTAAACAGAGGTGATATACTTCAAACTTTTTTGCAAGAAAATATCTGGGTAAAAAGTTATCTGCCTAATTTTTTGAATAATCAAACCAGCAAAAAAGAGACAGTCGCTAAAAGGAATAGTAATTTTTTAAAAAAACAAGATGATAATGTTGTTGTGGGATTAGTTAAAATTTTAAATCAGTTTGCTTTTTCCTGGCAGGAAAAAATTCTACAAAAAAAGAAAAAACAAATAAAACAGGTAACTTTAAAAACAGCTTTTTTGGTTAATAAAAACCAGGGTCAGATGATTTTACAAAAATACGGCAAAGCCTTGAAAAAAATCTAAATATTTGCTATTTTAACTGTGTTGCTAGTTTTAAGTAATTTAAATAAGTAAATTAAAAAATGAAAGGGACAAAAATGGCAACTATACAAGAAACAGAACCTACTTCTTCAAAAGAATTTACCCAGGCTTTGACTGCCTGGAAAGAAGTTATTAATGATCCTGATACTTATTTGGGAAGCTATGCAGGAGCTGGTATTGTTTTTACTGCCGAGGGGGATGGTGCCAAGTTTTTTGGTGATGAGGAAAGTCCGGTTTGGTCTCAACTTAGAGAAGCTGCTAAAGAAGGAAAAGTTAACATTGCCGGGATTGAGTTTAATTTAACCAGCCTTGAACTAATGGGTGGTTTTTATAGGGATTTAGGTTTAATTGGTCATTGTGTTGATGAGAGGCTTGATGAACAGCATCAATTTGCCAATTCAGGCACTCACGTTGATTGCGGAGCTGCCAATGCGGTGGGAAGTGTTATCGGAGTAAAAGGATCAGAAGTTGAAGACATGATTCAGGCAAAATTTGGCTATGAAGGCAAGCAAGGACTTTTGTCCGGTACAGAAGCTCAGCACTACTCTTTGGTAGTTTATGTTGATACCAGCAGTCAGGCGAGAGGAGTTAAGCCAGAGCTAAAAACCCAAATGCAGCAAGAAAATGCCCTGTCTTTTCATGCCTCTTTGTCTTTAAGTAAGGTAAAAGAATATTTAGCTAAAACAGGCCAGGAAGCTAAAACAGCAGAATTGGTAGAAGCCTTATATAAGTGGAATATTCAAATTCCTTTTAATATTATTACTGGACATCATAATGCCTTTCATGAAGCTGCTTTAAAAGACGGTATAGTCTTAGTGGTTGATAAAAGAGATGCTGATTCTCAAACAGAAGAAATGAGTCTTTTAGAAGCACATCTTGCTCAGGCTCAGGCTGCTCTTAAATTAACAAGGATGGATATTAACTAATAGAACGTTTGTTGTGTTAAGATTAGCTAGTGTTAGAAGCTGATTTAATTAAACACATTATTAAAAAAATTGGCAGCTCTTCAGTTGGTGACGACGCCGGTTTCTTTAAACTTTCTGCCAATAAATATCTTTTATTGACCTGTGACAGTCTGGTTGAAGACTCTCATTTTAAAAAAGATTGGTTTAAACCTTCTGATTTAGGAAGAAAAGCAGCCTTAATTAACCTATCTGATATTGCTGCTATGGGCGGAAAACCTTTAGCTGCCCTAGTTTCTTTAGGTCTTCCTAAAAACCTGAATGCTCACTTTATTGACTCTTTTTATACGGGGCTTTTAGCTGAGTTTAAAAAGTATAAGGTTAAAGTTTCCGGAGGCAATTTAGCCAAATCTGACCACTTGTTTATCGACGTGTTTTTAATGGGAGAAGTAAAATCGGAAAGACTGGTGTTGCGTTCCGGAGCCAGGCCCGGAGATCTTTTGCTGACAACCGGATTTTTAGGTGAGGCAGGGCTTGGTTTAAAACTGCTGGAAAAAGGAGGGAAAGACTCTCCTAGTGTTTGTTTGCAAAAGTTTTTTATCCCTCAGCCAAGAATGGAGATGGGCAAACTATTAGGTAAAAGCAAGCTTGCAACAGCAATGATGGATATTTCCGACGGCCTTTCAGGTGACCTTTTAAAGCTTTGTCAGGCAAGTAGAGTTGGAGTTGAGCTTGAGCTTAAGAAGCTGCCTGTGTCTAAAGCCGGAGAAAAAGCAGCCAAAAAACTGGGAGTTGATGTTCATCAGGCTGCTTTTACATACGGAGAAGATTATGAGCTTTTGTTTACTTGTAAGAAAAAAAATTTGGATAAGGTTAAACAGATCTCTCAGACGACAGGAATTAGGACAACTGTTATCGGTAGAATAAAACCTTTTTCTTTCGGTCAACGGGTAAAAGTTGCCGACAAGCTAAAACCTTTTAAATCCCAAAGCTGGGATCATTTTGCTTAAACCTGCTTGTTTTGGATTGCTTTTATCTTTTTAAAAGCCTAATTGTTAATAATAGTTTTTAGATGATAAAATAATCTTATGGATAAGGTAGTGTTAGAAATTAAAGTTCCCAAGGAAAGCGAAGAGACTCCTGAGGCTTCAGCAGCTCTTTTTGCCTCCCTTTCCAATATTAGTTCTTCTTTTTGGGAAAAGCTTTTGGGCCGGCAAAAATGCCTAGTGTTTGAGATTGGACTGTTTGAACAGACAATTCATTTTTATGCTGTTGTCTCGCGGGAGTTTGAGCCTTATTTTGTTTCCCAGCTGTCAGCTCAGTATCCTAAGGCAGTGGTGGCCAGGGTTAAAGATTATCTGACTGCTTGGCCTTTTGATAAAGCTTCTTGTGGCCAACTGGTGCTTGCCAAGCCCTACTATTATCCTTTGAAAAACTACAATGATTTTAAAGATATTGATCCTTTATCATCGCTTTTAGGAACTCTTTCCAAAGCCGGACCCGATGATAAAGCTCTGGTCCAGATTTTAGTTGTTCCTTCTTCTTCAAGTTATGCCAGTTCTGCTAGAAAAATACTCGACGCTGGTATTCCTACTGGCGAGGAGGGAAGAACCAGAGCTCATCCGCAAACAAACATGATTCAGCAGAAAATTAGTCAAAAAGCATTTCAAACAAGCATTAAAGTTCTGACAATTTCTGTTAATAAAGAGGCAGGCAGTGCTTTTTTAAATCATCTTTCAGGCAGTTTTGGTAACTTGACCTCAGGCGAAGGTAACAGTTTAGTTGTAAAAAAACCCAAGCTTTTTAAAGATAAATTTTTAGAGGCCATCAAACAAAGAAGTTTTAAGTACATACCTAAATATCAATATTTAAATATTGATGAACTGGCAACTATTTATCATCTGCCCAATGAAAGTCTGGCGAAAATCAAAAATATCAGCTGGGGAGGTCAGATTGCCTCTGAACCTCCGGAAAACCTGCCTATATCCACTGGTTTAACTGAGAGTGAAAAAGAAGAAATTAACTTTTTTGCCAAAACTGAGTTTAAAAACTCTGTAACCAACTTTGGTATTAAAAGGATTGATAGGCGGCGTCATGTTTATATTATTGGGAAAACCGGCACTGGTAAATCTACTTTAATTGCCAATATGGCTATTAACGATATTAGAAATAATGAGGGAGTGGCTGTAATTGATCCTCACGGAGACCTTTGTCACATTTTACTTGACTATGTTCCTTCTCATAGAATTAACGATGTTTGTTATTTGGATCCTGCCGATACCAATTTTCCTTTCAGGATAAACCCCCTAGAAGTAAAAAAACCTGAACATGCTGAGTTAATAGCTTCTGGAATTGTGGACATTTTTCATAAACTTTACTCTTATTCCTGGGGACCAAGATTGGAGTATATTTTAAGAAATACAATTTTGACTTTAGTCAAAAGGCCCGCAAGTACTTTAGTGGATGTTCCTAGACTTTTATCAGATGATGATTTCCGGAAAAAGGTTGTGGATAAATACTGTGATGAGGTGCTACAAAACTTTTGGTTTAAAGAATATGATAAGATGTCAGATAAGTTTAGATCTGAAGCAATTTCTCCTATTTTAAATAAAGTTGGCCAGTTTGTTACTTCACCTATGATAAGACAGATTATTGGTCATCCTCATTCGACCATTGACCTTGAAGAGTTTATGGATCAGGGAAAGATCTTGCTTTGTAATTTTTCTCAGGGAAAGTTGGGAGAAGATAATGCCGCCCTGTTGGGAGCCATGTTTATTACCAGAATGCAACTTAGTGCTATGAATAGGGTAAGGATAGCAGAGGAACAAAGAAAAGATTTTTATCTTTATGTAGACGAGTTTCAAAATTTTGCCACAACTTCTTTTATTAAAATTTTATCTGAAGCCAGAAAATATAGGCTTAATATTAATGTAGCTAATCAGTATATTGGCCAACTGTCAGAGGAAATGCAAAAAGCAATTTTTGGCAATACCGGCACTTTGATTACTTTTTTGGTTGGTGCTGCTGACGCCTATCATTTGGCAAGAGAGTTTGGTAAAGAGTTTGAAGAAGAGGATTTGGTTAAACTGGGTAATTATCAGACGATCATCAAGTTGGCTATTGATAATTTGACCTCCACTCCTTTTTATGCCCAAACACTTCCTTTACCAAACTGCAATAATAAGAATAAAGATAAGATTCTTCGTTTATCAAGAGAAAGATATACAAGACCGCTTGGGAAAAGCCAATGATTGTTTCTTTAGCAGAACTCATAAATATTCTTAAAAATAGAACTAAGAGAAAAAAAATAGTTTTAGTAACAGGTTGTTTTGACTTATTGCACCTGGCCCATAAAGAGTTTTTAAAAGCAGCTAAAAGCAAGGGAGATTTGTTGGTGATCGGTTTAGAACAGGATAAGAGAGTAAGGCAGTTAAAAGGAAAAGGTAGGCCAGTTAACTCATTTAATTTAAGAGCAGAAAACCTGTTGGATCTAGGTATAACAGATTTAGTTTTTCCCATGCCGCTTTCTTTTAAAAAAGAAGATTATTTTTCTTTACTGCAGGTAATTAAGCCGGCTGTTTTAGCCATATCTGAAAATACGCCCTTTTTAAGTCTTAAAAAAGAACTTATTGATAAGGTTGGCGGTCAACTTTATATCTTCCCTTTTAAGCCGAACTTTTCCACCACCAAACTCTTGACAAAAAAAGATCTTTCATTTTAAAATAGCACTTGGTATAATAGAGTGATAAATAGTTTAAATCTTTTTATTTTAATACTGTTTAAATAAATAAACTGCTTTTAAGCATATAAGTTTTTAATAAAATTGTTGGTTAAATTAATTAATTAGTTTTAAGGAGGAGATATGAAGTCCATATCCAAACTTCAACCTACCCAAGGTTATATATTACTTGAGCCAGTGGAGGTAGAGAAAAAAACTTCTTCAGGTATTTATTTGCCCGATTCTCATGATGAAAAACCCCAACAAGCCAAAGTATTGGCTGTAGGTGCTGATTTACCTAAAAGAAAAGCTCCTTGCAAAAAAGGAGATGTGGTTATTTATAAAAAGTGGGGAGGAGATGAAGTTAAGCTAGGTTTGGGAGAAAAAGAATATTTATTTGTTAAGTTTGAGGATATTTTAGCAATTGTTAAAAAATAATAAAAACTAGGAGGAGATAAAAATGGCCAAACAATTATTGTACGCCCAAGATGCCCGAACTAAACTTAAAGCTGGAGTTGATGCTGTGGCTAAAGCCGTAGTAACAACTTTAGGTCCTAAAGGTAGGAACGTAGCTTTAGATAAAAAGTGGGGAGCTCCAAGTGTTGTTCATGATGGAGTAACAGTGGCCAAGGAGATTGATTTAGAAGATCCTTTTGCCAATATGGGTGCTCAGTTGGTTAAGGAAGCTGCTTCCAAAACCAATGATGATACTGGCGACGGAACTACTACCGCCACAGTTTTAACCCAAGCCATTGTGGAAAGCGGGATTAAAAATATTACTGCTGGAGCCAACCCTATGATTTTAAACAAAGGTTTGGAAAAAGCAGCAGAAGCCGTAGTTGAAGAAATAAAGAGAAAAGCCAGACCAGTAAAGGGCAAAGAGGAAATCGCTCAAGTAGCTACAGTATCTTCTGCTGATCCTAAGATCGGTGCCCTTATTGCCGAGGCTTTGGAAAAAGTAGGTAAAGACGGAGTGGTGACGGTTGAAGAGGGGCAGGGTTTAGAAGTAACGATTGACTATAAAGAGGGTATGGAGTTTGACAAGGGTTACTCTTCGGCTTACTTTGTAACAGATGCTGATAGCATGGAGGCAGAAATAGAAAATCCTTATATTTTGATTACCGATCAGAAAATCTCTTCTGTTTCCGATATGCTTCCTTTTTTGGAGGGCATTGTTAAGGTTAGCAAAAACCTAGTAATTATTGCTGACGAGATTGAGGGAGAAGCCTTGGCAACTTTGGTAGTTAATAAACTTCGGGGTGCTTTTAATATTTTGGCAGTTCAGGCTCCTGGCTTTGGTGACAGGCGTAAAGAGATGCTGGCAGATATTGCCATTCTAACCGGAGGAACAGTAATTTCTGAAGATACGGGTAGAAAATTAGATTCGGTTACGCCCGAAGACTGTGGTCAGGCCGATAAAGTTTGGGCTGATAAAGAAACCTGCCGTATTATCGGTGGCAAAGGAAGCTCCCAGGCTATTAAAGCTAGAGTGGCAGCTTTAAGAAAAGAAATTGAAGAAACAGATTCTGAGTTTGATCAAGAAAAGTTGCAGGAAAGACTTGCCAAACTTTCCGGCGGAGTGGCTGTTATTAATGTCGGCGCTGCTACTGAGGTAGAGATGAATGAGAAAAAAGAAAGGGTTAAGGATGCGGTGGGAGCCACTAAAGCAGCTGTGGAAGAAGGTATTGTTCCGGGAGGAGGAGTAGCCCTACTTGAGGCTGGCAGAATCCTTGATATTAAAAAACTGGGTTTAACTCCGGAAACAGACGAGGCTACAGGAGTAAAAATTCTTAAAGAAGCTTTAAGATGGCCAATCCGTTATCTGGCGGAAAATGCCGGTTTCAAGGGTGAAGTAGTTATTGAAGAGGTTTTAAAAAGACCGGCAGGAACAGGAATTGATGTTCTTTCAGGAGAGTATGTTGATATGTTTAAAAACGGCATCGTTGATCCTGTTAAAGTTACTAGAAAAGCTTTGGAAAATGCAGTTTCTGTAGCAACTATGATTTTAACTACAGAATGTTTGGTAACCGATCTTCCTGAAAAGGAAGATAAAACTCCGGGAATGCCTGGAGGAGCAGGAATGCCTGGTATGGGCATGGGTATGTAATTTAGCTATTAAAAGTTGAATATTTAAAAAAGCCCTGTTTAAA
>DBQG01000047.1 GCA_002305125.1 Patescibacteria group bacterium UBA1400 | reverse complement strand
GCCATTAAGGCAGATTGAAAGCCGTTTAAAAAAGCAGTGTATAAAGCAATGGCAGCCACCACAGTCTTACCAGAACCGACATCGCCTTCAAGCAGCCTGTTCATAGGCTCTTTCTTGGTTAAATCGGTTAGAATTTGTTTTAGGGCCTGATTTTGAGCCGAGGTTAGGGTAAAGGGAAGATTAGAGATAAAATCTAAAATCTTTTCCTGATTAATGGTAAAAGGATGGGTTAATTTAGTTTTTTCCCAGGTTTTCTTGCGTTCCAAGACTTCAAGCTGGAGTAAAAGAAGCTCATCATAGGCAAGACGTTTTTTAGCCTCGTCAAGAACAATCATGTTTTGGGGAAAATGAATTTGTTTTAAGGCCTGATAAAGATCAACAAAATCATGCTTTTGTTTAAACTTTTCCGGCAGCCAGTCAGGAACTTGTGAAGACAGTAGTTCAAGCAGGGGTCCAATCCGGGAACGAAGCCACTTGGAAGAAACACCATAAGTTTCCGGGTAAACAGGCACCAATCTTCCGGTATGCAAGGGAGGTTTGCCGTCTTTTAAAATTTCATAGTCTGGGGAGATAAGGCTTTTTTTTCCTCCAAAAAAAGATACTTTTCCAGATAAGGAAATGGAAGCTCCGGACTTTAAAGAGGAAACAAGAAAAGGCTGGTTAAACCAGATGGCATTTATTTGACCTGAGCTGTCAGCAACAACCGCTTTCTGAATCTTTTTTCCATACTTAGTGTAGATATTCTGGGCAGCCAGAATTTGTCCCTGTATAGTAACCACCTCACCTGTATTAACAGAAGAAGCAGAAGAAATAATTGAATAATTGTTGTAACGGAAAGGATAATGATGCAGTAAGTCTTCGACTGTGGAAATACCAAGCTTTCCCAGACGGGAAGCATAAGTCTTACCCACCATGTAAAGACCGGAAACAGGAGTATCTAAGCCTACTTTTACCATTACCCTATTTTAATAAAAAAAAGAGAAAAGATAAAACTTAAGTTAATTTTTAAACCAAAGCCTGAGAAAAAACTTTTCCTCTCCTGCCTTTAAAGTCTGGATCAAAACCTGCTGCCACAAAGGGTTCAGAAGCAATTTCTCCAGGATCTTTAATAAGAGGAGGAAGTTCAACAATGCAGCGAGCTCCAGAAACAAAACAAGGACTAAACCCTAACTCTTGAGCATTATCTTTGGCACATTGTTGACAAACAGAATATTCAGGACGCATTTATATATGTAATTAATATATACATATATTAACATAAATAAAGATAAAAGTAAATATTATAGGACTTTGTGTTTTTATTGCTCTTTTATTCAAAAAAATAGCTTATAGCCGGCAACATAGAAGTCAGCAATAAAGCTAAGGAAGCAATAATAACAATAATAGATAAAATAAGCTTTTTAGTTTTTTTCTTCATTTTGTTTTTGCCGCCGCCATATCTTTTAACCGTTCTGTTTCAGTTAGTAATTCTACAGGATCTAAACCAAATTTTGTCGAAAGGTTAACAAGCATACTTGATAATAATGCTGTTCTTTTATCTCCTTTTAAAGGGCAAGTTTCAGCCAGGTTCAGAAACTCCATTGCGATCATTCTCGTTGTAACGGCTATAACTAATGGCTCCGGTATTCCCTGAGTAGTACATAACTCTTGCCTTGTTTGTTTTAAAAAGGTATCTGCTTCTTCTCCGTCTTCTAAAGCATTCCTACAGGAAATAAGCGTGCTTGCTATCTGTTTTGCTCCTATTAGAGTTTCGTTAGAATAAGAAATTTCTGGTTGTGGAATGTTTGGAATGTCTTCACTCATCTATCTTTACCCACCTTCTTTTGCCTACTCTTATAACATCTCCTTTTTTAGGTGTTATTTCCAGAGTAGTTATTTTTTTACTGTTTATTTCCACGGCATTTTGTTTTACCAGTCTTTTAGCTTCAGATCTACTTGGTGCCAGTTTTGTTTTTTCCAGCAGGTCAATTATATTTTCCTGTTTGTTTAGCTTATCTAAAGGAAAGGTGGGAATTTTTTCTGGGGTTTTTCCCTGTTGGATCACTTGTTCAAAGTTCTTCTCGGCCTGGTTGGCTTTTTCTTGTCCATGAACTTGAGCGGTAATATTTTTTGCCAGTTCTTTTTTGATTTGCATGGGATCTATGGTTTGGTTTTTCAGCCCTTTTTTAATTTTTTCTGTTTGTTTTGGGTCCATGTTGGTAAAAGCTTCAAAATAGCTGGGAATAAGACCATCCTGTAATCTCATTATCTTGGCGTACATATCTTCAGGTTTATCTGTTAGCCAGATGCAGTTATTGCTGGTCTTGCTCATCTTACTGCCATCTGTTCCTAAAATCATTTTGGTGGTCAGGACAAACTTTTCTTTATTCCTAAACTTTTTTTGCAACTCTCTGCCTATAAGCATATTAAAGGTTTGGTCAGTACCGCCAATCTCCAAATCAACATCCATATGAACCGAATCATAACCTTGAAGTAAGGGGTACATAGTTTCATGGTAAAAGACTGTATCCCCTCTTTTAAGTCTTTCCTGAAAGTTATCTCTTTTAAACAGTTGAATGGCAGAAATCTTGGAACCGATATTAATAATGTCTTTAAGGCTGAGTTTAGTTAACCAGTCGGCATTATGCTTTTCCTTGACTTTTTTAAAGTTTAAAAAAGGAGTTACCTGCTGTTTCCAGGTTTTAGAATTGGCAGCCACCTCTTTTGAAGTGATTAGTTTTCTGCCCGTAGCTCTTTCCGAAGGATCTCCGACCAGCACAGTACCGTCTCCAAAAAGAAAAATAGCTTCATGTCCTAAGTCAGCAAACTCCTGAAGTTTTCTGATGCCAATGGTATGGCCCAAATGAAGTCTGGTAGCGGTTGGGTCAACGCCAATGTAGAGTCTTAGTTTTTTTCCGGACCGCAAAGCTTTTTCCAAAGCTTTTTTGGAAGGGTAAATTTTTTCAACGTTTTTTTCCAGAATGTTTAAGATTTTATCCATTTTTTATTCCTTTCTTGATTTTAGAAAAAAAAATTGCTTTTGTCTAATTTATTTTTTAATATCAATTAATTCCCCTGTTTTCTTTTTGCTAAGTTAATTGCTAATTTAACTGCAGCAACCGGGGTGTTAGCCAGGAAAATTTTTTCCCTTTTTCTTTTGTCTAAAAATTTACCTGCCAACATATTGCTCCAACCTCCTGTTTTGGCAACCGCAACTACGGGAATATCTGCCTGATAGGCTATGGCAATTTCTGTTAAGGTTCCTGAACCGCCGCCAATGGCAACTATAGCATCTGTGCTTAAGATAAACCCAAACTCTCTACCCCCGCCTCTTGATTGACCCGTAACTACTTTAAGGCAGGGAAAGCTGCCGGGTAATTTTTTACTCTTTTCTATTAAAAAAGCTAATGCTGTTGCTCCGCCGGAAACAGCTTTTTCAGCTGCTATCAAAGATAAAGAATTTTGATCAGGCTCAAACCCAAAAAGCAGGCAGGCTTTTTGTTTGGCTATTTCCTGACCCACTTTTTTAGCTGCTTTTATGGCAATCTGGGAAACTTTTTGTTCCATCATGGAGCCAATTACGCCAATTTGAATGTTTTTAACTTTTTTTTCCATTTTTCTCCTTTTAATCTTAAATAATTTTAAAATCTTTCTTTTCCTCCCCAGAAACCTTGTCCTTCAGGCAGGGTTGGGATTAATAGTTCTCTTTTTGGTTCCAAAAAACCTTCAGTTAAGCTATGCAGTTCTCTTAAGGTTTGGGTAATTTCTACCTGATTTTGCCATAGCATTTCTGCCTTAACCCTTTTGGAAAATGAAGGAGCAAGCCAATTGGGAGGGTTAATAGTAAAAAAAGAGTTTTTAGGTAAACCACCCCTGGCTATTAACCGCCCTTCCCGCTGAAGGCTTTTTACTTCTTCTGTGGTCATGATGTTTGGAAAAAGAAGTTGTTGATTTTCTCTAAGGATGCCTTGGATTTTAAGCTCAAATTCTTTTCCTTCGGTTTGGTCTTTTGTTTCTCCTAAAGATTCTCTTAATTCCTGTATTTGACATATTTTTCCAAAAACCTCAGGATCTGTTAACCAGGGATTGGCAAAAAAATCTTCCAAATGAAAACCATCATCCTGTGGGGAAAAAACACTTCCGCCGCTAACTACCCTGGCTCCTGATCTTTCTAAAAAACTGGTAGCAGCTGGTACTCCTGGAGCAAACTCTCCCCTGTTTGTTATTAGGAAACCAAAAGTAGTTTCTTTTAAATTAAGACCTAAAATTTCTGCTATCTGCCCCGCTGTTCTGCCTGACCAGCCGACATCATCAATAATAAGAGATTTGGATAAATCAAGTCGTTGTTTTAACGTAGTAATTTGAGCTGGTGATAGGGTTAAGAGATGACCAACTCCGTCTAATTTGGCTGAAGAGGCCAGTCTTAACCGGCTTAGTTTTAGTTCATCTGTTGTTGCTAATTGTGGAAATCCTTTTCTAACCTCTTTGGCAAAAAAACCGGTCAAATCCAACAAGCAGGTAAATGCCTGTAAATTTAAGTTGCCTAATAATTTTTCGGCACAGACTAAAGGGTCCACCAGCACATGTTCAAACTCAGGATGGCCGATTAAATTGATTAATCTTAAAGATAAGTTGTCCAGAGCAGACCAATTTTCTGGACTAGTTTTAAACTTAGCTCCATCTTGGAACCAGAATATTCTTTGTTGTTTCATCTTATTTCTCCTTTTTTAAGACTTTTTAAAAGACTTTATTTTCTTAAAAGGCTTTTTTTTACAGAAAAAGATTTTATTTTTTAAAATTCAGATTAAATTTTAGAAACAAAAAAACCGTCCTTAAAAAAGGACGGTTACTATTTCTAGTACTCCGTGGTACCACCTTAATTTTCTTTTACTGTCAAGCCAATAAAAAACCCTGGAGTCCCAGGGTAAACAGATGACAATAAAAGCTTATTATTGACATGCTCCGTTTCCAAGTGTGACACATGCTAGCACTATTACGGGTGCACCCGTTTCCAATTTTGTTGGAACAGCTAAGCAGGGTAATTTGCTTCTTTTAGTACGTGGGGTCTTGCACCAACCGCCCCATCTCTTTTGTCACCTAAGTGAAGCTACTTCACTGCGTCATTGCCTTTATTTAATTTTCAATATTTTAATTATACACTATAAGTCAAAACTTTATTTTTTCTGCTACTTTTTAAGAAGTTTTTTGGGCAAATAGCTTGATCTTATTAGTAAAATTGCAGGTTGTTTTTATTTACTTAATAGTGTTACAATTTGCTATATGTCCTGGCAAAGAATATGGAAAGCCAGATTAAAAAAATTTAAACAAAAAACCCCTTTTAAAAAGCTTACAAAAGCTCAAGTTTTAAAGTATTTAGCAGTGGGGAGCTTTGTTGGTATTCTGTTTTTATTCTTCCTGTCTACGGCTTTATTTGCCTGGTTTGCTAAGGATCTGCCCCAGCCTGACAAGATTGTCCGTAAGGAAGGTTTTTCCACTAAAATTTTTGATCGTAACGGTGAACTTTTATATGACGTTTTTGCTGATCAACAGCGGACTCCGGTTAAGTTTGAAGAAGTTCCTTTAGCTTTAAGACAGGCAACGATCGCTATTGAAGATAAAAATTTTTACTCCCATAAAGGTTTTGACCCCAAAGGCTGGTTAAGAGCCGGATTTAATATTGTTTTTCGGCATAGACTTGAGGGCGGTTCTACTCTTACCCAGCAGCTGGTTAAAAACGTCCTGCTTACCTCAAGCAGAACTGTCAGCAGAAAGATAAAAGAGTTTGCTCTGGCCATCCAGATTGAAAAGAAGTACTCTAAAGACGAGATTTTGCAAATGTATCTTAATGAAGCGCCTTATGGAGGTACGGCCTGGGGCGTGGAGGCGGCAGCCGAAACCTATTTTGATAAAAAAGTTTCCGAACTTAATCTTGTTGAATCAGCCATTCTGGCGGGGTTACCTCAAAGCCCTTCTTACTACTCACCTTTTAGTGATAATCCCAAAGTTTATATTGCCAGAACTACAGATGTTTTAAGAAGAATGAGGGAGGATGGTTATATTTCTAAGCAGGAAGAGGAAAAAGCCTTGGAAGAACTGGATAAAGTTGAGTTTGCCTCCCCGTCAGTTAAGTTTAAAGCCCCTCACTTTGTTATGTATGTTAAAAAACTTTTGGAAGAAAAGTATGGTGAGAAGCTGGTGGAACAGGGGGGCTTAAAAATCTACACTACTTTGGATTACAAGCTTCAGGAAAAAGCTCAGGAGATTGTTGCCCAGGAGATTAAAAAAGTAGAAGAGATTGATATTACTAATGGCTCATCAGTGGTAATGGATACGGAAACGGGCGAGATCTTGTCTATGGTGGGCTCCAAAGATTATTTTGATCCTGATTATGACGGTCAGGTTAATGTAGCCCTGTCCTTAAGGCAGCCGGGCTCTTCTATTAAGCCTGTAACCTATGTAACCGCTTTTAAAGAAGGGTTTACACCTGCTTCGATGATTGTTGATGTTTTAACCCATTTTCCCGGCGGAACAGGGCCTGATTATGTACCTAAGAACTACAATGGCAAAACTTATGGACCGGTTAGTCTGAGAAATTCTTTAGGCAGTTCTTTAAACATTCCTTCTGTTAAGTTGTTGGCCCTGGTTGGAGTTAAGGACATGATGCAGACGGGTTATAGTATGGGGCTTGAGAGTTTGGAGCCAACCCAGGAAAATGTTAACCGGTTTGGTTTGTCCGTAACCTTGGGAGGTGGTGAGGTTAGACTTTTGGATTTAGTAACCGCCTACTCTGCCTTTTCCAATGGTGGTCTTAAAGTGTCTCCGGTAGCAATTTTAAAAGTTGAAGATCAGAAGGGCAAAATCTTAGAAGAACATAAACCGGTTAAGGGCAAAAGAGTTCTTGAAGAAGAAGAGGCATTTTTAATCAACAATGTTTTATCTGACAATAACGCCAGGCTGTTAACTTTTGGTGAAAACAGCCTTTTAAATATTTCTACCAGAAGCGTGGCAGTTAAAACCGGAACAACTGATGATATGAGGGATAACTGGACCATAGGCTGGGACCCCAAATATATTGTCGGAGTTTGGGTGGGAAATAATGACAATTCTCAGATGAAACAGGTTGCTTCAGGCGTGTCAGGAGCCTCCCCTATCTGGAGACAGACTATTTTAGAGGCTTTAAAAGATAAACCTATCCGGGAGTTTGCCGTTCCCTCAAATATTACTACTATGGAAGTTGATAAAATTTCCGGTTTTAAAGCTCATGACGGTTGGCCCTCAAGGATGGACTACTTTATCAAAGGAACAGAGCCTGACAGTACTGACCCTATCCATACTAAGCTTAAGGTTTGCAAAAGCGATCAGGGAAAACTGGCTCCTGATACCATGGTGGCCAGAGGTGATTTTGAGGAAAAAGAGTTTATTGTTTTAAAAGAGGAAGATCCTTTAAGTTCTGATGGCAAGAACCGCTGGCAGGAAGCGATTGATGCCTGGATTGCTTCTCAGGAAGATGGTAAATATAAATTTCCTAAGGACTATTGTGACACCAATGATAATGTGGTGGTGAGTTTTAGTAAGCCTCATGATAAGGATAAGGTCTCCAATGAGTTTGAAGTAGAGATAAGTGCTGTTGCCAACTCAAATATCAAAGAAGTTAAGCTGTTTGTGAATGGTGAGCAAAAAGCAAGCATGAAGCAAAAACCTTTTAAAACCAAGTTGGTTTTAGATAACGGAACCTATACTTTAAAAGCCAGGGCCGAGGATGACAAGGGTAAATCAGGAGAAACGGAGATTAAAATAGGTGTTAATAAAAACTGGGACTGGAAGGCTGAACCTTCTCCTTCTCCATCTCCCAGCCCAACTCCTTCCCCAAGTGTTTCTCCAAGTCCGGCCATTATTCCGTCACTCAGTCCTTCGCCCCCTGCTTCTCCAGATGAAGACTGAATTTTTAAAAGAAAAATTTAAAAAAATCTGAGAAAGAAAAAACTACCTTAAATTTCCAGGCCGCCTTTTAAAAGGATATCTATTTGTTTTAAGTTTAGGATAATCTTGCGCCTTGCTTTACTTACCTCTTCGGCAGCCAAAGATTTATCAGGGTCCTGATAGTGAATTTCAAATGTTTTAACAGTTTTATAAATATCTTTTAGCTTAACCTTAGTAACAAGAGGATGGCTGTTTTTAATTATTTTTATTATTTTTTGGGTAGTTTCTTTTTGGGAAATTAAAAATGACAGATCCTCTATCACGGCCGGATATTTGGGAATAGGCAGGTAGGTTTTTTTGTTATTGGCAAGGCTGCTTATAATATCAAAATTAAGATAAGCTGCCACAACCGGCTTTTTTAAAGTAAAGTTTTGGACAATACTGGGTTTTAAAAGACCAATTAGACCTAAATTTTTACCTTTGCTTTTAATAAGGGCGGTTCTAACCGGATGCCAATTAAAATACTTTTCTTTATTGACATTAACAAACTTCAGCTTTTTAATTCCCAGTTCATGAAGCAGGGCCTCACAAACTCCTTTAAGGGTATAAAACTTGGAAGCCTGCCATAAAAGGACAAGTTTTTGTTTTTCTAAAGGAAGCTTGTTTTCCTGAGGAATAAAAACACTGCTAAGTTCAAAGATTTTTACTTCTTCCTTTACCCCTCTGTTTTCTTTTAGAACAGAAAGCAGAGAAGGAATAAGGTTAGTTCTTAAATAAACCCAATCTTTAGTTAAGGGATTTTTAAGTTTTAAGTGTTTTTCCGGTTCCAGCTTGAATTGTTTTAACTCTTTTTTTGATTGAAAAGTGTAAGTGTAGGTTTCTGTAAAACCCCAGTCTCTTAAAAGAGTTTTAGTTTTCTTTTCCCATATAAAATTATTTTCTTCCGGTTTTTCCGGTAGTTGGTATAAGGGAGGAATTATGCTGGGCAAGTTGTGATAGCCGTAAATTCTGGCCACTTCTTCAACAATATCTTCAGGAATGTTGATATCTCTGGCTCTTAATGAAGGGACAGTAACTATAAACTCAGTTTGATTATTTAAAGTTTTAATTTTAACTTTAAAGCCAAGAGCTGTCAGTATTTTTTCAATTCTTTGGGAATTAATCTCCACTCCCAATCTTTGGGTGATCATTTCCAGTGATGTTTTTACATCTTTTGGTTTATAAGGTTGGGGATAAATATCGTGAATAGGAGAAGCTACTTTAGATCCGGTTAACTCTTTAAATAATTGAATTCCCCTCAGGAGTGCGGTTTTTGCCAGTTCCGGATCGACTCCTTTTTCATTTAAAGTGGCTGCTACTGTTCTTATTCCTAGTTCCATGGAGCTTTTTCTTATTTGATAGGGATTGTTGGCCTCTATAAACAGAAGAACTCTTTTTGTTTGGCTGGTGACAATACTGTTTTGGGTGCCAATAATGCCCGGTAAGTCAATTATTTTGCCTGTGCCGTCATCAATAACGATATCTCCTCCGGTTAGGGTGTACTCTTTTCCTTCAAGGCTGATGATCTTTTCTCCTTTTTTAGCTTTTCTTAAGACAAGTTTTTTAGTGGTGATTCTGTCGTAGTCAAACACGTGGGCCGGATGGCCTATCTCAGTCATGACATAGTTGGTAACATCAACAGCATTATTTAAAGACCTGATGCCGGTTTTTTCCAAGCGCTGCTGGATCAGTTTAGGTGAAGGACCCAGTTTAACATTGTCCATGACAACACCCAAAACCCGATAACACAAATGGTCAGGATCTTTAATGGCAATAGGTAGAATTTCACCTTTAGGCTTAATATCTTGAGCCAGCTTAGGCTGTTTTAAAGACGTCTGGATGTTAAATTGGGGCAGAATGGCTCGAGCTTCTCTGCCTATGCCTAAAATGCTCATCATGTCTACCCTGTTAGTAGTTATTTCAATGTCATAAACAAAATCACCGTTAACTTTAGTAACTCTTTCCACCGAAGGGCCGCATAAGGAAAGATATTTAGCAATTTGTTCCGGGGAGGCGTTGGTTTGCAAATACTCTTTAAGCCAATTGTGTGAGATTAAAATATTCATGTTGTTTCTTTTTTACTTATATTTTTAAATACTTATATATTTCTAAATAATTATATTTTTTAAAACTGTTTTAAAAATCTTAAATCATTACTGTAAATTGTTCTTAGGTCATCAATTTTTAAATCTTCTTTCATAAGATAACTTCGTTCTACTCCCCAGCCAAAAGCAAAACCTGAGTATTTTTCCGGATCAATATTCACTGCTTTTAAGACATTGGGATGAACCATGCCGGCTCCTCCCAGTTCATGCCAGCCGCTTTTACAGGTTCGGCAGCCTTTTCCCAAGCAAAGGGGACAGTTGATGTCAATTTCAAAAGAAGGCTCTGTAAATTTAAAGTTAAAAGGCCGAAGTCTGGTTTTTCTTTGCGGCCCGTAAAACTGAGAAGCAAAATAGTCAGTGGTACCTTTAAGATGGGCAATAGAGATGTTTTTATCCACCACCAGTCCTTCAAACTGATGGAACATAACTGTATGAGTAACATCATGCTGTCTTCGATGGCATTTGGCAATATTAACCATTCTTATAGGAGGTTTTTTCAGTCTTTGCATTTCTCTTATTTGACCCGAGGACGTATGAGGCGTTAAAACCATCTTGCCCCATTTTTTGTTTTCCTGAGTGTCAACAAAAAAAGTTTCCCATTCATCTCTGGCAGGGTGATCTTTGGGCATGTTTAGGCTTTCAAAAGCATACCAGTCCCACTCCACCTCAGGGTAACGGACTCTGATAAAACCGATCTTTTCAAAAATAGTACTTATTTCTTCAATGGCCTGAGTAATAAGATGAAGGTTTCCCTGGGGAGGTTTTTTGCCGGGCCTGGTAATATCAAACCAGTCAAGTTTGGTTTCCTGTTGAGAAACTAAACTGCTTTCTTTTCTGGCAATTGCTTGCTCAAGAGCTTGTTTGGTTTGGTTAAGAAGCTGGCCAAAACGCTTTTTTTCTTCAGGGGGCAGCTGGGTTAAATTTTGTAAGAACTTATTAACCTCACCTTTTCTTCCCAGAAACTTAACTTTTAAATCTTCCAGTTCCTGTTTACTTTTAGCTTCAGTTATTAAAGCTAAAGCCTCATTTTTGAAATTATGAAGTTCCTCCATGGAGTTTAGGAAGACTTTTTGACTTTTTTAACAATAGCAGCAAAAGTTTCCGGATCTGAAACTGCTAAATTAGCTAGAATTTTTTTGTTCAAAGTTATCTTTGCCTGTTTTAACAGGTTAACAAAGCGGCTGTATTTTAAGTCAAAAACAGTCAGGCCGGCATTGATCCTTTGGATCCAAAGCCTTCTGAACTGTCTTTTTTTAAGCTTTCTGCCATTATAGGCATATTGACCGGCATGCAAATCAGCCTCTTTAGAGACCTTATAAAGCTTGCCTTTGGTCATTCTGAAGCCTTTAGTTCTTTGCAGCACATTTTTGTGTCTGCTTCTTCTTGTTGTTCCGGTTTTAACTCTCATAGTTTTATCCTTTGCCTAAAGCTTTTTTAATTTTAATGGCTATTTTGCCAGTAAGTTTTCTGGTTTGTTTTTGTCTGTTTATCTGCCTTTTGCTTTTATGTGATTTACGGTGTCTTGAGTGAGAGCTTTGGCGCAACACCTTGCCGTTTTTGGTTATTTTAAACCTTTTTTTAACTGCTTTTCTGGTTTTTTGTTTTGGCATAGTATTTACCCCTTTTATCCTAACGGTTTTAGATTAACGGTTAAAAGCCTGCCCTGCCATTTGGGCTCGCCATCTTTTTTACTGACATCTTTGAGTTGATCAATAGCTTTTTCCAAAAGCTTATGGCCAAACTCCTGCCTTGATAGCTGGCGGCCGACAAACCTTACCGTTAACTTAACCCTATTTTTTTCTTTTAAAAACTCCTTAGCTTTATTAATTCTAATGTCAAAATCATTTTGGGCAATAAAAGGAGTAAACCGGACTTCTTTGGTTTCCTGCTTAAGTCCTTTTTTCTTGCCTTCTCTTTGTTTTTTGTCTTCCTGATATTTAAACTTTTTAAAATCAATAATTTTGCAGACCGGCGGCTTGGCATCAGGAGCTACTTCTATCAGGTCAGCTCCCTGCTGTCTGGCTCTAAAAAGAGCTTCTCCTATTGGCATAACTCCTAACTGAGCCCCTTTTTCGTCAACCACTCTTACCTGTTCTGCTCTAATGTTTTGATTTAGTTTGTAATATCTTTTTATCTTAACCTTCCTCCTGAAGGATATCTTATCAAATTTAAGCCTTAAGCTCAATATCTTTTTTAATCTTGGTCAAAAAGTCATTAAGACTCATGGTTCCCAGGTTCTTCTCTCCCCTTTGTCTGACGGAAAGACTGTTTTGTTCTACTTCCCTTTTGCCCACAATAAGCATATAAGGAACTTTTTCTTCTTCTGCCTCTTTGATCTTTTTCTGCATGGTTTGGGGTTTGTCATCAACTTCAACCCTAATGCCTGCATCCTTCAGCTTCTCCCCTGCTTTATGGGCATAAGCAGTCTGACCTTCAGAGATGGGAATGATTTTAACCTGAACAGGAGAAAGCCATAAAGGAAAGCTTCCGGCTGTATGTTCAATATAAACACCTAAAAACCTTTCTAAGGAGCCGAGTAGGGCCCGATGAATCATAAAAGGTGTTTTTTCTTTACCGTCCTTATCAACATAAGTCATGTTGAATTTGAAAGGCAAGTTAAAATCAATCTGGATAGTAGAAAGCTGCCACCTTCTTCCCAGACTGTCTACACCGTCAATATCAATTTTAGGGGCATAGAAAACAGCTCCGCCTATATCAACCTCATAATCTTTATGACCCAGGCTGATTAAAGCTTTTTTCAAAGTTTCTTCAGCTGTATCCCAGTCTTTATTTGAACCAAAATACTTATTTAGATTTTCCGGATCTCTGGTGGACAGCTTGTAGATGAGGTTTTCCATTTTTAAAGCCTTATACATCCAGGCCGTTAACTTTAATGCTCCTTCAACCTCAGTCTGTAACTGATTTGGAGTACAGATAATATGAGCATCATCCTGGGTAAAGGCTCTGGGTCTGGTCAGTCCATGGAGCTCGCCTGACTTTTCAAACCTGTAAACCGTACCCATTTCTGTTAAACGGATTGGCAGGTCCTTATAGCTCTTTTTTTTAAGATTATAAATCTTTACATGAAAAGGACAGTTCATGGGTTTAAGCCTGTACTTTTTCTTTTCTACCTCTAAGGCCCCATACATGCTGTCTGCATAAAACTGCAGATGGCCGGATCTTTGCCAGAGTTTTTCTGAGCCGATATGAGGAGTGGAAACGGGCATGTAGCCCCTTTTAAAATAAGTGTTAAGGGCAAACTCCATTAAAAGGTGTCTTAGCATAGCACCTTTGGGAAGATATAAAGGCAAACCTTGTCCCACCTCTTCATCAAAGGTAAAAAGTTCAAGTTTTTGTCCTAAAACCCTATGATCTCTTTTTTTAGCTTCCTCAAGTCTCCAAAGATAGTCGTCCAGCTCTTTCTGGGTTGGAAAACAGGTGCCATAAATCCTGGTAAGCATTTTATTGTTTTCATCTCCATGCCAATAAGCACCGGCAATGGATAAAAGCTTAAAAGCACCAATTTTTCCCGTAGAGCTGATATGAGGGCCTTTGCAAAGATCAACGTCAGAACCTGGCTTGCCGGGCTCTCCTGTCCAATAAACAGTAGCTTTTTCACCCTTAGCTTCTATTTGGTCCAGCCATTCCTGTTTATAAGGGTTGTCGCTGAATAGTTTTCTGGCCTCAGAAAGAGATATTTCCTGGCAGACAAAAGGCAGGTCAGCGGCAATAATCTCCTTCATCCTGGCTTCAATTTTGGGAAAGTCAGCTTCAGAAACCTTACCTTCATAGTCAAAGTCATGGTAAAATCCTTCAGCTGTAGCCGGTCCCATAGCTCTTTTTAAGCCTGGGAAAAGTTCTACCATAGCCTGATGAAGCACATGTTCGCAAGAGTGCCTCATGGCTTCTAAGTGACTAGCATCTTTTTTGTTTATTTTATTCATATTTTCCTTTCTATTTTAATTTAAACTAAAGATCAATTACAAGCTTTAAAAGTGGCCGGCTAAATTAGGACAAGCCAAGGGATTTTGCCGGTATAAATCATCATAAGCAGCTTGCCATCTTTGCATATCATCATATATTTTTGGATCAGGAAGCTTTGCTTCTTGAACCTTAACTATTAATGGCGCTTCAACTGCCGGATATCTAGGATGATAAACATCAATTTCCATTTTTTTTCACCTCCTTTAATCTAAATTTAGATACAAAAAAACCTCCCTTAGTTGGGAGGTGTCTTAGAGGTGAAAAACTAGCTAACCACTAACACATCTCCCAGCTAAGGGAAAAGTAGTAGTAGTTATGGTTTTACCTAAGTTTTTAACTAACATATTTACCTAAATTTAAAAATTATCATAGCAGGCTGGGAAAAAATGTCAAGATTTATTAGGAATAATGCTGGCGGCAACAAGTTTTGTTTCATAAATTCTTCTGGCAAAGGGGTCAAGGGAAAAGCCCAGGTTTTCCAAAGTTGTAGCTCCCAGGACATTCATATCATTTTTATTACCCAGGACAACGGTTGCTGCCCCCTTAACCTTCTGGTATTCAAAAAAGGCCAGGCCCAGTTTTCTTTTGACAATAGTGCCGTCAGCCAAAGAAAAATCCTGGGTTCTGACAGGTTTAAGTCCGATCTTTTTCCATTGATCCTCGGTAAGAATGGTATATAAAGCTCCGGAATCCACTAAAAAATCAGCTGTTAAAGATCTTCTTTCATCTTTGGGATTTTTAACTGTTAACTTAACTTTAACTAAACCCATAGATTTATTTTATCATTATTTAAAAAAGGATAAAAACCAAGAAAAAAACAAAGAAAAAAAATAAAAAAAATTAAAAAATAGAACCATAAAAAGCAGTAGTTTAGAAAGTGGTAAAATGGTGGGCTCGACAGGACTCGAACCTGTGACCTCTCGCATGTCAAGCGAACGCTCTAACCAACTGAGCTACGAACCCACTAGGCTTATTTTACCAGGCAATGTTTTTTGGGTCAATTGACTATAATTTAAATAAAATTAATGATCTTCCCTTTCTGCAGGAACAGCTCTTCTGGCAAGATCGGCAGGCGGTTGTAATTCAGGATAGCTTCTTTCTATTAAGTCCCGAAGACCTTGTCCCGGCTGTTCCATGCTGGCCATCCAGGCTCCATAAAGATCATTTTCCGGCAGCATGTGGTTTTGTTTATGACCCTCTCCTTCACTCATCTTTCTCACCTCCTTTTCTGGTTATAATATAAAAGTGAGTGTAGTTATTTTTCCGGGTTTGAACATTTCTTTTTAAAACTTTTAGCTTATAAATCTTTCCTGCCTCGCTGCTGGCAATGGCAGCAAGACCCTTTCTTTTTAACTGAGATATGTATTTGGCGCTGGCAGCTGTGTCCACATATTCTGTTGCTTTCAAATAAGGATAGGTTTTAAAAAACTTTTGACACTGCAGTAAGGCCTGAGGGTGGGAGTAAACTTTTTTTATTTCCCTTAAGTTTGCATCAGGAAGAGAAAGTAGGTTATGACAAATCTTTAAACTGATTTCTCCTACCACTTTTACCTGCGATCTTTTTAAAAGTTTGCAGGTTGGCTTTATCTCCCCTGTAGTGGAGTTAAAGACAGGCATCATGCCATAAAGGCATTTTCCTTCCAGGACGGAAAAAAACAAGGCAGTAAAAGTTGGTTTAGCGCAGGCTAAAGCTTTGTTTTTAAAATATTTTTTTATAGCCTGGTGACTATAAGCACCGGGAATACCCTGGTAAGAAACTTTGATTTTTTTAATAACCTTCATGTTGTGCTCCGGTTTCAGCTCTTAAGTCAGAAAGATGATGGCCATTGCTGCCCCTTAATATATCTGCAGCCGCTCGAGCCAGTTCCTGGTTGCCTCCGGCCTCAGAGGCCAGCAAAATCATCATTTGACTTAGTTGTTCAGCTAAACCAAGATGTTGGTTTTCATATACTTGCTGATTTGTTTCCATTTTTTCCTCCATAAAAAAACCTCCCTGGTTCGGGAGGTTTGGTTTTTAAATTTAAACTGTTTTAAACAACACTACCAAACCTCCTTTTTATAAAAAAGAAAAAGAAATAAAAAGGACTAAAGGTTTGGTAGTTTTGATTTTTATTAAGCATTTTTTTAACTTATTAAATTATATTCCTAATAATTCCGGTAAATGTTGAGCGGTTGGTCCTACTGGTTTTAACAGTTGAAATGTGACTGGTCCATCTTGACCGTATTCAGTAACACTTATGGGTCTGGTTTTTAGTTGGACCTCCTGCCCATCTGCTCCAAATACGGTTACATCAACTCTGTCAGAACCGTTAAATGGCATATTTCCTCCAGTTAAATCAACGCCAAAGTATCTTCTTAAAGTTTCTAATCCTACACCTGTCATGTTATTCACCTCCTTTCTTTAGGCATTAAAAAACCTCCCTGGTTTTGGGAGGTTGCTTCTTGCCTATTTTGTTTCTTTTTTTAAACTGCACGACCTCCCAAACCATTTTGGTGCCTAATAAAAAGGACCCAGTAAATCTTACTTATGGTTTGAGAGTTTTTTGTACTCATAACTTTTACTATTTTAAAGAAATGATTTTCTTTGTCAAGAGTCATTTTTAGTCAATTTATAATTTTACGGGCAGGTCTTTTTAAAGATAAGTTAATTAAACTCCTTTTAGCCAAAATTACCTTAACTTTAGCTAATTTTAGTGATATCTTTCTTATTAGTTTAGGGTTTTAAACTAAATTAAGATTAAACATATTTGGTCCCTCAAAAAAAGGTGAACCATTTAAGGCACGCGGCTGAGGACACTCTCCCCCATTTAAAGAAGAACAATCTCTATCTTCTACTTCGCGCCTTACATGGTTAACCGGACCAATGTAGTCAGGAGGAACTCCTGGATTAAGTTCAGTTCTGGTAAAACCAGCGTCTTGAGCGGTAACTTCAAAAAATCTTGTTACCGGTTCCCCTGTTCCTTCAGGTGTCACCAACGTTTCTTGGTAAACTGCCATTTTTTCACCCCCTTTCCAAATACTAAAAAACCTCCCGTTTGGGAGGTTGTTTTTTAATTTCTTTTATTTGTTTTTGTTTTTTAGATCTTTAAAACTCCTCCCAAACCATTTTCCTTACCAATGATAAGGTTTGAAATAGGAAGATTAATAATGATTTGAAAGGTTTTTTGATTCATTTTTATGACTATTATTTTTTTAACAAAAAATATTTTTCTTGTCAAGGTTTTTATCCGGTTTGGGTAGCTCTGCTTCTTTCCTGTGATAACATAAACTTGGTGCCTGATTTTTGTACGCCTCCCCAATAGTGTCCTTGTCGGTTTTTTCTTGAGTTAAAGGCTTCAAGCCAAGTTCTGGAGCTGGCTACTTGTTTTCTTGCCAGTTCTATTAAATTTTTTATCCTTTCAAAAAAGTTAAAATGATATGTTCCCGGTTCTACGGAAGTGGTGAAAACAGTTTTTTTAACTTCTTGGGAAAGGCTGTCTGTTTCTTTGGCCAACTTCATCAGTTCGTTTTGAATCTGTTTAATTTGAATCTTGGCATCTTCTTCTTTTCTGTGAAAGATCATTTGTTCCTGCTGCAGCCTTTTTTCATATCTTTGTTTTTGAATTTGTTCTGTTTGTCTTTCCTGGGATTTTAAATAATCTTCAAAATTAAAAGGCGTATCAGGTTTAATTTCTCCGCTTTGTGGTTTAGAAGGAGTGCTCATAACCTGGTCCATCATGGTTTTTCCAGTGCCAATAGTGGCATCTTTGGCCTGTTGTTTTATGGAGGTGCCGATATCTTTTAAAGCCTCAATAAAATTATGGGGTGTGTTAGAACCTTTTTTCTTGGTACTGCTGGTTTTCTTTGCAAATGGATCCATCATTTTAGTTTAAATAATTGAATTATTTACTAGTAATACGGCTCCTTTTCTACTTGGGGCGTATTCTACTATAGGTTAATAAGATAGTCAATAGCTTTTCGTTTAGCTAAGACTGAAGCAATGTAAGCTTTTTGCATTGGTGTTTCAAGCTGTTTTCTTACTTTTTCATCCGGTGCGGCCGCAATCATTTTTTCCACATCACTGTCCCCCACTGTTATCTTTTGGTCTTTGACAACTTCCTGAAGAATAAACTCCAGTTTTAAAGTTTGTTCTGCCTGCTTTTTATAATTTTCCCTTAACTGCTGTTGGGTTAAGTTTTGATTTTGTAAGTATTGTTGGATAGTCATGCCCAAAGCATTGACTTGATCTAACAGGCGTGAAAGCATTCGGGAAACCTCTTCTTCAACCAAAAGATCGGATAAGTTTACTTGAGCACTGTCCAGTAAAGCCTGGGTGGCTATTTTAACTTTTTGATCATCAGTAGGTTTTTGTTTTTCTTCTTTTTTGGCAGAACTTTGTCCTTTTTCAGGAGTCCAGATACTGTCTTTGGCAAGCTCTCCTTTGACGGTTTTTTGATAATCTCCAAGTTTAACTTCAGGGGTTTCACAAGCGGTAGCTTTAAAAGTCCAATCTTCATTTTCTTTTAAAGAAACAGCCTCTACTTTTGGAGAAATTATAGGTTTAAGATTATGTTTGGTTACTGCAGCTTGATAAGTTTCTGGCAACAGTTTTTTAATTGCTTCTTCATAAAGTGCTTGTTTATCAACATTTTTTTCAACAATGTTTTTTGGAGCCTTGCCTTTTCTAAAACCTTTGAGCTCAATATTTTTAGCAACTTCTTCCAAAGTTTTATCATAGGCAATTTTAACCTTGTTCCAGGGAACGGAAAATTCAAGTTCAAAAGTTTTGTTGGGAAGCCAGGTAAGTTTAGATTCAGCAACAGTCTCTGGGGGTTTTTTACCCGTTTTAACTTGCTTTTTACTTGTTTTTTTCTCGGTCATACTCTCTGATTTTATCATGAATTTTTATTTTTGCAATTTTATGTTTTATGTTTCTTAAAAAAATATGAGGGGTTCTGGGAATTTTTGGCATTTTTCTTCTCAGTTTTTTACTCATATCTTAAAGCTTCTATGGGATCAAGTTTTGAGGCTTTGTAAGCCGGAGCGACGCCAAAAACAATGCCGACCAAAACCGAAACAGAAAAAGCGATTCCTACTGACCAACCAGTAACAGCTGTTTTTAAAAACTGTCCCAAGGCCAGGGAGCCTAGAAAACCAAGACCAATTCCTATCAGGCCGCCGACAAGGCTTAAACAGACAGCCTCGACTAAAAACTGAGTTAAAATATCCTGGGAAGTAGCTCCCACCGCTTTTCTTAAACCAATCTCCCTAGTTCTTTCTGTTACTGAAACCAGCATGATGTTCATAATGCCTATACCTCCCACCAGCAAAGAGATGGCCGCAATTCCTCCCAGACCGGCGGTAAGGGTGGTCAGAATAGATTCAACCGTTGAAGCCAGGTCTTTTTGATCCAAAACAGAAAAGTCATCCTCATCCATTTCTTTTAAAAGGAATTGTTTGGCTTCAGCTACGGTTTTAGGAACAGTGTCAGCATCTGGAGCCTGAAGGTAAATATAATTTAGCCTTTCAGCATTAAACTGCTTGATGGCAGCTGTTATAGGTATGGCAATAACATCATCCATGTCTTGTCCCATCATGGCTCCTTTTTCTTCAAAAACACCAATAACCGTGTATCTTGAATCAGAAACCAGAATTCTTTTGCCAATCGGGTCAAGGCTGCCAAAAAGTTCTTGCTGCAGGGTTTTGCCGATAACAGCTACTTTTTTAGAACTGTCAACCTCGGCTTTGGTAAAAAATCTTCCTTCAGTCACAGGCGAGTTTCTAACCTGGGGGTACTTGCTGTTTGAGGCTACCAGTCCGGTTGATTTGGAATTATTGCCGTATTTGGCCACCAGGGATTTGGCTACTACCGGTAAAACCGTTTGGCTGTAAGTAAGCTTTCTTTCCAGATCCTGGGAAAGTTTAAAAGTCAGTTTATTGGTAGAGATACCAGGAGCTCCCCCTTCTCTGGCTCCTTCATCCTGGAAGCTGACTTTTCCGGGCATAATGATAACCAAGTTTGATCCCAGGTCTTCAAACTGTTCAGTAATATACTTTTGCAGACCCGAACCGATCGAAACCAGTAGAATTACTGCGGCGACGCCGATAATTATCCCTAACATAGTTAAAAAAGCCCTAACTTTACTTCCTTTTATGGCATTAAAGGCAATCTGGAAAGCTTCATCTATTTTCATTTTGTCTTGCTGTCTTTTATAATTTTGCCGTCTTTAACCTGAATAATTCTTTGAGCCTGTCCAGCCAGTTTAAGATCATGGGTGACCATAATAATAGTGCGTTTTTCCCGATGGAGATTTTTAATAATTTCCATTATTTCTTTGCCTGATTTGCTGTCCAGGTTACCGGTCGGTTCATCGGCCAAAATTACTTCAGGATTATTTATTAAAGCTCTGGCAATAGCCACTCTTTGTTGTTGTCCTCCTGACAGTTGATTAGGTCTGTGTTCTACTCTTTCTTCAAGTCCTACCTGTTTTAATTTTTCCATAGCCATGTTTTTGCGTTCCTTTTCCTTGGTTTTAGCTTTGTACATTAAAGGCATTTTGACATTCTCCAGAGCACTTATTCGGGGTAAAAGATTAAAAGTTTGAAAGATAAAACCAATCTTGCTGTTTCGGATTAAGGCCAGTTTGTTGTCAGAAAAACTGCTGGCTTCTTCACCAGCAAAAAAATACTCTCCCTTAGTGGGCCGGTCAAGAAGTCCAATAATATTCATTAAGGTGCTTTTACCCGATCCTGAAGGGCCGACAATAGCCACAAACTCTCCTGTCTTAATTTCCAGATCAGCTCCTCTTAAAGCTTTGACCACGACTCCGTCCATGGGAAACTCTTTTTTAATATTGTTAAGGCTTATAAGGGGTTTCATTTTAGAAAATTATCACTGACACCGGAAACTATTATCTCGTCTCCTTCTCCAAGACCTGTTAAAACTTGGCTGTCAACATCATTGGAAAAACCAATCTCAACCCTTTGTTTTACTGGTTTGTTTTCTTTAAGAACGTAAACAAAGTTGCCGTCCATATCTTCCTGGACAGATTCAAAAGGAACGGTCAGGACATCTTTAACTTCGGTAATAACAATTTCCACCTCCCCGTTCATTCCCAGTTTAAACCTGTCGCCTTCATAAGCAGGTAGGGAAAACTCAACCGGAAAGGCTGTTCCGCCGCCGGCTGTAGTAGTGGCATCAAAACCAATTTTACTTACCCTTAACTCCATTTGCTCCTCAGGATAAGCATCAAGCAATACCAGGGCTTTTTGGCCTTCTTTGATTTTGCCGATATCTGCTTCATCAATATTGGCGATTAAAACCATTTTGCTGGGGTTGGCAATAATAATTTCTGCGGTGGTGGGGGTAACATTTACTCCGGCATGAGGAGCATCAAGGGAAACTACAATACCCTCAATGGGAGAAAACAAGGTGGCATACTTTAAGGCAATATCAGCCAGTTCTACATCCAGCACTACCCTGTCAAGATCAAACTGGCCCTGATCTTTGGTTCTTCTTATTGCTTCGGTTAGGGCGGCATCCTGATAATCCTCCTGGGTTTGTTCAAAGTCCCAGCGCTCATCCTGATAATCTAAAAGTTCCTGTTTTAACTTTTTTTCCAACTCTCTTTTATCAAGCGAGGCTAAAGCCTGCCACTTTATTACCCTGTCCCCTTCTTTGACTCCCACCCAAGAAAGCCTGCCTGAAGTTTGAAAACGCAAAGTAGCCATTTCTTCTGATGAAACCTTGCCTGAGGCAGAAACAGTCTGAACCACATCCTGTAGTTTAACCTGAGCCATTTTATAAGGCAGGTTTTTACCATTACCTTTAAGATAATTGGCTCCTGTCAGTCCCAGGCCCAGAATTGTAAGGCCGGCAACTCCTTTTTTCCAATTATCCGTTAAAAAACCAACTCCCTTTTTAAAAAATGTAGGCATTATTTCATTGTAGCAAAAATGAGATTTTCTGACAAAGTTTTTAAAAAGAGTAATTTATGGATTTATAGACAATCCAAAAGGAAAATTCATTTCAAATGGATAAAGAGGAAAAAACTGCATTTTTGGTCAACTTGATGCAGTTGCTCTTTGAATCATACTTGGGGTGAGATATGCGCTCAGCATAGCATTAAATTCACCAATACACCTTGCTTGTCTAAGTTGGTCAAGAAATAAAAATGAAAGTGGGACTCCAGAGTTTTCAAAAGTACCTGCCACATCTACCATGGGCAATTCATAGGGAGCGTCCCTTTCTAGTGGACAAAAAGGTTCGTGAATATCTATATCTATTTCTTGAATGTTTGTCATAGAGGCATAATTATAGCATTACGCTGCAAAAAAGCGCCAGGGTTTATCTTTCCAGGTCCCGGCATAGTCAACTCCGACTCTTTTGCCTGTCAGAATTTTCTCCGGTTTAAAACCGGTATCAGCAATAAAAATTGGGCTTTGAGGTTGAGTAATATCAAGCAGGTTTTTGTCTTTTGTCAGCTTAAACTCGCGGCAGAGTTTTCCCGGCCCGTCAGTTTTGCTGTTTAAACCAAACACCGGTTTTACTTTTCTGATCAGAACAGCAGCCGGATATCCCCTTTTTTCCGTGACGATGTTTAAGCAATGATATATGCCATAAATAAGGTAAATATAGAGCCGGCCTCCCTCCATAAACATGGGTTTAGTTCTCGGGGTCTCCCCTTTTGAGGCATGAGAAGCCTTATCTTCAAAACCAACATAAGCCTCGGTTTCCGTAATTTCGCCTATTTTTATATCAGTCTTTGTTTTGTAAATCAGGTATTTGCCAAGCAGTTCCCTGGCTACTTTCAGCGTCGGTTTAAGGAAAAAATCTTTTTTAAGCCTTGTCCCCTTTTGTTCTTTTACAGCTTTAAATTCTGTTTCATGATCATCATTTTTTTTAAAACTGGGAGTCTCAAGTATAAAGGGAACGTTTGCAGTTAAGGGATGGTTTAATAAGGTAAAGAAAGTATTTTTCCTGATCTGCCCCTGGCCGATATTGGCATGAATATCATGTTTGGAGGCAAAAAGAGTTTTAGAGTCATTTAAATGGATTAAGGTTAACCTCTGAAAACCAATATGACGTTTGATGTTGGTGAAAATATCATTTAAGTTATAACCGTGCTGAAAGCCATGAGCCGTATCATAACAAAAGCCAAGTCTTCTGTTGGCAACAGCTTTAAAGATTTTGCCTAAATCTTTCAGGCTTTCCTGAGCCATGTTTTCTAAAATCAGAATCGTATTTTTAGGTGTTTTGTTTAAAACCTCTTTAAGGCCTTTTATAAGCTGGGCCGGGTTGCTGGTTCTGGGATGAAAGATTACTCCGCCTCCATTTATTTTCTGGCTTAAATTTAAGTCCTGGACAAGGGAGTTGATGCTTTTTTGGATGTTACTAGGTTTGGGAGTAGCTAGATTGACAAGATATTTGGCATGAATAAAAGCAGGATAAATAGCTTTTTGCCGGCTTAGTTTAAGAAAACTGTTTATCTGTCCGCTATTAATTTGTGGTCCCTGCCAGGTCCGGGGAGAGGAGGAAAAGATCTGCAAAGTATTGGCTTTAGCTTTCTGAGCTCTTAAAAGAGCCTGAGTCAGTCCGCCTTCAATAGAAAAGTGAGCGCCAAGTTTCATAAGCTGATTTTATTATTTAAAGCCTGAAAAGTAAAAATTAATAAGAAACCTCTTTTTTGGCAAAAAGGAAAATTTGTTTCAGGTAGTTGCCGACACCCAAATGGTTAACAAGGTGAAAGAAGACAGAAATATCCTGAGACAGACCGGGAACAAAACCCCTTTTATTCATCTTATAGGTGTTGCATGCCTGAATGGGAAGCCAGTAAACTTTTTTATTATGTTTCATCATATACTGGTTTATGGCTATCTCCAGTTCAAACCCTTTGGGTTTATATTGAATAAAAACTTTTTTTAAGTCACTTTTTTTTAAAATTCTTTCTCCGGAGAAAATAATGTTTCCTGAACTTAACCGGGCCAGAAAAAAAGTATTAACTCTTTTTAAAATAAGCATGTCCGGGTGTTTTTTGTCCATTAAAAAAATAGCTTTTTCCAAGCTTTTCCTAGTCAGATTTTTTAAATCAGCATCAACCAGAAAAATATATTTACCCACAGCCTTTTTAATTCCCAGCCAAACTGCCTGACTTTTCCCCCTGTTTTTCTTATTTCTTATAACCGTAATGTGAGGATAAAGTTTTTTAATTTTTGCTGTTAAATCAACCTCTGAGCCGTCATCAACAACAATTATCTGTCTGGCGTTTTTAACCTTAGTAACAGTTTGTAAAACTTTTAAAATTCTTTTATCTTCATTGTAAAAAGGAACTACTATAGAACAGTTCATTTTTTCCTTAAATTAAAACTAATAATGTAATAACTGCCATTGACCAAGCCCAGCAAGCAGCCAGAAAGCAGGAGATCCATTCCCATAAACCCCGGTATTGATAAGCAACCTTTTTAAAAAAAGCAGGATATTTTCGTTTACTTAAACCATAAAGCCAGCTTATGCCTGGAAAAATGAAGGAGCCCAGTAAAATCAAGTTTAAAAGAATAGTCCATTGGGGAATTAAGGAGGAGTAGTAAATTGAGTGAATGGTTAAAAAAGAAGACAGAATAATACTGGTGAAAAGAAGAACAGCAATCTTGTAATGGATTTTTTCTGCCGTATTGTTAGGAAAAAAACCAACCAGAAAAGCAGCTACTCCGGTAAGATAAAGAAAAAGAAGACTGAAAACGGTTAAGCTAGTTTGCGGCAGCAGGTTTTGAAAGTTAAAAACAAAAACCAGGCTTAGCAGTCCGAATAAGGAAATTAAGAGATTAAACAGCCAGCCATGGACAGAAGTAGTTTCTCCCAAACTGGAGATCCATAAAGCCTCAATGGCCATTTTACTGTTTTGCCATTTTAAGTAAAGCAGGCTGCTCAAAAAAATAGGAATGTAAATTATAAAGATGAAGAGACCTAATAAGTTTAGATTCATGGTTTTAAAAAATAAATTTAAAAAACAGTAAAAGTTTAAAAAACTTAAACTAATAAACTAACTAAAGAATAAGGGTTTTTTATAAGAAAGATTTTAAAAAGTAGTAATAAACAGGTAAGAAAGAAGTTTTCTGATAAGCTTTTAGGCGAATTTTAGAACAGACACTTTAATTTTTAGAAGTTACACTTAAGCTTCCTACTATTTGATCACAAGTTTCAGCTCCTGTTAGGTTTGTCTCACAATAAACCTCAAAACCTAATAAATTACTCATACTACAGGCCATAGGTTTAGGACTAAGATGAGTACAAGAGCTTTCTCCTGATTCATAACCATTAACATAAACATACTTTATATAAGAGTTACTTTCCGTACTTTTAATCCTGTAAATAGTTTCCAAACTTAAATCCTTATTAACTAACTTTTCTACTTGTTGAACTTCATTGTAAGGAACACTTGTTCCTTCAAAAACAGGAGTTAAATTTACTTTAGTATCATCCCTTACTATTTCTATACCTTTATCATATCCTTCCTGACCTTTTACTTTATAAAACTGATCACCTTTCTGGCCATCATAACTGATATTGTAAAAACGTTCTTTAACTTCTTGAGGAAAAAAAGGTTCTCTAACTTTTATCTGAAGTTCGTAAACTTGATCATTAAACTCAAGGGTAGATAAGATGTTATGTACTTGTTTTTCTTTTGTTTTATTATAAGCAAAACAAAGCAAAGCAATAGGATCGTGAATATCATCTTGTATTAAAAATAAAACACCCGCACCCAATCCTGGTCCTTCTAAGTTAGTATTATCTTTAGCCTCCCCTTGAAAAATATCAACCTGTCCATCTACTATCTTTTTTTCATTAATAAGTTCGGCACTTTGAGGATTATAAAAAGCAAAATCACATTTAATTTTAGTTGAATGAAAAGTAAGCATATCTTGTTTGGAACCATTACTATAATTTTCGAGATCATAGTCAGTTAAAATATCATTTGACAGATACCAGTCCTCAGGGTGCTTAACTGTAAAAGCTAAAAGATCACTGTTATAAGTTTGCCAGTTTGTAAAAGGACCTGCAGATGATAGAGGTGAGAGTTGTAAGACTGATGAGGGTGGTAAAACCTCCTCAGTATTAACCTGTTTTTCATTGATTTGTTTATTAATAAAATTATATTTATAAGCAAAATAAAAAGCTGCACTTAAAGAAGATAAAAGCAGTAAAATTAAAACTATGATTAACCAGTTTTTTGATTTATGAGGAATGGTTTCTGAAGAAGGAGCTAAAGAATTATCAAGTTTAAATTGAGGAGGTTTTTGTTCTTCCATAAATTTATTTTAGGTAAAAATTACTAACTCCTCAATTTAATTTTTATAAAGTTTGTGCCAGGGGTGGGACTTGAACCC
>DBQG01000018.1 GCA_002305125.1 Patescibacteria group bacterium UBA1400 | reverse complement strand
AAGAGGGGGGGGTTAATGATTCAGCCATATAATTATAAATTAAGTTAGTTTTATTACAAACTTTTTATTATATATAATAAAAATTATTATAGGATATTTAACCATAGAAGTCAATAGTGAATTTTTAAACATTAATGATTAAATAATTTGCAATTATTTTTAAAGTGATCTTCTTATAATTGCCAACTTTCAGGTAAAGATTCAATAGAAGGATACACTAAACCAGCTAAAACAGGATTTGTTTCTTTAAATGTTATTATTTTTGATAGTCTTTGAGAAGGAGAAGCAAAAACTCCTCCTCTTCCTTCAGTCTCAACATAAAAAAGAGTTACAAGGGGTTCTTGTTGCGGAGATTGTTCATACTTTGCTTTCATTCCTTGTAGGATGGCATCAGCTTCTGCCATAGAGTCATCTGCCCAATGTACCAGATTAGCTACTAATTCTAGTTCCTGTGAATCAAACAAAGGAGTATTGTGGAGGCCAGCTTCAGGCTCATTAATAACGGCTCTTGATTCTATTTTTCTTAACCATAGCTCATATAAAAAACCAATTAAAGGACATGATTCATATCTTTTGGTGGCATCATAAAAATCAATTGTCGAGCCATGATTAGGAAAAAATCTGCAACTACCAGGCCGTTTATCATAAACAGTGCAGCCTCCACTATCCGCCTGCCAAAATTGACAGCCTCCTTCAATTTCAAGCCTGCTTTCATCAATACCGATTCTAGCTGCTTCATCTCTGCTAAGTCCTACAGCTCCAATAGAACAACAGGCGGGGGCGTGTTTAAGCTGAATATGTTTTTGGGTACACTCTCGGCAAATAGGAATATCATATTCTCTTGGCATAATAGTATTATACTATAAGACAACTTTAAAGCCAAATACCTACCTTTTTACAGTAGGCTAAAATGTTTTCTTCCTGTTGGAGACTTATCATTTGTTTAAATCTAGGGTCAAAAACAAGAGTTTGTAAAATCATTGCGGTTACCTTGTCCATTTCTTCTAAACTGTAATTACTGGTGTCTATAATAACATCATAATATTGAGGCAGGTTTTGGGTATCCAAACCATACTCGGTTCCATAGTTTTCCTGCCAGGTAGTTTTATTCCTTTCCATTCTTTGCTTAAGCCTTGTTTGTCTTTGAAAAAGATCTTCTTGTACCTGAGGTGAAGATAACTCTATCTGGGAAACATCTACCCCCAAATCCCTAGCCCTGTCCCTTTGAGCTGCCTGATTAAGGTCAGTTGTTAAAAGGATGGTAAAGACAGGAGGGGGAGGAGAGTCAGTGTTTAAACCCTCTTCTTGTAAAAAATCCTGGTAAACTTCATTTAAAAATCCGGTTTGGCTTAAAGGAACAGCGGCTTTACCTTCAAAAATACAACCGTTTTCCCGGGCTCCCTGCAAAGCCTCTTTTAAAACATACTTATCCAGATCCCTGTCCAGCTGTTGTAAAGTCTGTTTGTTTTCTTCCTGGTTTAAGAAAACTTCATAAGCTTCAAGGACCTCAGGAGAGTTGATATTAACCCCAGCCTCATTATATCCTGGTTGCGATTGGTACCATTCCAAGGCTTTTCTTTTTCTCTCCTGGCCAGCATGCTGATGACAAATACCCAAAACTTCAGCTAGCTGGTTGGTGATAGTAGTGGTTCCGGCCGCATGAACATAGCCGGTGATGCCGATTATGGGTCCGGAAAAAATAGGATGTAGTTTTTCTTTAGGAGGATTTATTTCCATGGTTCTATTTTACTATAAGAAGATAGATTCTTATTATAAGGGTCTTGCTTGAACTAACCAGGTTTGAGTTAGATTAGAAATTGATCCTCTGCCAATAGCCCACTCTACGTCATATGTTCCACCCAGTTGATAGCCTAATGCTTGTATGGTTTTTATTAAAGCTGCTGCTTCAGAATAGTAAAGGAGAGCTTGACTTCGGGGAGTATTGCCCATATTATGATCTTCATATTGTTGTTCAGTTAAGGTAAAGCTTTGTCCTCCTGATAAATTGGCATATCTTATAATCTCAAAAGCCCCTAAGGCCCGGTTAAACTTAATTAAAATAGTAGGTCTTTTACCCAAGCCATCAACCACCCCACCGACTCCAAGCTGAGCTTCAATTATAGTGATTCCTTCTCTTTTTTCTCCTGTAAGTTCTTTGCCAAAAACTGTTCCCGAAACTTGAGACTCTACCATTTCCTGGATTAAAACAGGTACGGCATGAGTTGCCAAAAGACCTTTTCTTAAATCTCCAGCCTGCCAGAGTCTTTCGGCAACACCTTTTGTAAAACCAGATTTAATTACATCCCTAACAGCATGATAAAGAGCTGTTCCCTTAAGAGGAACGTGGAGTTTTGATTCCAGCATTCCAGCTCCGGAAAAGTCTGCTTTGTCTTCAGTGGTAGCAGAAGACCTAACAGCTAATGTAATATCATGGCCGTTGCTGGTAGCCAGGCGGGCATTGGCTGTAAGAGTATCTCTGGCATTTTCCCATTCTTGCGGGGGAAGTCTTTTAATCCCAGCTTGAATAGCAGCAAACAGTTTTGTCAGTTCTTTTTGACTCTTAACATGAGGAATTTGCTCATAAAGAGACATTAAGTTATTAGCTTTTACAACAGCCATAAAAAAGTCTCTGGTTAAGGCAAAAGATAAGGGTACAGGATAGTTTCGTTCCAAAAGCTGACAACAGCCCATGGACTTACCGCCAAGCTGTTCTATTTTAGCCATGTCGCGTCTTACAGCTTCAGTTAAAGAAATTAAAGATGTAGGTTTGCCCACTAAAGTTTCATTTACTAAAACATAAACACCATTTTCTCTGATAATCCTAACTCTATGTCCTTTTCCGATTCTTTGGGTGCCAACCGGGAACAAACGATGTCTGCTTCCAGCTGCCATTTGCCTGATATAATGTTCTGTTTCCGTAGCATTATAAGTAATATCGAGGGGATAGTTGATTTCCAGCAGTCCATTGATAACTGAATCAGCAAAAGCGTTTCTTTTACCCACAAGGTCAGGGTGGAGATGAACAATCAAGCGTGGTTTTATTCCTCTCCTGGCAAGGTGTCTTAATGAATTAATGTCTTTTTTACTTTCAACTACAATATCAATCTCACCGTGGACAAGTTCTTCTCTTTCTTTAGTAACCGGGACTATTTGAGAGGGCAAAGCTTCATTTAAAACAATGCCGTATCTTGGATTTTCCGGATCATTTGAAGGATAAGATCCAAGGGAAAACTCAACCCGATGAGGACCTTCAAGGTCATATAAAGTTTTAACTACTTGAGCTGCTCTTAATACTTCTAGAGTGGGTAAGGCTTGCTGGTTTTGACAGCCAGTTGGCAACGGTACTTCCCAAAAGGCATCTTTTCCTGATTGTTTAGCATTCAAACCTTCAGGCACAGAATCTCTTTGTAAATAAAAAGAAGGCTTGCTTTGGATAATATCCTCCCTGACAATTTGGAGATCACCGTTAGGTTTACAAATGACGGTCCAAGTATCAATTTGAGCTCCGTCAATATCCAAAGAAGCATTATCTCCCAAAACCCCTCTAACTTGGATGGTAAGAGTACCGTCTGCTGCCGGCTGACCAATAATGCGGGCATCTCCTCCGGCCGGCAAGATTGTTTCAGTGGTAATAGGCGCTTTTAGTTCCGGCGGATCAGACCATTCTTGAATAAAGGCAGTGATTTCTGCATTTTGTGCCTTCTGATAACCTTTATCCCTAGCATAAGCAAACATGCTGCCGATAGCCTCTATAACTTCATCACTGGTTTTACGGTTATTATAAGTAGGTCCTTCAGGTCTGTTTTTCCCCTCAACATAAAAAGCTCTTCTTACTGCTAGGGCCTGGGTGGGAGAAGCAGCCAGCATTTCGTCTATCTGGGGTTTTAAGGTTTGGACAATTTCCTCAGGGATTTTACCTTGCTCCAGAAAGATTTCAAAAAGAATAGGAGAGAGAATAGTTACCTTAGGAATTTGAATCGGACAAAATCCTTCCAGCTGCTGTTGCACCATTCTTAACTTTTTCAAACCTACAATTCTTTCCTGGAACAAGAAAGGATGGGGCATCTTTTCAGGAGAACGCAGTTGAAAATCATCAAGGTTAATAACCCAGGGAATGTCAGCATAGTTTAATTCACCGGTTAAACCCTCTTCGCTCCATTCAGCAAATTCTTCTTCAGGATGAAGGAGGTCAGCCGTTAAAAAATGGTCTAATTCTATTGGTAATCTTTCAACCATAATAATAATAATTTTTAAAATAAAGCAGGAAAAAAAATTATAGGCCAGTATTATAATACAAAAATAATAAAAATACAAATTAAATATGGATTTTTAAAAGGAGCTTAAAAACAGGTTTAAGGACAATCCTGAGAGCGGGAAAAGCCAGCTTCCAAAGCCTCTTTTTCCGAACAAAACCATCTATCACCGTCAGTTTCCTTAACCACAATTTTAGGGTAGTTATAACACTCAGGCAGATGATAAATTTTGGTATTTTTGTCTTTTCTGACATTGCCTTTTATAAGACAGTTTTCTTTAGCTTGGCAAAGAGAAGACCAGATACCTTTTTGTAAGCTTTTAGCCTCATCCTGGGCAGATAAAAGCTGAGGATCATATTCTGGATCAGAAGTGGTAGCTTGTGCCAGTCCTTCCTCAACCAAGACTTTGTCGATCAGCACATTTTCATAAAAAACATAAGCTACTTGGCGGGAAAAGTTATCTACCTCCACTACTTTAAAAGTAATTTGTTTACCTAAAATTAATTCTTCCAGCCTGTTTTTAGCCTCCAAAGACAAACAGTCTTTAGGATATTCGGGCGTATTAGCTCCGGCCAAACGAATCCGCACCTCTCCCTTAAGGTCAAAAGTATCACCGTCCACTATCCGGGAAACTATACCGGTTGATAAAGAAGAAGAGGTTTTTAAAAAAGAAAAGGGAAGGCGGGGTTTTAAAATAAGAAAAATATTTAAAAACAAAGAAGCAAAAAGGACGACTATTAAAGGAA
>DBQG01000036.1:1150-8742 GCA_002305125.1 Patescibacteria group bacterium UBA1400 | reverse complement strand
ATAAAGGAGAAAGACCTCAGGATACGGTTAAGCGGGAGTTTTCAGAAGAGCTTGATTTTCTGCTTACCAAAGAAAAAATTATCCCTTTTGCCTTAACAGTAAAAGAGATAAAAAATCCCAATCATATATGCAGGCGGCATTGGGATTTATGGTATCTGGTGGTGGTGGAAAAACAAAACTTTAATTTTTTGGAAAAAGAGTATTATCAGGCTGGCTGGCTGCCGATTGTGGGAGCGGAAAAGGTTGTAATCGGTGTCAACTACCGGAAGACTTTGGCAAAACTTAAAAATTTTGTTAAAACCCTGTCTTAGTTTGTTTTAAGTTTTGGTTAAAACTTGCCTTAAGCTGGTTTTTTTATCATAATGGAAAAGGTTTTTCTTTTGTCAAGTTTTAAAAAAGGAGGATTATGGAGAAAAACAATTTAAATTTAGTTCTTATTACTGTTTTTACAACCGTACTGCTTTTAGGGTTGGGTGCTTTTGGCTTTTGGTTTTTACAAACCAGGATGATGCCGGCTGACAAAACTTTACCCTTACCTTCCCAGCCTCAGGCTTCGACAGTACCTATTCCTAATCCCAGTCCTGAAGTCAAACCATCGGTTTTACCCGAGCCCGTGGAAGAACAGTCAGAGGTGGATTTAATCAAACAGGCTTTTGCCGATAAGTATGATAAACAGCCTGAAGAGGTTAATCTGACTATTAAGGAGACTACCGGAATCTATGCTCAGGGAGGAGTCAGTTTTGCCGGAGAAATGGGAGGCGGTTGGTTTCTGGCTTTTAATGACAAGGGAAAATGGATTGTAGTTGCCGACGGCAACGGGACAGTGATGTGTGATGATATCAAGCCTTATGATTTTCCAGTCAGTATGGCTCCTGAATGCTGGGATGAGGCCAGTATGACTTTGATTAAAAGATAGTTTGGGTAGGATAAATTTTTAATTTAAGTTATAATAGAAACCAATCGGGGTGTGGCGTAGATGGATAGCGCACTCGCATGGGGTGCGAGAGGCCGTCGGTTCGAACCCGACCACCCCGACTGAAATTTAATCCCTGTAGTCTTAAGTAGGATTGGGTTTGTATAAATTAAACTCTTAGCAATTTATAATGGGAAAGTTAAAAGATACTCCAAAGATTGATAGACCAAGAGAAAAGTTTTTGGAAAAAGGACCGGATGCTCTTTCCAAAAGTGAACTTCTAGCTATCTTACTTAGCAGCGGAATTAAAGGTATGAATGTAAAGCAGCTTTCCCAACAAATCATTAAAAAGTTCAGTTATAAATTCTTAGATTTAACAGTTAATGACCTATTGCAGTTTTCGGGCATTGGTAAAGCAAAAGCCTTGCAAATTGTGTCTGCTCTAGCTTTATTTAAAAGGTTTTATGAAGAATTGGAATCCAAAGACAGGCTTATTTTGTCAGCTCAAGATGCTATTTCTTTAACTTCTGAAATTAGAGATAAAAAAAGGGAATATTTAGTTTGTCTTTATCTTAATGCAAGAAATAGTTTGTTAAAAAAAGAAGTTATTTCTATTGGTACTTTAGATAAAAGTTTAATTCATCCAAGGGAAATATTTGGTCCTGCTGTTGAACTTCGGGCAGCAGGAGTTATTTTATTGCATAATCACCCCTCTGAAGATGTTGAACCAAGCCAGCAAGATATTGAAATAATAGACAAGATTGTTGAAGCTGGAAAAATCATGGGTATCAACGTTGTTGATTTTATCATTGTAAGCAAAAATGATTCGCGTAGTATTTTTCAAAAACTACAAGAGTCCACTTACTATGTTGCTGATGGAGTTCAACATTCACTCTTTGACTTTTTTGAAACCCCTCAACCAGCCTATATATCAACTATAAAAAGGAAGCCTGGGGCATATTTTCATCCTAAAAATAGAGTTAAAACTGGCCACTTCCAATTACAAAACAGACGTTATTTAGGTAATAAATATAAGTTGCTTGGTTTTATTGAAGACATAGTTAATGAAAAATGTAACGGATTTAGCACTTTTTGTGATATTTTTGCCGGAACAGGCGTAGTAGCAGAACGGTTTAACGAGAAAGATATTAAAGTTATTGCCAACGATTTTTTGGCAAGTAATTTTTTTCCGCTTAAGACATTTTTAGGGATTTCAAAAGTTAATTTTAAAGAAGTGGGAGAAAAAATTAACCTGCTTAATAGTTTAGAGGTTAAAGAAGATAATTATTTTTCTAAAAATTTTGGTAACAGTTATTTTACCTTAGAGAATGCTAGAAAGATTGGAGCAATTAGGGAAAAAATTAGTCAGTTAGCTAGTAATAAAAATGAAGAAGCCATTTTAATTACTTCATTACTTTATGCAGTTGATAAGGTGGCAAATACGGTGGGACACTATGATGCGTTTCGGAAAAAACTAGATACGATTCAGTCATTAAACCTTTTAATGCCAAGTTTTGAAGCAGAAAATAATGTAAACAATGAAATATATAAAGAAGATGCAAATCAACTTATTAGGAGAATAAGTTGCGATGTTTTATATATTGACCCACCTTACAATTCGCGTCAATATTCTGATGCTTACCACCTTTTAGAAAATCTCGTTACTTGGAAAAAACCACTCGTTCATGGTAAGGCAAAAAAAATGGACCGTTCACATATAAAAAGTAGCTATTGTTTAAAATCTGCTGTTAAAGTTTTTGCTGACTTAATAGCAAACGCAAAATGTAAGCATATTTTGCTTTCATATAATAATACTGGTGAATCTAAAGATGAAAGATCAAATGCTAGAATTGGGGATGAACAGATAATGAATATATTAAAATCTCGCGGCGATGTGAACATTTTTGAAAGAGATTATAAAGCTTTTACAACGGGAAAAAGCAATACAAATGGGCATACAGAAAGGGTTTTTTATTGTAAAATTATAAAGTAATCATGAAAAAACCTTGGTCAATAACCACAACAACTAGGAACCCCTATAGATTAAGGGAACAACTTCTTTTATTGCAAAACAAACTTGAAGGGTTGGAATGGACAAAAGAAAACCAAATTTATTTTCAGACTTTACTTATACAAAAGCGTTTATACGGTTATAACTCCGAAAGAGGTTTTTCCACTCAGTTTTTAAATGGTCTTTCTAAAAAACATCAGAATATATTTCTTAATCTTGCAAAAGAAATAGATTTTGATACAGCCAAAAGGATTTTTGAAAGCAAAAATTATAAAGATCCTTCCATGAGAGGAAGACAGTCATTCAATCCTTTTAAAAAGCTTGGTTTGGTTATGATAAAAGACAAAAAAATAAGAATAACAGATTTAGGAAAGTATTTTTTAAGTGATAATTTCGATATAGGTCAGGTTTTTTTCAACATCTTTTTAAAATGGCAATATCCTAATCCGGCCAGTTCTGACTTTTCAGAAAAAAATGGTTTTTTTATAAAACCTTTTATTGGAACTTTACATTTTATTAATGAAGTAAATAAGCTTTGGATTAAGGCAGGAAATAAGCCTATTGGAATAAATAAAGATGAGTTTTCCTTATTTGTTCCCACACTTATTGACTATAGAGATATAAAACGGCAGGCAAAAAAGTTAAAGGAATATCGCAGGGGTGTTCGTTTATATAAAGATGATAAAAGTAAAAAGAAGTTTAAAGATTCTTTTAAAAAAAACTTTGCTAAAACATTTTTAAAAACAAACAAAGAAAAGGAAATAAAAAAACTTTTACAGAATCTAAAAGATTATGGTGACAACACTCTTAGATATTTTAGATTGACAAGATTTTTGTATATCAGAGGTAATGGTTTTTATGTTGATTTAGAGCCGAGAAGATCAATAGAGTTGGGGAAACTACTTATAGCTGATAATGCTGCTCCTTTGAGATTTAAAAGCGTTAATCAATATATAAAATATCTTGCTGACCTTAATCTGCCGGTTTTGCCCTGGGAAACAAAGCAGGGGTTAGAAAAAATAGCACTTAAGCTTGATAGAGATGTTCAGAACTATATTAAGGATTTAAAGGTAAAAGTGGGAAAGATTCCTACTTTCTCATTTCAAAATAGAGAACAGTTAAGCATAGAAAAATTAAAGGAATATATTGAAAAATTAAGAGTTTATAGGCATAAACTGCAAGGGATAGAAACACATTTTGAATCGCAAAACACCTCAAAAATTCAAAAATATATTGATAAATTTAAAAACATTTATCAATCAGACAATAAAAAAAGTATTGAGCTTGAAAAGTTATCCACTCTTGCGCTTAATGCTTTAAACGATGCTCTTGAAATAAAACCTAATTATCCTGTTGGTGATGATAACGAGCCTACATTTACTGCCCCAGCTAATAAACCTGATATTGAATGTTTTTATGAAAAATTTAATTCTGTTTGTGAAGTTACAATGTTAACAGATCGTTCTCAATGGTATAGTGAGGGGCAGCCTGTTATGCGACATGTTCGTGAGTTTGAAGAAATGAATCCTGAAAAGTCTACTTATTGCTTATTTATAGCTCCAAGACTTCATCAGGATACGATGGAAACATTTTGGATGTCTATAAAATATGGCTATAGAGGAGCAACTCAAAAAATTGTTCCTTTATCTATTTCTCAATTTATTAGATTATTAGAAAGCCTTTTAGAAATTAAAAAACAGAATAAGCAATTTACTCATGGAGAACTTTTAAATTTATATGAACAAATTTTAAATCTAACAAATCAAGTAGATCATTCAGAAGAATGGATTGAGCAAATACCTAATGTAATTACCACATGGCAAAAAGTAGTTTTAGCAAGAAAGTTATGAAAACTAATATTATTTATACCGGTGACTGCATAAAAATATTAACTGAGAAAGTTGACAAAAATTCAGTTGAATTAATTTTTGCTGATCCGCCTTATAATCTTTCAGGTAATGGTTTAAAATGGAAGGGTAATAAAACAGGTGGTAATTGGTACATGGTCAATGAGGAATGGGACAAAATGACAGCTCCTGAGTATATGCAGTTTACCCGTAAGTGGATTGGAGCTTGTTATAAAGTTCTGAAAGATAACGGTTCAATTTATATTTCCTGTACTTATCATAATCTTGCCGAAGTGATGATAATTTTAAAACAACTGGATTTTAAAATAAACAATGTTATTGTTTGGCAAAAGACAAATGCCATGCCCAATATGACAAAAAGAGTTTTTACTCACTCAACAGAATTTGTTGTTTGGGCAGTGAAGGGTAAAAAATGGATTTTTAATTATGAAAAGTTAAAAAAAATAAATCCTGAAAAACAAAAGGATGGTTCAGTAAAGCAAATGCGGGATGTTTGGTTGCTTCCTTTGGTTCAGGGAAAAGAAAGGTTAAGGGGAAAGGATGGACGAGCCCTACACCCAACCCAAAAACCTGAGGAAATGCTAAAAAGAATAATTATTGCGTCTTCAGAAAAGGGTAATACTGTTTTAGATCCATTTTTAGGTAGTGGAACAACAGCCATTGTTGCAAAGAAATTAGGCAGAAATTGGATTGGTATTGAGAAAAACAAAAAATATGTTGATATGGCAAAAAAGAGAATCTTCGTTTACATGGAATAATTTTATGCAATTACAAAAAGTAAAATTCATAATTTTAGATTTATAGCAAAATTATTATTACCTTTCTCTTACTTTTTTTTAACATTAAGTTAACCTTTTTTCTTTACAATAAGTTTATGTTTAAAGAAAAAAAGGTTTTTATTCCCTTATTATTATATTTTATCCTTATTGCCGGGTTAATCTTCTGGCAGCGGTCTCGTCTTTTTTTTGCTTTTTCTCCCCAGGCAAAGGTTAATCCCTTAAACACCAGTGAGGAGTATGATAAAGACTGTAGGTTTGCGGTCTGTGACAATAAAAAAATAACTGTCCCTTTACAAAATGGCGTTGAATTTAATCCTGTTTTTGCTGCTGAGGAAGAGGAACAAGTGAGGGATGATAAAAGAATAGAAGTGGATTTAACCAATCAAAGGGTTTATGCTTTTGAAGGAGACAGGAAAGTTTATGATTTTACGGTTTCAACAGGCAAGTTTAACCGGACGCCCACCGGAGAGTTTAGGATTTGGATTAAACTTCGTTATACCAGAATGACAGGAGGTTCTCAGGCCCTGGGAACTTATTATGATTTACCTAATGTGCCTTACGTGATGTATTTTAGCAATGATCGTTACCCTCAGTCTGATGGTTATGGTTTGCATGGGACTTACTGGCACAGTAATTTTGGTACGCCGATGAGTCACGGTTGCATTAACCTGAAAACAGAAGACGCCCAAAAGCTTTATTTTTGGGCCAATCCCAAATTAAAAGATAGTTCAAGCATTAAGGTTACTGATGATAATCAGGGAACCAAGGTTATTATTTACGGTCAGTCTCCGGCAATTTAAAGCCTAAAAAGGAGGTGGGAAAATGGATTATGTCTTAGCTCACACAGCCGGTGAAAATGAAGTTAACAATGGACTTAACTATGGTCATTGCGGGTTTGATATGCCTGGAGCAATGGGAAATATCGGCTCTGGCGGTTTTTTCTTTGGCTTGTTTCCTTTAATAGCGTGGGTTTTATTTATCTTGGTTTTAATTGCTCTTTTCCGCTGGTTGTGGTTTAAAGGTAATGAAGAGCAGAAAAAGTAAAAAGGCTATATGGAGCATCATCATCAACACGATTTTGGTAAAGAAGTTCATCATCAACCCGAGGGTGAAGGTCAAAACTTTCTAAAACGGTTTTTTATTGTTACGGCTCTGCTTGTTCCTTTGTTTATTTTCAGCAGTGTGGGCAGGGAAATTTTGGGAGTTGCTGACTTTTTCTGGCGCAAATATTTGCTGTTTGCCTTGGCTTCTTTAATTTTTTATTTTTCTTTGATTTTTTTCAAACATGCTGGCCATGAAATAAAAACCAGAAAGTTTGGTATGATGACTTTGGTTTCTACAGCTGTCGGAGCTGGTTATCTTTTTTCTGCAGCCTCTACTTTTTTACCCGGTCTTGATCAGGAGTTTTATCTGGAGATTGCTACTTTAATCTGGGTTTTGCTGTTTGGTCATTGGCTTGAAGCCAAATCCAGCCAGACAGCGGGAAGTGCTTTAGAAAAGGTAGCTCAGTTGTTGCCTGGAAAAGTTCATTTACTTAAAAACAATAAAATCAGAGATATTGATATTGGCCAGCTTAAAAAAGGAGATATAGTTTTAGTCAGGCCGGGGGAAAAAGTGCCGGCTGATGGCACAATTTTGGAAGGCTCTTCAGGTTTGGACGAATCGCTTTTAACAGGAGAATCAAAGCCGGTGAGCAAAAGAAAAGGAGATAAGGTAATAGCCGGTTCCATTTCCCAGGAAGGCGTGTTAAAAGTAAAAGTAAGTAAAACCGGACAGGAGTCAACAATAGGCCAGATTAAGCAGCTGGTAGCACAGGCGCAAAACAGTAAACCTGAAGTTCAGCGTTTGGCTGATAGGGCTGCCGGCTGGTTGACCTTTATAGCTCTTTTAACAGCCCTGTTGACCTTAGCTGTCTGGTCATTATTTTTAGGCAGTAGTTTGGTTTTTAGTTTAACCTTGGCAATTACGGTTTTAGTTATTTCCTGTCCTCATGCTTTGGGTTTGGCTATTCCCACAGTTTC
>DBQG01000036.1:0-1087 GCA_002305125.1 Patescibacteria group bacterium UBA1400 | reverse complement strand
TGTAACCGATCTGAAAATTTTAACTGATCTTGGCAGAAAAAAGTTTTTACAACTGGCTGCCAGTTTGGAACAAAATTCTTCTCATGTTCTTGCCGGGCCGGTTAAAAAGATGGCAGAGACTGAAATGATTGACCTTTTAAAAGTAAGGGATTTTAAAAACATTGCCGGTAAAGGAGTTGGGGGAGTTATAAAAGCTAAAACTTATTNNTAAAAAATTAATGGTGGATAAAAATCTTTGGGAACAAAAGTTAGCCGGAGAAGAGAAAAGGTTAGCTGACCAGGGAAAAACCGTTACTTTTCTGGCTGAAAAAAATAAGGTTTTAGGAATAATTGGGTTTCAGGATGAGGTTAAACCAGAATCAATTAAAACTGTTTTGGATCTTCATAAACTGGGTAAAAAAGTCGGTATGCTGACCGGAGACAGTGTTCAAGTAGCCAAAGGAGTGGCTGACAAACTTAAGATTGATACTTATTTTGCCGGAGTTTTACCCCAAGATAAGTTTAAGCATATTAAAAAACTGCAGGAGGCAGGCAGCCGGGTAATGATGGTCGGTGACGGCGTAAATGATGCTCCGGCTCTGACCCAGGCTGATATAGGCGTGGCTATTGGCGCCGGGACCGATGTGGCGGTTGAAGCAGGAGACGTAGTTTTAACCAGAGACAATCCCCAGGATGTAGTAAAGCTTGTTTTATTAAGCCGGAAAGTTAACCGTAAGATGAAGGAAAATCTTTTCTGGGCTACAGGTTATAATGTAGTGGCAATTCCGGCAGCAGCCGGAGTTTTTGCTTCTTTTAACTTTTTTTTAAGACCTGAAGTGGGAGCTTTGCTAATGAGTCTTTCCACCGTAATTGTCGTAGTTAACGCTTTAGGGCTTAAAAAGGCAGATTTGCTGCCTGCTTATTAGTTTTTTAAGCAAAAAGCATTTCCATGATAAAATCATTATATGAAAGAGTCCTGTGGTAACTGTTTTAAGCTGTTGGGAACGCCGCAGCGATTTAAAATTTTTTTTCATTTGAAAAAGAATGATAAGAATTCTAAAGGAGTTAATATTAAAGCTTTGGTTAAATTAACCTCGCTTCGTCAACC
>DBQG01000017.1:9643-34149 GCA_002305125.1 Patescibacteria group bacterium UBA1400 | reverse complement strand
GCCTTTATAACGTCAAATAAACCAAACAATGAACAACAATTGTCTACTGGGGAAAATTCGATAGATCAAACAGGATGGCAAGAACAAACAGTTGATGAAATAGGGCTGACTCTTTCATTCCCAAGTGATTTGACATTTAGAAAGGAGATCGGCGATAATGACGGTAGCATCCGTACAGTCGCTTTCTACATCGAAAAAGGTGATCAGAACAATCCTGAATACCAACTCTATGCTTTGTATCTAGCTAACAAAGAGGGATCGGCACAAGATTTAGAAAAAGCCAAGACAGGCATGGATCCTGCATCTATAAAAGAGGCCTCAATTGATGGATATATCGGAACAAAAGGTATTGCCAATGCTAATGATCCTAAGAAACATTACTTAACTGTTATATTGAAGGATGGCAGACTCTTCTCGGTGTCTACCTATCCACCACAACCTGAAAATAAAGAGTTAACAGACAAAATAATTGAAACGTTTAATTTTCAATAACTATATTTCAACTCGTTTAACGGCTGGATTTACACATATATCAAGATATTTTATTATCTGCAAGCTTCCCTAATATCTTCAAGTCGTTTTCTGAAGCAACCTTCAGTTCTTTCATTTTTTGAAAGTATCCAATTGCTTCATCGATCTTTCCCTCTTTCTTCACTTGTTTCGCCAATGCTCTATACGCACTGCCTACGATCCCTAATGGTGCTGGTGGTGGATCGTCTTTCCATTCTGGTGAGACTGCACATCTATCACTGATATTCAATTCTATCTCAGCACATTTTTGATAATCTCCTCGTTTGTAAAAAAGTTCTGCATATGAACAAAGGCAAGGTTCATATTCTTCGGTATTGTCAAAAACGAATTGCAATACCTTTTCACCTCTATCTAAATCCCTAATAATAGCCTCGTCCACTAATAAATGTCCTAATTCTCCTGCAATATCAATCTGATCTAAATATTCAGCGTTATGTCGTTTCTCAAGTGGTAATTTGATAGGCAATGTGTTTTTTGATAGTTCTAGTGCTTTGTCAAAGTAGGCTACTGCTTTTTCGAGATACTCTTTTCTCTCATCACCTCGAATATGCCATGCTGTAAAATTTCTCCAAGCAATGCCTAACCAATAGGCAAGTTTTGGGTTTTGAAGATCGTTGAAAGAACTTTCAATTTCTCCTAATACTTTCAACATATTATCTTTTTCAAAATCCTGTTCACCACCGAACCCCATGCTAGAAATACGCATGAGTGCTGTTATGGATTCATTATCGTCAGAATACTTTGATTTAGTGAAGAGATTGAACATATTAGAGTTTGCCTAGCCACGAGACGTGATACTCGTATGTTTTTGCAAACTCTGTGAAGGCATCGAAGTCACTAAACATAAATGATTCTTCAAGCCCGCCTTCTGATTCAAAAGTCATATCACCATATTTAACAATGGGAATTTGATAATTTCCTTTGAATCTTTTATCCATAGAACCATCTTTATTGGCCTTTTTCCAAGTATGTTGAATAATTTCTGTATCCTTTGGTACGCTTTCCTCTTCAACGTAACCTGAAAGTTTCATTGTTGCCTTTACCTCTTTGAGATCGAAAATTCCAAATTCTTGATTGTCTTTGAAAAGGAGTAAAAATGTGGGGAATAAAAACAAGTCAGGGCCATTTTCATTGGGAAAAAGTAGGTGCGTTAGATCACTTTTGACAAATTCAATCTCACGTTCAGTTTTAGATATGGGAGTCCTTTTGGTAGCTGTTTGGGCTACTGTTCGTGCTTTGGCTCTATCAACATTTTCTGCATAGGTAATATCCCAAATCTTCTCACTATTCATCAGCTCTTTGAATGTGTCTATGCAATTCAGCCAACTTTTCTCAAGTTGTGATTTATCAGCAAAAGTCAATTTAACAAAAGTTTCTGAAACCTGCTTTTCTAAATCTTTAACAACATCCCGCTGAGTTTTTCTTGAGTTGGCAATTCCCTTGTAAAAGAATCCAACTATAACAAGGTAGCTTCCAAAATGGATCGTAGAGAGTATGAATAGCTTTGTTTTAGCTGAATTGAGTTTTTTTAATAACTCCACACGTTGATTGTAAATATCTGTAATTTGTTGACGTAGCTCTTGAAAGTTTTTACTTGTAACTGTGAGAGCTTTGCTTGAGCTTCTGATGATACTTCCTGTATTTGTTACTTCTATTCCAATTGGATGTTCGTTATTCATAGGTTTTTGTTCAGAAGAAGAACTGTTATTTCTATTATTAGGAATTTTTGATAATTCGTCTACACTCACTGATGTTTTGTTGTAAACTTTGTTATACACAGCCTTCTTTGGGTTTGTGAGTATACCCATTCCTCTTGGAGCTTTTAACCCCATGCTGTGCCTAACGTAGCGTTTCCATGATGTTCTAGCTGCAATTCTTCGTTTTATTGATGGTGTTCTAATTCCAAATTTCATTTATTAAGAATTTGATTCTCCAATAAATCTAAATACTTTTTATGTTTTTCTTCTGGTAGTGAAACCTTTAATTTTTCATCAACTGTCGAGTTATCAATAGTATCTTTCAGTATTGATGTGTTTAAGAAAAAGTCACCACCATGTGTCTCTGTACCTAACAAAGTTATCGTTCCCACCATAAATTTTGCAAAGTTTTTCTTATTCAATTTGTCTTTTGATTTTATTATCCAAGGCTGGTGTATTTTTGCTTTATCACACTCGACGTAACTTGCATAAGAAGACTGTAAGTCGTCCATAAAAGAATCGGAAGTAAACATGTGTTTTGTGGTTTCTAGAAATTGATCGACGACACCAAAAGCGATGAGCAACTTTTCATCCGAGGGTTTGTTTGATTTTTTAACAGCGTTTAGAATATCAATGAGTCCCATTGTTAGTACTTCTTTGGTTATGTAGTCTTCCAACTCAAATTTATCTGGCATCATTTTATGGAAAACGCTCCCACTTTTAGGACGTTTATTGTAACCATACGTTTTCCATAGTTCGTCATCTAATACTGGGCGCATCGCCATGCCTGTCAGGTAAAGTACTAGGTCGTTTAGTTTTGTTTTATCTGTCATATTTTCTTAATTCTCTTTTTTGTGCTTACTTTTTCTTGTGACTTTGGGAAATGTAAGCTTCGATATCTTTTCTTCTATACCGTCTGTCACCGACACCACGGCGTTTACCAACCCTGACAGCTTTTAATATGCCTTGTCTGTCCCATCGTCTCAGAGTTTGTTCATTCGCTCTAAGGATTTTGGCTGCTTCTTTAAGAGTTAGTAACTCTTCAATATCTTCATTCATATGAATTGCCTTCTATTGTACTAAATTGCTGGCGAAATTGCGAGATATGTTATAAAATAAAGTCAGTCAAATTGCCTAAACTTTATGACTTCGGTTGTAAGGCATGGCAGAAAAACCAACGACGGCAGCAAGCCTCTCGTGAGAGCACCGTCGTTGGTTGTACACCGAAAGGTGTGCAGGTAGGGCAACCTATCGCTCGCGGGGGGCTTTTTGGTTCTCCGCAACATAAGCCGTTCATGAAACACTTTATAACTAGAATCGCACTACTTGTTCGCTGGGCTCTTGGGGTAATACTGCTACTGGCTGGGCTAGGTAATCTAGCTACTGGTGACATCATTCCAAGCTTGTTTATTATTGCCTTAAGTTTTTTAGTTACTCCTCTTTCTGGTAAATATCTATTTAATAGGCTGAAGTGGCGAATTCCTGCTTGGGCGAAAGTAGTTCTGGGTTTTGTTCTTCTAGTGGGGTTTGGATTAACTACATCGCCTTCATTATCAATTGCCGCTAAGTCCCCAACAAACGAATCGCCAACAACTGTTGAGGTTGTATATATTGCTGGAAAAACTGTAAAGCTTTATCACAATGATGTTGACTTAGGGGAGAAACAAACAGACAAAAACAGGAAGGCATTATTTGAAAATATTGAACTGTCCGAGGGTGACAATAATTTTCGAGCAGAAGTTATTGGAGAAGACAAAAATTTATCCAGAGTAATTGTGTATGATACAACACCACCAGATAAACCGAGTGTCAATCTCGCCAGTGAGGTTCACGATAAGAATTTACAGGTAGGGGGAGCATCAGAACCGAACGCTACTATTAAGATTTTTTTCAATGGTAGTGAAGCTAGGACTGTAAAAACTGATAAGAACGGCGAATTTTCATCAAAGTTTGTACTTAGTAATCCAGATAATTCGTTTGAGTTCGAAGCCATTGACTCAGCAGGCAATTCGAGTGGGCTAACAGACAAAATATCTGTCACCTATGTGGATACAAAAAAGATCGCTAATGAAGAGAAAAAGGCTAAGCGGGAGGCGGATAAAGCACAAAAAGAACAGGCAACAGCAGACAAGAAGCGCGCTGAAACTGAAGCAAAGAAGGCAGAAGAAGAACAGGTAAAAAAGCAACAGCAAGAGGATTTAACTAATTTATACAACTCCGCAAAAAATCTCTACGATTTGTCAGACAAAGGCAATGAACTAGTGGCAAAATCTTTAATAGGATATTCATCCTTGAAAATTTCCAGGGCTACTCTCTATAGCTACGTTAAAGATACTGAAGCAGCACAGGATAAAATATGGGGTGGCTTGGTAGATCTTGGCCATAGTACTCCAGAAAGTCTTAAAGAATACGAAAAAGAAATAACTGGCTTTGAAGGTGGGATAGTTTATTTACAAGTGTCAGTAAAATTGAGGAAAGAAGCAATGGGAGAACTGGCAAAATATATTGATACTGGAAGTTTGCAAAATATGAGAAGCTACGAAACAAAACTTAGAGAGGGAACCTCATACGCAGTGAATGGATTTTTGAAGCTAAGAGCTGTTGGAGAAAAGGTTGGAGTAGAGTTAGAGTGATTTTTGATTCGGAGGCTTAAAAAAAGCCGATTTCAAAATTCGGCTAAATTTATGAGGCAGCTAGTCAGTTTTTTTGAGACTATAAAATCTAAAATAACCGCCCCGCCCCTATGTTTCTGGTAGTATTGTAGTTAGCTTATCCCATAATTTTCCTTTCGTTAATTTTGTTTGATAATCTTCATGCCTTAACCAATGCTAGTTCTGGTTGTGGTGCAAATATCTCTGGCAAAGACTTTATAATCTCGATAAATTCTTGTATCATAGAGTTCAAACTATCGTAAGAGTGGTTCACAATTTCTTTTTATGCATTTGTATTTCTTTATAATACTCCATCATTAATCAAATTAGACCTACATTTAAAGTAAAAGGTATTATTTTATTAATCTATTTTTATCGCTGTTAATTTTAGCACTTACTTTTTAATTTTTTTTATTAATACCTTTTTAACATCCTTTGCATAATGCTTATTTCTTCTTTTTGTACTTTAACAATATTCTCACAAAGGATTTTTATTTCCGAATTTGTAATTTCAGACTGTTGACAAACTAAAATTGCCCTTGAATGATGAGGAATCATTGATTTTAAAAAACGCTCATTATTTACTCCAGTTTGTCTACGGATAAAAAGAAAAAGCAGTAGCAAGCCTAGAAAAGCTGCTATAAAAGTAATTAGTAGTGCCTGCGCTTATTTTTATATTTTGAATGCAACATAAGGATGTTAATTAAGATCATCGGCATTGTCATAATAGCAGCCATATAGACTTTGTTAAGGCTAATATAAAAATGGTCCAAACTGGCAATTGAGGAATAGGTAAGCAAAAACATAGCCATAAAGTTTAAAAAACTGGTCGTTAGCAATATCTTTATTTACATATGGCTTTAAAATCTTTTAAAAATTAATTTATAAAAGATTTATTAAAAAAATTCATAAGTTAAGTAAGAAAATAGTAATAATTTTAAAATTAGCAGTTTCCTACATGATGACTTATGTGTTATTATTTCTTTTATGGAATATTTTCAATACTTTATTGATTTTATCCTTCACTTGGATAAACACCTTTCTCAACTTGTAAGTCAGTACGGACTGCTCACTTATTTTATTCTTTTTGCTATCATTTTTACAGAAACAGGTTTTGTTGTAACGCCTTTTCTTCCAGGAGACTCTCTATTGTTTGCGGCCGGAGCTATCGCCTCTTTAGGATCACTTAATATATGGGGTATTGTAGCACTTCTGATTGTCGCTGCTATTTTAGGAGATACAGTAAATTATTGGATTGGACATTTTTTTGGTAGAAAAATCGTTGATAATCCAAAGATAAAGTTTATAAATCAGGAACATATAGATAAAACAGAACAATTTTATAAAAAGCATGGTGCTAAAACCATCATCCTTGCCCGTTTTGTGCCAATTGTCCGCACATTTGCGCCGTTTGTAGCTGGTGTTGGCACTATGAATTATGGCAAGTTTATTACCTATAACGTTATAGGTGGGGTTGTTTGGGTTTCCCTATTTACACTGTTGGGTTATTTTTTTGGCAATATACCTATTATCCAAGAAAACTTTCATTATGCAGTATTTGCCATTATTGGCCTTTCTCTTATTCCGATTGCCTATGAATACTATCAACACAAAAAAAATCCTGATTTACCAGGTGTTTCTATCAAAACACTAAAAAAAGTTGTGAAAAAATAACTTAGAATTATTTTGAGCCTTCTTATACTTTTGCTAGAAGTTTTTTATTTCAAAAAGATAGTTGGATCTAATAGGCTTTTTAGTTAAATAAAACCTTTTTAACACCAATTTTTTACTTTTTTTTGGACTTTTTTGCCGTTTTTAAGCTATAATTTGGTAATGATTGAAATAGTTATTGTTTTGCTACTTATTATTATAAACGGAATTTTTGCCATGGCGGAAATTGCTGTTATTTCTGCTCGTAAGTCTCATTTAGAAAAACAGGCAAAAGAAGGAGATAAAAATGCTCAGGCGGCTCTGGAACTTTCTGTATCTCCCAGCAGATTTCTTTCCACTATTCAGATAGGTATTACTTTTATTGGTATTTTTGCCGGCGCTTTTGGAGGGGAAACTATTGCCGAAAATTTAGCTTTATCAATTCAGAAAGTTTCTTTTCTTGCTCCCTATAGCGAAGGTTTATCTCTTTTTTTAGTAGTAACAGTAATTACTTACTTATCGCTAGTAATTGGCGAGCTTGTTCCCAAACGTCTAGCTCTCAATTTTCCTGAAGAAATTGCTAAAATTACCAGCCGACCTATGAATTTTTTATCTCGTATTGCCTCTCCCCTAGTAACCGGACTTAGCTGGTCTACCGATAAACTGCTTCAGCTTTTAAAAGTTAAAAAAGACAACAGACCATCTATAACCGAAGAAGAGATTCAATTGCTTATTAAAGAAGGAGCCAAAATGGGAGTTTTTCAGATTGAAGAAAGAGATATTTTGGAAAGAACTATGTTGCTTAATGATAAGCAGGTCAATATTTTAATGACTCCTAGAAAAGACATTATCTGGCTCGATGTTAACAGCGGTTTTAAAAATTTAAGAAATAAAATTATTAAAAATCCCCGTTCTTACTTTCCAGTTTGTCAGGATAATGTTGACAATATTGTGGGAATTGTTAGAACTAAAGATCTATTAACAAACTTTCTTATAAAAGATCGAATAGATTTAAGGAAATATTTACGCAAACCTTTGTTTATTCCTGAAAGCATGAATAGTTTAAAAGTGCTGGAAGCTTTTAGAAAATCGAAAATTCGTATTGCCCTGGTTATAGATGAGTATGGGCATATTCAGGGTTTACTTTCTTTAACGGACATTCTAGAGGCTCTAGTGGGCGATATTCCCACCATAGGTGAACCAGAAGAAAAAGATATTATTAAACGAAATGACAATACTTATCTCGTAGATGGACTTGTCTCTATAGATAGGTTTAAGGAGTATTTTAAACTTAAAAGAATCCCTGAAGAAGATAGAGGTATTTTTCATACCATTGCCGGCTTTATTATGCATAAACTTAATAGGGTTCCTGTTTCTGGTGACAGTTTTCAGGCAAACGGCCTTCGTTTTGAAGTAGTTGACATGGATAACAATAGAGTTGATAAAGTTTTAATAACGGTTCTAAAAAAAGAAAACTAAGCTTACTTCTATTTATCTTATCTTTCCTTTTTTAATGTTTTTCAATGATTTTTAAAATCTTTTTTACAAGTGTTGGGATCAGAGCTTACAGACTTATAATGAAAATTTTCAACCCCAGTTTTAATAATAAAAACTATTACTAAATTATTACTTAATTTTTAATATTTTCCAACAAAATAATATTAGAGTGAAATAATTGAAAGGAGGTGATTAAATTGGCAAGATACATTAGCGATTATGAATATTACGGTCCTAACGATTATTGGTGGGGAGCTCCTTATGGATGGAGCGACTACGATCTTTATGATTACAATAATAATTTTGTTTTAGATGATAATGAAGTTGAAGATATTGTAAAAGATAATATTGCTGCCGATGTCGGCATTACTTTTTCCGACCAACAGAAAATTGATGTTTCAGTTAAAGACGGTGTAGTTACTCTTTCTGGAGAAGTTAGAAATCCCAGAACTAAACCACTGGCTTATGCTGATGCTTATTGGAGTTCTGGAGTTATTGATGTATTAAACAAAATCCAAGTCAAACCTTATAAAAGAAAAGAAAAAGCTAAAAGTTAATTATTATTTTGAATACTTATTTTTAGAAAAAGCTTTGAAACTTGAACCATCCCTTTGTTTTAAGACAAAGGGATGATGTTTATACTAACATAACGGGGATAAGTAAAGAAATGATTTTTAACTATTCATTTTTTTCTGTTCCTTTTTTTGCCTTTTTTAAAACAGTCGGCGCCTCAGTTTCATAAACCACGCCGGTTTTTTTGGTTTCAGGTAAAACTATAGTGCTGTCCTCAGGAATGGCAACAGTTTCTTTGTTAGACCTGGTTTGAACCTCTTGCTTTTCTGGTGGTTGATTTTTAGCTTTTTTGTTTTGTTGTTGCTTTGGTTGTGTTTGTCTGGTTGATTTACCTTGACCAGAGCGGTTTTTTTGTCCTTGTGACTGCTGACCATTTTGTTTGGCCTGACTTTGACCCGTCTGATTTTTATTAACAAACATTACCTCTTTACCCAAAGAAAGAACCTTTTGCTTTTCTATCTCTTCATCGATACTTAAAATTTTAGCCATTACATTTTTACCTATTAAAAAACTTATAACTTTTCCTGTTTGAGTATCAAACTCAAAATCATTAATCTTCCCCATTTTTTCCCCCTCTGTTGACACTACTATGCTACCGGTTATTGCTTTTTCGCCATTAAAAAAAGATCTTCCAAATTGATTAAAATCTTCTACTTTTCTAATTACATTAGCATTATCAACCTGCACTTTTTTTTCCTCAACGCTGGATAGGTTTTTAAATAAAACTATCTTTTTTTCTGAAGATAAAATACTTCCCGATGATAAAACTAACCCCACTACCTCACTACCTTGATTATTTAAGATAAAATCATCAATATCATCCAATTTTTTATTGTTATACTGTGCTATGATCTTTTTACCCTGCAAATTGCTTGCTTTTATTTTCATAAGTTTACTTTATAAAAATTAAGTCAAAAATAGGTTAAAAATAGGTAATAATTAGGTAATAATTTATTACCAAGTTCTTACTTATTTATTAAGTTTTTTTAATACTAGTTTTTTAGGTTATAATAAAGTTCAAGATTAAAAAAACATTTTATTAATTTATAAAGGAGGGTTTGATGTTTACCCAACTACCTATAAACTTAGAAAATCTTACTCCTGAAGAGATTGATAAGGAGATTTTACGCCTTGGCATTATCGCCGAACTCGATGCCATTAGTTTTTATGAGCAGTTAGCAGCTAAAGCTACTGATTCTAATTTAAAAAGGATTTTAAAAGATGTTGCCAGAGAAGAAAAAACTCATGTAGGCGAGTTCCAAGCCATGCTGTTAAAACTTGATCCCGAACAGGAAAAAGAACTTGAAGAGGGCAAAGAAGAGGTAAAAGAATTAATGGTTAAATAATATGGGGAATAAAAAAAATAATGTTTTTTGGCTGGGACTGGTAAGTTTTATTAATGATGCCTCAAGTAAAATTGTCCTGCCAATCCTGCCTTTATTTATTACTCAGATTGGTGGAGGCGGAGTGGCTGTCGGCCTTATCTCAGGTTTGGGAGAAAGTATAGCCAGTCTATTTAAAATCATTGCTGGCTACTGGTCTGATAAATTAAAAAAAAGGAAGGTTTTTGTTTTTTCAGGCTATCTATTGTCTGCTTTTTCCAAATTAGGCTTTGCCTTTGCTACTGTTTGGCCGCAGGTTTTAATCTTTAAGACATTGGAAAGATTGGGTAAAGGAATAAGGTCAGCTCCCAGAGATGTAATTTTGGCAAGCTCAAGTACCCAGGAAAAAAGAGGTAGAAGCTTTGGCTTACACAGAGCCATGGACAGTGGTGGAGCGGTTCTGGGTTCACTACTGGCCTTTGTCCTTTTCTGGAGTTTCAAACTTGAATTTAGATCCATTTTTTTAGTAGCAGGCGTTATTGCCTTTTTAGCCTTGTTTCCTTTATTGCCTGTAATTGAAGAAAAAAAGACTGTTAAAGCAACCAGTTTTAAACTGGAACTGAAAAAACTGTCTTTACCCTTAAAAATAATTATTTTAATAGCCACTCTTTACGCTTTAGCTAACTTCAGTTATATGTTTTTTATTTTAAAAAGCCAAAACCTTTTTTCCGGCCGCCTATCAACCGGAATATCTATCTTGCTTTATGCTTTATATTATTTTTCCTATACTGCTTTTGCCATTCCTGCCGGTGAACTATCAGACAAGCTGGGACGCAAAAAGATCCTTTTTTTTGGTTATAGCCTGTTTGCCTTAGTTACCTTGGGATTTATCTTTGCCAACTCACTAGGTTTATTTTTACTTCTTTTTTTCCTTTTAGGCGTTAATTATGCTTTTGTAAATGTATCGGAAAGAAGTCTTGTTTCAGATCTAACAGATAAAGAAACCAGGGGTACTGCCCTCGGAGCTTTTTATATGGCCACCAGTTTGGCAGCCTTACCTGCTGGTTTGATTGCTGGATTTTTGTTTGACTTAAATCCTGATTACCCATTTGCTTATGCCCTTATCCTAACTCTGATCGCCCTATTTTTATTTTTACTTTTTTACATCAAAAACAGAAAGTCTTAAACTTTTATTTAATAAGTTTAATTTTTAACCAAAAAATCCTGTTAAGATTTAAAATAAATTGGGAGTAAAGGAAAATAAAAAAACAGAGGTTAGCTTTCTTTTTTTGTTTCTGATTTGACCTTAGATTTGCTTTTCCCTGCCGCTTTTGTTTTAGAAGTTTTGTTTGTTTCTTCTTTCTTGTTTTTAGCTTCTTGTTTGGAATTTTTCTCAAGCTGTTTTACTTCTTTTTGTTTCTCTTCTTTTTTAGTCATTGTTTTTACTCTTGTAGCTTTTTTACCAACCCTATCTCTTAGATAGTAAAGTTTAGACCTTTTGATTTTACCTCTTTTTTCCACTTCGATTTTCTGAAGCCATGGAGAGATAACAGGCCAAATTCTTTCAACTCCAACTCCGCTTGAAGCAATCCGTCTAACCACAAAAGCTTTGCCGCTTCTATTGCCTTTGATGGCAATAACAATACCAGTAAAAATCTGGGTCCGTTCTTTTTCACCCTCTTTAACTTTATGGTGAACTTTAATCCTGTCACCAACGTTGATTTTTTGATCTAGAATGGTTGTTGAAATAGCCATAGAAGAAATTTTATCATTTAACTTTTATTAATACAAGCCTTAACAAACTCTATAAAAAGAGGATGGGGGCTTAAAGGTCTGGACTTATATTCAGGATGGCCTTGGGTGCCCAAGTAAAAAGGATGTTTATCTTTAGGCAGTTCTATTATCTCCACCAAATTTTCTTTAACTGATCTGGCGGAAAAAACAAAACCGTGCTTTTCAAACTCCTTAGCATACTCATTATTAAACTCCCAGCGATGCCTATGTCTTTCGGAAACAATCTCCCTACCTTTGTCTTTAAAACCTTTGTGCATTTCATAAGCTTTCCAAGCTAGAGTACTTTTTTTAACTTTAGCTTGCCAGGCGCCTAACCTCATGCTTCCACCATAAGCCCTGTTTTCAATAATTCTTTCCTGATCAGGAATAAGGTGAACTACGGGATGTTTGGTACTAGGATTAACCTCAGTAGTGTTGGCATTTTTCAAACCTAAAACATCACGGGCAAAGGAAACCACAGCTAATTGCATTCCATAACAAAGTCCCAGATAAGGAATCTTCTTATCTCTGGCAAATCCGGCAGCTGCAATCATTCCCTCTGCTCCCCTTTCTCCCCAACCAATAGGAACAATAATACCGCAAATATTATTAAATTGATTACTAATTCCTTCTTTTTCTAAACTTTCAGCATCAATCCATTTAATATTTAGGTTAATATTATTATGCCAGGCAGCATGCTCAAGAGCATCAAAGAGAGCTGCATAAGAATCGCGCAACTGGTATCCGCCAGTAACAAAATATTTACCGACAATTGCCAGATTTAAAGTTTTTGCCTCCTGTTTTATTTTCTTAACTCTTGTTACCCAGTCTTCCCAGACTTTAAGATCTTTTTTTCTAGGTTTTAAGTTAAACTTTTCCATAATCCGTTGCCCTAAATTCTGTTTTTCCAATACCAAAGGCGAATCATAAACAATTTTCAGATCAGGAGCAGAAAAAATATCCTGAGGCAAAACATTGCAAAAAAGAGAAAACCTATCTTTTCTTCTCTGGTCAATCCCAACATCTGATCTAACCACAATCATATCAGGCTGAATTCCCATGGAGTTTAAAAACTTAACGGAAAGCTGAATGGGTTTGGTTTTGGGCTCACCCAAATGAGCTGGTCTTGGCATGTAACCAACATGAACATGCAAAATCCGACCCGGATTATTAAAAGCCAGAATTCTTGAAGCTTCATAATAAAATACATTCTGATACTCACCGGCTGTCCCGCCTAGTTCTATAATAACAAAGTCAGGCTTGTTTTTCTCCGCCACATTAATCCATCTTTGCTGAATCTCATCTGTGATGTGGGGAATAGCCTCAACATCCTCACCCTGATATTCAAAACTTCTCTCTTTATCGATAACTGTTTTATAAATCTGGCCCATGGTAATAAAGTTTTGTTTGTCTAGATTAAGGTCAAGGAACTTTTCATAGGTTCCAATATCCATATCAGCTTCGGTACCGTCTTCACATAAAAAAGGATCGCCGTGTTCAATCGGGTTTATAGTGCCAGCATCTACATTAAGATAGTTTTCACATTTTATAGGAGCAACTTTAAAACCCTTGCTTTGTAAAATCAGGGCAATAGAAGCCGCTGTTACTCCCTTGCCAAGACCGGAAATAACTCCTCCGGAAACAAAAATATATTTGGTTTGACTGTTTTTATTTATCATTTTTTTAACTTACTTTAATTTTATACTATTTGCTACAAGTTTGGCCACTGACACTATTTTAAGTTTTTTATAATCTTTATCCGGTTTCTTAATGGTATCGGTTACAAAAAGGGCATCTAGCTGACTAGCCTCTATTTTTTCTTGAACGCCAGGGACATAAAAATGATGAGTTAAAGCTGCATATACATTTTTAACACCGTTTTCTTTTAAAAACTTAGCTGCCTGAATTAAGGTTCCGCCGGTAGACACAAAATCATCGGGTATTAAAACACTTTTACCCCTAATCTCTTCTGATATTCCGACGATGGAAACTTTGCCGCTGGAAAGATCTCTTTTTTTATTAATTACGGTTAAAGGCAAGCCAAGTTCCTGGGCATAAAAAGTAGCGTTTTTTAACGCTCCGACATCCGGAGAAACAATACAATCAATACTCTTCTCTTTTTTAAAGTAATCAATAAATACATTTCTACCCCTCAGGTGTTCAAAGTTCATGTCAAAAAAACCGGCAATAGTTTCATTATGCAAATCTAAAGTTATAATTTTGGAGACCCTTATTGCCTGAAGAATTCTGGCAATAACCTTGGAGGATAAAGGCTCACCATATCGGAAAACCTTATCCTGAACACAATAACCCAACCAGGGAATTACAGCTATTATTTTTTTAACTCCCATTCTTTTTAAAGCATCAACCATTAGTAAAAATTCCATTACATACCCGTCGGGAGGATTGGAAAAAGACTGAACTACAATTGCCCTACTATTAACGTCTTTATCTTTAATCCAAACCCTAGCTTCTCCATTGGGAAAACGTGATAGTTCAACTTCTCCCATTTTAAGGTTAAGCAGTAAGGCTATTTTTTCAGCCAATGGCAAGTTTGAAGAACCAGCAAATACTTTCATAAATTATCTCCCCCATTTTTCTGGATTACTAGCCCAGCTTAATACTAATTCTTTATCTTTATCTTTTAAATAACCAGTTTTTACTGCAGTTGTAACAATAGTTTCAAAGTCAGTAATACTAAAAACCTTAATATCTAACTTTTTAAAGTTTTGTGCTGCCTTTATCATTAAAAAGTTGGTGTTAGCTATTGCATAGCTAACCTTCCCACCTGCATTTCTAATTGCCTTTGTATTACCTATTAAACTTCCACCGGTAGATATATGGTCTTCTATAACTAACACTTTTTGACCTTTTTTAACTACGCCCTCGATTTGATTTTCCTTACCATGACCTTTTTTCTTTTCCCTTACATAAACCATCGGTAGGTTTAATTTTTGGGCAATAAAGGCCGCATGAGGTATGGCGGCTGTAGCTGTTCCGGAAACAACATCAATGTTATCCAAACCTATATCATTTTTTATAATTTTAATATATTGAGCAATAATTTTATCTCTTAAGTCAGGATAGGAAATAGTAATTCTGTTATCAATATAGATCGGCGAAAGTATTCCTGAAGTAAACTTAAAGGGTTTATGCGGTCTAAGAGAAATGGCTTTTATATCTAAAAGATTTTTTGCAATATTAACGTTTTTTTTAAAGTAATCTTTCATTTAACTCCTATATTTATTAATTAAATTTTTAAGGCTTTCCGTTTTTTCTCTTGCTTTTTGAGCAAAATAATGACTACTATCCGCATAAATTATACTTCTTGATGAACTGATTATCATCCCTGAGTTTTGAGAGTTTTTACCATATTTTATGGTTTTTTCTATCTCTCCTCCTTGGGCGCCAATACCCGGAATTAAAAGATTCATCTCACCTACTATAGTTCTTATTTCTTTTAATTCTTTAGGGTATGTAGCTCCAACCACAAGAAGACAGTTTTTGTTTTTATTCCATTTTGTGGCAATGTTATAAGCAACTACCTGATAAAAAGGCACTTTACCAAGTTTCTTGTGATCAACTTTTAAGTTTTGCAGCTCGTCTGAACCTGGATTTGAGGTTTTACAAAGTAAGATTATACCTTTATCTTTATAGTTTAAAAATGGCTTTAAGGCTTCTTGCCCTAAATAAGGATTAACAGTTACGCCATCTGCTTTCAAGTATTCAAAAATAGATTGAGTATAACCCTTGTTAGTACTACCAATATCTGCTCTTTTAGCATCTAAAATAAGAGGAATATTTTTATAATTTTTTTTTAAATAATCAATGGTCTTTTTAAGCGAGTTAATCCCCTTTATTCCTAAGGCTTCATAAAAAGCTATATTTGGTTTATAGGCACAAACTAAATCTGCAGTTTTATTTATAATTTGTTTGTTAAATTCAAACACTGGGTCTTTATGCCTTTTAAGGTGTGTTGGTAGTTTATTAACATCTNNTTTAAAGTATTTTACAATAATTTGTCTGGTTTTTTTAGCTATATTTGGGGCACTTTTATCTGTAAAAAAAGCACAGTGGGGAGTAATAACTACATTGTTATAACTTAAAAGCGGATGCTGTTTAGTAAACCTGTCCTCATCTTCTAGAACATCAAGTCCTAAATACTTAAATTTATTAATATGTTTTATCAGGGCCTTAGTGTTTATTATGCCTCCTCTGGAAGTATTAATTAGAATAACTTCATTTTTCATCAAACCAATTTGCTTATCATCAATTAAATGCTTTGTTTTTTTGGTTAAAGGCACATTAAGGGAAATAATGTCTGATTTTTTTAATAAATCACTTAGGGTGGTATATTTAAATCCTAGCTGCTTTGCCAATCTTTTATTTTCATACATATCAAAAGCCAGCACTTTCATTCGAAAGGCTTTGGCTAGTTTAATAATCTCAATACCGATTCTACCGGCACCAATAATGCCAAACGTTTTCTCTTCCAGGCTAAAACCTTGAGCTCCGTTAGAAGAAAAGCGACCATTCCTAACTTCTTTATCTAAAAAAATGACTTTTCTGGTTAAAGTTAAAAGCAGGGCAAAAACATGCTCGGCTACGGAAAAGGCTCCATAATCAGGAATATTTTTCACTCCAACTTTTACTTTCCCGCATGCCTCAAGATCAAGATGATTAACCCCTACGGTTCTGGTTACAATCAGTTTTAAATTAGGAAAATAGGATAAAGTTTTAGCATCAATAATGGATGAAGATTTGACTGTTATTACTTTTGCATGTTTTCTGTTTTTTATATCTTTAACTGTTCTTTGATTTAAAGGAATATTAAAGTTTGTACCATAAAGTAGTTTGGCAAACTGAGAATAAGCATCAAAATTAAATATAGCGTTTTTGCTGATCATTTTTAACTTTTTTTAAAGCTTTCCAGGCCATTTAGAAAAAACCGGACCGTCTTTGCAGACCAATTTTCCTCCCCGGCTACAGGACCCACAAATACCAAAACCACACTTCATTAAAGCTTCAAGACTAACCTGAAATTTTACTTTAGAAGTCAAACAAAGTTTGACAACTTTTCTTAACATAATATCGGGTCCGCAAGAATAAACACAGCTTACTTTATTTTTATTTTTCTCCAACTCCTGCTTGAGAATATCGGTTGTAAAGCCCTTACAACCCTGACTGCCATCATCTGTTGTTACCATTACTTTAAATCCAAGTTTTTTAAATTTATTAACAAATAACAACTCTTTTTTATTTTTAGCTCCGATAATAACAGTAGTGTTTTTCTTATCCTTTAATGTTCTGGCAAAACAGTACACAGGTACACAACCGCAGCCACCAGAAACTAAGATCTTTTTACCAGGCTTATTTTTAAAAAACCCTTTACCCAAAGGGCCCCGATACCAAATCTTGTCTCCTGGTTTTATTTTAGTATTTATAGTCCTAGTAAACTTACCTACGCTCATAACAGTAAAGCTTAAGGGGTCGGTTGTAGTTAAGGAGAAAGGTTTCTCTGCTATTTCAGGCAACCACACCATAATAAACTGACCTGGATTTGCTGTAATTTTGGCATCAATTACAAAAGTTTTGGTTTTAAAATTTTCTTTAATGATTTTTTTAACAATTCCTGCTTGCGGTAAACTTGATTGTTTCATAAAGCCTTTCCCCTTATCTGGTTTAAATTTACAATTTTTTCTTTTTCCATCCAAACTTCTACCTCTTTTAAGATTTTTTTAAAGACATCTATACCTCTAAAATAAGTGGCTGAACCAATCCCTACGCCAGTAGCTCCAGCCATAATCATTTCAATTACATCACGACCATAAGTCACTCCTCCCATACCTATCAAAGGAATTTTTAAACTCTTTGCCAACTGCCAGATAGATTTAACCGCAATCGGCCTAATGGCCGGCCCGGAAAGACCGCCAATCTTATTAGTCAAAATGGGCGCCCCCGCTTCAATATCAATTATCATCCCTGGAACTGTATTTATAGCTGAAACAGCATCAGCGCCGGCCTCTTCGGCTGCCTTAGCAATAGCTACAATATCTGTCACTTGAGAAGCCAGTTTAACAATCACTGGAATTTTTGTTTCTTTTTTAACCGCTTTTGTAAGTTTAAAAGTGTCGGCAGCAGAAAAAGCAAAGGGAAGTCCAAGTTCGGATTCTGTATTTGGACAAGAAATGTTCATTTCTAAAAAGTCGGGTTCTGCCTGACTGATTTTTTTAGTTACTAAAACAAACTCTTTAATTGTACTGCCAAAAAAAGACGCACATATCTTTGTTTTTTTATTTTTTAGCAATTTTTTCAAGTTTTTTATTTCTATTACCTCCTTTTCCACTCCAGGATTGGTTAAACCAACTGCATTTTGAATTCCACATTCCCATGCTAAAACTGTTGGATTCTCGTGACCCTTCCTTTCCTCTAAACAGCAAGATTTGGTAGTAACCACACCTGCTCCCAAACCAGCAACCCTTTTAAGTAGTTCTGCCTCGGTTCCTAAAATACCTGAAGTCAAAAAAAGAGGATTTATAAGCTTACGACCACAAAAACTAACTGACAAGTTTACTTTCATAAAGGTTTACCAAATCCTTTCTTGACTATAATTTTTCCGTTTTCAACAACTTTTTTCCCTCTTAAAAAAACCCTCTCTATTTTTCCTATAACTTTTCTGCCATGAAAAGCCGACCAACCGCATTTTGTCTGCAGGTTTTTTTGTTCAATAATCCATTTCTTATTCAGGTCAACCTCCACCCAAGAGTTTTTAACTGACTTTAACCCTAAAAATTTAGCTGGATTAATACTGGTTAACTCTATCAACTTTTTTAAAGTTATTTTGTTTTCATTTAGGGCGGTTAGCAGCAAGGGCAAGCTTGTTTCCAAGCCTGGAATTCCATTGGGAGGGCTACTGCTTTGTTTTTCCTTTAAAGTGTGGGGAGCATGATCGGTAGCAATAAGATCAACAATTCCCTTATTTATGCCCCACCATAAAGATTTTAAATCTGCTCGTGTCTGCAATGGTGGTCTCATCACAGCTAAGCTACCCAAAGTTTTAACTTCATCTTTAGTTAAAAATAAATGATGAGGAGTAACTTCACATGTAACTTTTATCTTCTTTTGTTTGGCTTTTTTAACCAGTTCAAGTTCTTCAGAAGTTGCCAAATGACATACATGAAGCCATTTATCCCAACAAGCTGCCAGGCCAATAGCTTTAGCAAGAGTATCCTGCTCAGCATGCACTAAAATTGGTTTGCTTTGAGGCCAATTTTTAAAATGCTGCTGTAAAACAGCCAAGTCTTCAACTAATAACGGCCCGGTAGTATGATTCATATAAATTTTTAATCCAAAAACCTGAGAAAAAACTTTTCTGAAATCTTTCCAGTTTTCCTGATTAGCCCCAAAGTAAAAACCATAATCACAAACACTTTTTTTAGCGGCTTGTTTTTTTACTACCAATCTTTTTAAATTAATAGTAGGAGCAGGATTGTTGGGCATATCCACCAAACCAACCACGCCACCGGCTAAAGCTGCCCGACTGGCGGTATAAAAATCTTCTTTTTGAGTTGCGCCAGGATCCCTTAAATGGACATGAACATCTATAAGTCCAGGTAGTTTTAATAATTTTGTCATATTTAGTTTTTTAAAATTATTTTTTTAATTATTACCGAGCAAAATAAGTTTTAATAATGCCATTCTTGTATATAAACCGCTTCTCATCTGTTCAAAATAAAAAGATCGGGGATCAGTATCAATCTCCTCTGTTATTTCATTAACCCTAGGCAGAGGATGCATAACAATCATTTTCTTTTTAGCTCTACTCATAAGCTTTTTATCTATGGTGTAACATCCTGCCACTTTTTGATACTCTTCTTCTTTGGCAAACCACTCTTTTTGAATTCTGGTAACGTATAAACAGTCTATTTTATCAATTACCTGGTTTAGATCATCTGTTTCCCAAACATCTGTTCCAGAAGATTTTAACTGATTAAGTAAAGCTAAAGGAGCTCTCAAGCTACCCGGTGAAACAAAAATAATTTTATTGTTTTTTCCCATTAAACTTAAAAGCAGAGCCAAAGATTTAACTGTTCGGCCATTTTTCAAATCACCCACCATAGCTACTTTTAAATTATCTGTTTTTTTAAATGACTCTCTGATAGTAAAAAGATCTAAAATAGCCTGGGTTGGATGTTCTTTTTTGCCTGAACCGGCATTAATAATTGGTACATAAGAATTTTTAGCCGCTACTTCTGAAGAATCATCGTCAGGATGTCTTAGAATAATAAGGTCGGCGGCTGTAGTTTGATAAATTGATTTAATGGAATCAGCCAAACTTTCTCCTTTAACGGCTGAAGAATACTCACTCATGCCGTGAATAGGAATGGTTAAAGCCCCCAGCCATTTAGCTGCACCTAAAAAAGAAGTAAAAGTTCTGGTTGAAGGTTGATAAAAAAGTTGGGCGATACAATATTTTTTCAGCAGGTCGTTTACTTTTCTTTTTTCAACTATTTTTTTCATTTGATCAGCTGTGTTAAAAATAATCTCTACTTCCTTTTTAGAGGAAAACTGATTGATGGAAATAAAACTTTTACCCCTAAAAGAGTTATTAAATTTCTTAAAAGTCTTCATTTTTTACCCTCCATTTGTATTATGTAAAAGAAGGTTTTTTCAATAATCATAGTCAGGTTGGATTTTTAATCCAGCTTTATTTTCTTCTCCTTAAAAAGTTTTTTTAGTATAACTTTGCCAGGACTTAACCTTGAGTTTATCTAAAGAATATCTTTCCATAGCTTGAACAAAAAGATTAGCTTTTTTAAGATTAGTTAACAAGGAAGCACCAAAATCAATAGCAGCCCGTCTTATCAAATAACCATCAGTTTCCTGTTTCTTTAAGGTTTTACTATCCACATCAACCTCTTTATCAGGATTTTGACTCAAGTTAATCACCAAGTCAACTTTTTTTTGCTGAATCAGATCAATCACGTTAGGACTTTTAAATTCATAGTGTTTATAAACCATTTTAGAAACAATCTGATTTTTTTGTAAATAAAGATATGTATTTTCCGTAGCAAAAATATTAAAACCCATATTTTTAAGTTTCCTGGCACTATTTAAAAAGTTCATTTTGTTATACATGCCACCTAAAGTAAGAAGAATATTTTTTTTAGGTAGTTTAAAATCTACAGAAAGTAAAGATTTTAAATAAGCCTCAAGTAAATTTTCTCCTAAACAAGCAGATTCTCCAGTAGAGGCCATCTCTACTCTTAAAATCGGATCTGCTCCAGCCAATCTGGTAAAAGAAAATTGAGGAGATTTGACTCCGACATAATCCAAATCTAATGTATTAAAACTATAATCATTTTTCTTGCCCAACATCGCCTCAATTGCCACTTCAACAAAGTTAACTCCGATTACTTTTGAGGCAAAAGGAAAACTTCTTGAAGCTCTAAGATTACATTCAATTACCATAATTTCTTCGTCTTTAGCTAAAAATTGGATATTAAAAGGCCCGGTTATATTAAGAGCTTTAATTATTTTTCGGGTAATATTCTTGATTCTTCTTAAAGTTTGAATATAGACATGTTGAGCTGGTAAAACAATTGTGGCATCTCCTGAATGAACTCCGGCCTCTTCAATATGTTCTCCAATGGTATAAAGAACTAAATCTCCTTTTCTAGCAACGCCGTCAACCTCAATTTCTTTTGCTTCTTCAATGAATTTGGAGATAACTAAAGGATATTTTTTACTAATTTTAATGCTTCTTTTAAGATAAGTTCTAAGTTCTGCTGGTGCATAGGCAACAAACATAGCAGCTCCTGATAAAACATAAGACGGCCTAACCAGGACCGAATAGCCTATTTTTTTAGCAAATAAAACAGCTTGGTTTTCGCTGACAAAACTATTCCATTCAGGTTGTTTAACTTTAAGTTTATCCAAAATTAAAGAAAACTTTTTCCTGTCCTCAGCTTTATCGATAAAAACAGGGCTTGTTCCTAAAATTTTGATTTTGTGTTTGTGTAAGTCCATTGCTAAATTATTAGCTATTTGACCGCCAAAAGATAAAATAACAAATTCAGGCTTTTCGTTTTGGCAGATATCTAAAATCCTTTCTAAGGATAATTCTTCAAAATAAAGTTTTGAACAGATATCATAATCTGTGGAAACAGTTTCTGGATTACAGTTAACCATTATTGTTTCCAGTCCATGTTTTTTCAATGCTAGAGCTGCATTAACAGCACACCAGTCAAACTCCACTGAGGAGCCAATACAATAAGGCCCTGAACCCAAAATAATAGCTTTTCTTTTTTGCTGTCCCTTTTTGGACATATCTGATTTGTCCGCCTGATAAGTTAAGTATTGATAGTTAGCTTTAGCAGGAAACTCTGCTGCCAAGGTATCAATTTTTTTAATTTTTGGGTTAAGTTTATACCTCTCTCTTAAGTCTTCTATTTTTTTTATCTTAACTTTATGAATTTCTGCCAGCTGCTGATCAGAAAAACCTAGTAACTTGGCTTGTAATAGTGTTTTGTTGGTTATTTTTTTTGTATTTTTTATTTTTAAATAAAATTCCGTTATCATCCTTATTTGTTTTAAAAAGAAGGGATCAATTCCCGTGGTTTTGTTTATTTTTTCTACGGAAATATTTTTTAACAGCGCTGCTGTAACTATAAATATTCTTTTAGTAGTTGGTTTTTGAAGTTGTTTTAAAAGTTCTTTTTCACTTAAACTTAAAAAAGACAGGGTTATCTCATTAATAAGTCCTTGCCAGTTTTGCCCTAACATTCTTATAGATTTTTGTAATGCTTCAGGAAGATTTCTTGAAATAGCCATTACTTCACCCACGCTTTTCATTTCACTGCCAATCTCCTGATTTACTTTCATGAATTTTTCCAAATCCCATCTAGGAAACTTAACAATAATGTAATCAAGGGCTGGTTCAAAAAAAGCACTAGTAGCCTTAGTAATATTATTTTTTATCTCTCCAAGGCTTTTTCCTAAGGCTAATTTTGCCGCAATAAAAGCTAGGGGGTAACCGGTAGCTTTAGAAGCTAAAGCTGAAGAGCGGGAAAGTCTGGCATTAACCTCAATAATCCGGTAAGAAAATTTTTTAGGATTAACCGCAAACTGAATGTTACATTCTCCAACTATTTTTAAATGACGAATAAATTTTATGGCCACTTCCCTTAAAAAATGATACTCAAAGTTAGACAAAGTTTGCGAAGGAGCTACTACAATACTTTCACCTGTATGAATTCCCATAGGATCAAAATTCTCCATATTGCAAATGGTTAAACAGTTATCAAACTTGTCCCTAACCACTTCATATTCAATTTCTTTCCAACCACCTAAATATTCTTCAATTAAAACCTGAGAGCTGTTAGACAAGGCTTTTTCCACTGCTTTTTTAAAATGTTTTCTTGTTTTTACCAAGGCCGAACCAAAACCTCCCAAAGCGTAACCCACCCTTATAAGCAAAGGAAAACCAATGATATCTGCGGCCTGACAAGCTTGTTTCAAGTTTTTAGCTAACCTGCTTTTAGGTGTTTGTAATCCTATTTCTTTTAAACGCTTTATAAATAACTGTCTATCTTCAGTATCTTTAATTGCCTTAATCTGAGTACCTAAAACCTTAACTTTATATTTAGCAAAAATGCCTTTTTGGGCTAAATCAAGGCCGCAGTTTAGTGCTGTCTGACCGCCGAATCCTAATAAAACACCGTCTGGTTGTTCTTTTTTTATTATTCGGGTAATAAACTCCGTGGTAACCGGCAAAAAATAAATTTTATCTGCCAGCTTTTGCGAGGTCTGAATAGTAGCAATATTGGGATTAATTAAAACTGTTTTTATTCCCTCTTCTTTTATGGCCTTAAGCGCTTGAGAACCTGAATAATCGAATTCTCCAGCTTGTCCTATTTTTAAGGCGCCTGAACCAATAACTAAAACTTTTTTAATATTTTTCATAAAGATAAAACAAAATCTTTTAAGATAAACTGGGTGTCCGTTGGACCAGGACTTGCTTCTGGGTGAAACTGAACAGAAGCAAAGGGCTTGTTCCTATGTTTTATGCCTTCATTGGTATTATCATTTAAATTAACAAACCACTGTTTCCAATCTGAAGGCAAACTATCAGTTTTAACTGCATAACCATGGTTTTGACTGGTAATAAAAGCTTTTTTAGTTCCCTCAAGCAGACAAGGTTGGTTTTGAGAGCGGTGTCCGTATTTAAGCTTATATACCTGACAACCGGCTGCTAAAGCTAAAATCTGATTTCCTAAACAAATTCCCAGCAAAGGAACGTTTTTTTCCATTAGTCTTTTAACATTACTAATAGTTTTAACTGCTTTTCTGGGATCCCCTGGACCATTAGAAAGAACTACGCCATCAAACTTAATAGGGCTGGATAAAAGGTCAAAATCCCAAGGAATCTGAATAACTGTAGTTTTAAGATTTAAAAAAGATCGGATAATATTAGCCTTAACCCCGCAGTCAATTAAGGCTATTTTTTTTCTGCCTCCCTTATAAATTTTAATTTTTTTACTACTAACCTTTTGGCTTAAGTTTTCTTTGTTGGGGTCATAAAATTTTATCTTAGATCTAGGACTTAAAACAATTTTGCCAGACATACTACCTTTTTTTCTTAATCTTTGGGTGAGAAAACGGGTATCTATGCCTGTAAGACAAGGAATTTTTTGTTCATTAAACCAATCAGGAAGATTTTTAGCTGATTGCCAATGACTTCCCTCTTTTATTTCCTGAGCTAGAATAACTCCGGCTGCCTGAATTTTATCTGATTCAAAATTTTGAACTAG
>DBQG01000017.1:0-9637 GCA_002305125.1 Patescibacteria group bacterium UBA1400 | reverse complement strand
CCATTGTAAGAAGGGTCTGTTAGGCTTTCAGGATAACCTGTCATTCCGGTGGTAAAAACAACTTCACCAGAAACTTCTTTTTTAAAACCAATAAACTCACCCTTAAATACTGTTTTGTCTTCTAAAACTAAATATCCTTGCATAAAAAAAGCCGCTTAGTGCGGCTCATCCTGATTTAATTTAAAATTTCTTCTGATTTTTAATCAGCTTATAATTTTGTTCCAACTTAAACTCAAAATCAGTTTTAAAACTAATACTGCATACCTTTTTTATAATTAATTGCGTGTTTTTTGGCATAAAAAAATCCCAGACAGGCTCTGGGATTAAATACTACAAAATTTTAAAAGTGGTTGTCAAGCAGTAGTTTAAACTTTTTTATTTTCTTGGTCTTTTAATCTTCGTCTGCTTCTACTTTTTTAATCTCCTCTACCAGCAAGGACATTCTGTCCTCTCTGTTGTTGATAACTCCTACCACTGTTACCACTGCCTCTTCTGATAAAATGTCTTTAAACTTAGTATAAAACTTAGGAAAGATAACCAAATCCAAATTGCCGGTTTTATCTTCTAAAGTAGCAAAGGCCATTTCATTATTACCTCTTTTAGTAAAGATTTTTCTTAAGCTTGTTATAATTCCTCCCACCCTAACTCTTTTGCCCTCCAGTTCAACAGGGTCAAGTTCCACAATCTGATGGCTAATAACTTTATCTATCTTTTTCAAAACTTTAGCTAAGGGATGATCTGTCAGATAAAGTCCCAGCAGGTTTTTTTCAAGGCTTAGCAGATCCCCCTTAGACAACTCTTCAATATCTGAAGGCAGTTCATCTTTAACTACCGCTTTGCTGTCGATACCCGAACTACTGTCAAAAAGTGATGTTTGACCGTTGGCTTTATTTTTCTGCTCTTCACCAGCCTTTTGTCTGATTTTTTCCATTCCTATCATCATGGCTGATCTTTTTCCAAACTGATCAAAAGCTCCCACCTGAATCAAACTTTCCAAAACCTTTTTATTAACCTTGCGGTTATCAACCCGGGAGCAAAAATCAGTCAGGGAAGTAAACAAACCTGCTTCTCGGGCCTGAAGAATTGATTCAATGGCCGCTGTGCCTACATTTTTAATGGCTGCCAAACCAAATCTGATCGCCTTGCCTTCTAATGATCTTGCTTCATTTTCAATAGTAAACCAGGTATAAGACTTATTTATATCAGGAGGCAGTACAAAAATTCCCATTCTTTTGGCCTCATCCACTGCCCTGGATACTTTTTCATCCTTGGTTTGTCCAGAGCTTAAAGACTCAGCTGTCAGCAGAGCGGTCATAAACTCTACCGGAAAGTGAGCTTTCATATAGGCGGTCTGGTAAGCAATCATGGCATAAGAAACAGAATGAGCTTTGTTAAAACCATAACCGGCAAATTTTTCAATATAGCTCCAAACCCGTTCGGCAATTTTTTTCGTATAACCTTTTGCTTCAGCTCCTTTGATAAACTTCTTCTTTTCTTTAACCATTATGGCCTTTTTCTTTTTGCCGATCGCCCTTCTTAAATTGTCTGCTTCTCCCATGTTATAGCCGGCCATTACATTAGCAATCTGCAAACACTGTTCCTGATAAACAGCAATGCCGTAAGTATCTTTTAAGATTGGTTTTAAGTCATTGTGAGGATAACTGACTTTATTAATATTTTCCTTGCCTTCAATAAAATCAGGAATAAGCTCCATTGGTCCGGGCCGGTATAGGGCCACCATGGCGGTAATATCAGAAAAACGGGTTGGTTTTAGGTTTTTAGCCACTCTCCTCATACCTCCGGACTCAAGCTGAAACACTCCAACTGTTTCTCCCCTGGTAATCATTTGATAAACTTTTTTATCATCCAGCGGAATTTCCGAAATATCTACTTTGCCTCCTCGGTCTTTAACCAAATCAATAGCTTTCTGCAGGATCGTCAGATTTCTTAAACCTAAAAAGTCCATCTTTAAAAGACCGATGGCTTCATCAGAAACATTTAAATCAAGAGCATACATATCATACTGAGTAACAATCCTGTCTCCCCTGCTTTCTTTTTGAATCGGCGTATACTCAGTCAAGGGTTTATCAGCCACCACCACACCAGCAGCATGAGTTGAAGCATGACGGGAAACTCCTTCAACCTTTTTAGCCAGGTTTAAAAGTTTTTTATACTTATCTTCTTTATAAAGTTCCTGAAGTTCAAACACACTGGTCAAAGCTTCTTCAATGGAAAACCCGGTAGGGATTAGTTTGGCAACCTTGTCAGGTTCCGAATAAGGCATACCTAGAACCCGGCCGATATCTCTAACAGCACCCCTGGCTTCCATGGTACCAAAAGTAATTATCTGCGCCACCTTATCTTTACCATATTTGTTGGTTACATACTCAATTACCTCATCTCTTCTGTCGTCAGCAAAATCAAGGTCAATATCCGGCGGTGTCGGACGCTGTGGATTCATAAACCGTTCAAAAGGAATATCATGCTCAATTGGATTAATGGAAGTAATTCTTAAAACATATGATACCAAGGATCCAGCAGCGCTTCCCCTTCCAGGACCAACTCTGATTCCCTGTTCTTTAGACCAGTTAACAAAGTCCTGAACAATTAAAAAGTAAGTGGCAAAGCCTTTTTTACAAATAACTTCAAGTTCATACTCCAGTCTTTCTTCAATCTCTTTTGCAGGTTTAGGAAATCTTAGGGTTAATCTTTCCCTAGCCAGTTTTTTTAAAGCTTGCTCTGCTGTCTCACCTTTTTTTAAGGGATAATTAGGTAAAATCCAGTTGCCGATAGGAATATTAAGGTTGCACTTTTCTCCTATCTTAACCGTATTTTCCAAAGCATCAGGAGTCTGAATAAAAATCTGGCTCATTTCTTTAGGAGATCTTAAGTAAAAATCAGGAGAATCAAGCATACTTAATCTATCTTTATCGGCAATGGTTTTTTTAGTCTGAATAGCAAGTAGGGCATCCTGGGCATCGGCATCATCCTGATCAATATAGTGAACATCGTTGGTGGCAATAATAGGAATACCCATTTCTCTAGAGAGCTTAATCAATTTTTCGTTGACCTGCTGCTGCTTGGCAAGTTTGGGGTGATATTGCAGCTCCAAATAATAATCCTCTCCAAACAGATCCAAAAACTTTTTTACCTGAATTTTAGCCTCTGCTTCTTTTCCCTGAAGAAGCAATGAAGGAATCTTTCCCTCCAGACAGGCAGAAGTACACACCAGCCCTTCATGATGTTGTTTTAAAAGTTCAAAATCAGCCCTAGGCTTATAATAAAAACCCTCAAGATGGGACTTGGTAACAACCCGCATCAGGTTTTTATAGCCTTCAATGTTTTTAGCCAGTAAAATCAAATGGTTTAAATCAGCATCAGTTTTGCCTTCTTTGTCAAACCGGGAGCGAGGGGCCATATAAATTTCACAGCCGATAATCGGTTTTATTCCCTGCCTTAAACATTCGTTATAAAAAGGAATCACCCCATGCATAACTCCATGGTCAGTAATGGCACAGGCCTTCATTCCCAGGCTTTTAACCCGGCTTACCAATTCAGGAATCTTTGCCAAACCATCAAGTAAAGAGTACTCGGTATGAACATGGAGATGAACAAAGTTGGGATTGGCCATTACTCTATGTTAAGCCTCAGCCTTAAGTTTTTCAATAATAATTTTTTCTGCTAGTTTGGCATTGGCCTGGCCCCTGGTTTCTTTCATTACCTGTCCTAGCAGAAAACCTAAAACATTTTCCTTACCCTTGTTAAAGTCAGCCACAGCTCTAGGGTTATCCTGAATAACTTTGACAACAACTGCTTCTAACTGACCTTTATCGGAAATTTTAGCTTTTTTTTGCTGTTTTATTTTAGCTATCAATTCTTGAGGCTTAAGTTTTATATTAACTTTTTTATTAACAATAAGGTTAGCAAGATTATTAATAAACTCCTGTTTTTCTTTGCCTGTTTTAAAATCCTGTCTGTCTTTTTTTACAATTTCTGCCAGCCGGTCAAAATAACTAGCCAGACTCAAATCTCCGGTTAAAAAAAGAATATTTTTCTGGGAAAGCTGATAATCTTTTTTAAACCGCTGCTGTTTTTGATAAGGAAGTTCAGGCAAACTTTCTTCTATTTTTCTAATCTGATTACTGGTTAGATAAATGGGAGGAATATCAGGTTCGGGGAAGTAACGGTAGTCCTGGGCTTCTTCCTTGCTTCTTTGAGAAACTGTTGTTCCAGTCGCTTCACTATAGCCGCGTGTCTCCTGAACCGGTAGTTTGTCCTGATTTAAAAGCTTGGTTTGCCTTTTAATCTCATACTCAATGGCTTTTTTAACAAACCTAAAGGAATTGATGTTTTTTACTTCAACTTTATATTTGGGAAAAACATTTATATCTTCGGTTAAACTGATATTAACCTCACAACGCATACTTCCCTTTTCCATATCACAGTCAGAAACACCCAAGTATCTAACAATACTTTGTAAGGTTTTTAAATAGAGCACTGCCTCATTAGCTGACCGAAGATCAGGACGGGTAACAATTTCCACCAAAGGCACTCCTGAGCGGTTAAAATCAATCAAACTTACTTTTTGGTTGTTTATGGTTTGGTGAATCAGTTTGCCGGTATCCTCTTCCATATGAACTCTTTCAATACCTATCTTAATATCTTGATCATCCAGGGTAAAACTTAACTGTCCTTTTTCACAAAAAGGTTTGTCATATTGAGAAATCTGATAACCCTTGGCTAAATCAGGATAAAAGTAATTTTTCCTGTCAAACTTGGCATCCTGATTAAGAGTGCAGTTTAAGGCTTTACCAATCAGCAGGCACCACTCAATAGCTTTTTTATTAGGAACAGGTAGAGCGCCGGGCAACCCCAAACATACAGGACAGGTGTGGATGTTAGGTTCAACCTGAAAGTGCCAGGCTGAACAAGGACAAAACATCTTAGAAGCTGTTTTAAGCTCTATATGAACCTCAATACCAATAATCGGTTTTAATGTTTTCATGGATAGTTCCTATATATCATTCTCGGAAAAGGAATTGTTTCCCTGACATGTTTAAGACCGCAGATCCAGGCTATAATCCGTTCCAGTCCTAAACCAAAACCACTATGAGGCACACTGCCAAATCTTCTTAAATCAAGATACCAGGAAAAATCTTTTAAAAACAGGTTGTGATCTTCAAGGCTTTGTTTTAAAGTTTTCCAATCAGTTTCCCTTTCACTGCCGCCTATTATCTCACCATAACCTTCCGGAGCCAACAAGTCAGCTCCCAAAACATACTCCTTATCCTGAGGATGCCTTTTCATATAAAAAGCTTTTATCTTGGCCGGATAAAATTGAATAAATAAAGGTTTATCACTTTCCATAGACAACTTAGCCTCATCAGGAGCGCCCAAATCATCACCATCTTTGATGTTTGAATTCATTTTCTGAAGCTTTAACACTGCCTGTTTATAGGTCATCCTAGGAAAAGGAGGCTTTATTTTTTCTAACGGCCTAATATCTCTTTTTAACACCCTTAACTCTTCCTGTTTGTTACTAAGCACCTTAGCTACTATAAAACTAATCATCTCTTCCTGAATTTTTAAATTATCTTCATGATTTACAAAGGCGGCCTCAGCATTGGTCATCCAAAATTCAACCAAATGCCTTCTGGTTTTTGATTTTTCAGCCCGGAAAACAGGAGCAAAATCAAACACTCTTCTTAAAGAAAAAATAGCTGCCTCCAAATAAAGCTGGCCAGATTGAGACAAATAAGACTTGCCGCCAAAATAATCTACTTCAAAAAGAGTTGTTGTTCCCTCACAAGCATTAGGGGTAAAAATAGGTGTATCTATTTTGACAAAATCCTGCTGTTTATAAAAATCATAAACAGCTCTTATCACTTCATCCCTTATAAGTTGAATTGCCCTTTGCCTCTTACTTCTTAGCCATAGGTGACGATGATCCAAAAGAAAATCAACACCATGCTTTTTTTTGCCAATCGGATAGCCGTCGTCTGCCTTGGAAATAATTTGAACATCAAAAACCTCAAGTTCAAAACCGGTCGGGGACCTGTCGTCTTTTTTTAGCTTACCTATTACCGTTAAAGAAGATTCTAAAGTTAAGTGTTCCAACTGGTTAAAAAGATCATCAGAAACATTGCCTTTTATAACTGTTGCCTGTATAAAACCGGTTCCGTCTCTGACTTGCAAAAATATTATCTTACCCGAAGACCTTTTATTGTAAAGCCAGCCGGAAATCTCCACCTGTTTATCTATAAACTCATTAACTTTATTTAAAGTAATGCTGCTTGTCTTTTTTTTACTGTCAGTCATTAAGTTTAGGCCTCCTTTGATGATAGTCGGTTAACTTTTGATAAGCATGGCCAACTTGGAAAAGAAGCTGTTCGCTAAATTGAGGACCTATTATCTGCATTCCTATGGGCAAGTTGTCATTGGTAAAACCGCAGGGAACAGCCAAGGCCGGCACACCGGCCGGATTAATGGTCACTGTATAAACATCTGCCAGCCACATAGCCAAAGGGTCCTGTGATTTTTCACCGATAGCAAAAGCCGGGAAAGGTGAAACCGGAGCAAACAAACAATCAACTTTGGCAAAAACCTTGTCAAAATCTGCCTTAAGAAGGGTTCTCACCTGCATCGCTTTTTTATAATAAGCTTCATAATAACCTGAAGACAAGGCATAAGTACCAAGCATAATCCTTCTTTTAACCTCCGGTCCGAACTCTTCCCTTTTTTCTCCAAACCTAATTCCATCATATCGGGCTAGGTTAGCACTAACCTCGCTAATACCTGCTAAATAGTAAGCTGCCACAGCATATTTGGTATGGGGTAAAGAAACTGGAACAACTTGAGCTTTCAGAGTCTTCATGGTTGCCGCTGCTTTTTCCACAGCTTCCTTTACCTGCCTGTCCAAACCTTGATCAAAATATTCCTGAGGTAAACCTATTTTTAAATCCTTTTTTAAGGTTTTAAGGTTTTGGACATAATCCGGAACTTCCTGATCAGGAGTGGTGGCATCTTGCAAGTCTTGGCCGGCAATAACCTTAATGGTTAAAGCCAAATCTTCCACCTCTTTACCCATGGTTCCAATCGTGTCCAAAGACGAACCATAAGCAATTACTCCGAACCTGCTTACCCTACCATAAGTAACTTTAATCCCAGAAACAGAGCAAAAAGAAGCCGGCTGCCTGATGGAACCACCAGTATCTTCAGCAATGGAAAAAAGTCCCATACTGCTTGCTACAGCCGCGGCTGAACCGCCCGAAGAACCGCCGGGAACTTTGTTTAAATTCCAGGGATTTTTAGTCACCTGGAAATCGGAGTTTTCGGTTGAACTGCCAAAACCAAAAGCATCACAGTTTGTTTTGCCAAGCAAAATAGCTCCGGCCTGATCCAGTTTTTTAATAGAGGTGGCCGTATACTGAGGAATATAGTTTTTAAGAATGTTAGATGAGGCTGTAGTCTTAACTCCTTTAGTGCAGAAAACATCCTTAGCAGAGTAAGGAATCCCAAGTAAGGGTTTTTCAGCAAAGATGTTTTTATTTTTACTGATAAGTTTGTCAGCTTCCCTGGCTTTTTTAAAAGCATTATTTTTATCAAGGGTTAGAAAAGCCTGGATTTTAGGATCATGCTTTTCAATCCTTTTAAAACATGAAGTCAACAGTTCCTGACTGGAAAAAGACCTATCTTGCAAGCCTTTCCTAGCTTTGCTTATAGTTAAATCAGTCAACTTCATATTTTTTAATATTCCTTCTTATTCTTAAATTTATTTATCCGGTTATTTATCTTCCTGCCTGTTTAAAATTCCTTTTACCATAAAGTAGCCTTTATGGGTTTTTTTAGCATTAAATAAGGCTTCCTCTTGGGTTAAACCTTTTTCAGTTTTATCCTGCCGGAAAACATTTTTCAAACCTGTTACCTGAAAGGTAGGAGAAGTATTTTTAGTATCCACCTTATTTAGACTGTCTACATAGGCAATAATTTCACCCAACTGTTCCTGAAACTTTTCCACCTCTGACTTGCTTAGCTTTAAATTAGCGAGTTTGGCAATATGAAGCACTTGATCCTGACTTAATTTTTTAACCATATCTAATAGTATAAAATTTTTCCCATTAAAAAACCAGTTTTTAACTTGTTTTTCGGATTAGTAGGGTCGGTACTAAACTTTTAAATCAAGCTCTTTCCGGGTAAAAGTAATAGGGTTGTCTCTTTTAAACTGGGTCATTTTAATTCTTTCCAATGTTTTATTAATCTTATCTTCTTTAAGATTAGTTAAGCTTTTTATTTGATCAAGGTTTTTTCCCTGTAAAAAATAGTAGATAACCTTATCCAGGTTTTTATAGTCAAGGCCCAACTGATCCTCGTCGGTTCCTTTTTTAGTAATATTTAAGCCGTCTGAAGGAACAGCATCAAGTGACGGTTGAGGTACATCTAAAAATTTGGCTACATCATAAAGTTCCCTGCCTTTATAAAAGGGAGCAAGAGGATTAATATCTCCCACATCACCATGCAATGTCCAAAAACCGGTCCAGTATTCTGACAAGTTTCCGGTGCCGACAACCACCCCTCCTGAAAGTTGAGCCAGATGGTAAAGGGTTATCATTCGCAGCCTGACTTTAATGTTGCCTAAGGCATAAGCTTCCCTGGTTTTAAGATTTTTTTCTAAATTGTTGTCTTTATAGCTTTTAGCAATCTGTTTTAACTGGATTAAAACCTTATTGTCGTAATAAAGCTTTTGAGATAATTCTTTATACTCAGCACTTAAATCAATTTTTAAAAAGGGGATATGAAAATGGTTTAAAACCAGTTGGGCAATCTGTTCATCTTCAGTCTCTGATTCTATGGGTAAAATTGCACCAATAGGTTTAATGTTGGGAATATCAGCTAAAATACCTGCCACTACTGAAGAATCAAGGCCTTTGGACTTGCCAAAAATAGCATAGGTTTTTTTATTTTTTTTAAAGTAGGCTGCCAGCTTATCTTTGACTTTTTCCACTACTTTTTTTGCTTCTTCTTGGCTTAAATGTTCCATAAATTTAAATAATTAAACTAATGTTTTTTGCTTTTTTAGCTTTACTTTTTTTCTTACCTTTTCTAGGACTAATTTATTTTAAACAGAAAGGTTTAACTGTTTATTTTTTATCTCCAGCTTAACTGTTTGATTTTCCTCTACTTTGTTTTCAATAATAAGCAGAGCTAAAGGATCTAAAATCTCATCCTGGATAAGCCTTTTTAAAGGCCTGGCACCATATTCGCTGTCATAACCCTTGTCTGCCAGATAATCTTTAACCTCATCATCAGCCTGAATTTTAATTTTCTGTTTACCAAGCCGTTTGTTAACCTTTTCCAGCTGAAGCTGCACAATCTGCCTCATCATTTCCTTGGTTAAAGGCTCAAACAAAATAATCTGGTCCAGCCGATTAATAAATTCCGGAGGAAAAGTTTTTTTAACCTGGTCTTCTGTTTGAAGGTTTGAAGTCATAATCATAATTGTGTTCTGGAAATTAACCGTTCTGCCCTTACCGTCTGTCAATCTACCATCATCCATTATCTGCAACAGCAGGTTAAAGATATCCGGATGAGCTTTCTCTATTTCATCTAAAAGAACCACTGCATAAGGTTTTCTTCTGAC
>DBQG01000030.1:15793-16797 GCA_002305125.1 Patescibacteria group bacterium UBA1400 | reverse complement strand
ATTAGTTGCTTTTTTGGTTTGCCAACCAAGATCAAACAGCTTGCCTAAACTCTCAAAATCTCCGGATTTTAAAACATCCTGAGCCTTAAAAGTGAGCTGCTTTAATTTATTAAAAGCTTTTAACTTTTTCTGTTTTGACATGCCTGCTTTTAAATTTACCTGCATCTTGGAAGAACTTCTCTGACCTCCGGTATAGTATAAAACCAACCATTTCTTAAGTTTTTCCAAGACTTTTTTCTCCAGCTTAAGCGGCTTAACTACAACCCTCTCCTGTTTGCCAAAAAGCATTAAATTTAAACCGCCAAAAGCCGCGGCCCACTGATCCTGCTTGCCGGTATGCCAGTCAAGCTCCTTGGACTCAAGGTTGTAGGCAAGCTTGGCTACCTCATGTTTATTGATTTTTTGTTTTAACCATTTTTTAAAACAGCCAATTAAGGCAACTTCGGCACTGCCGGAAGTTCCCAGACCACAACTGTCTTTTAATCTGGAAGAAACTTTTAAATTAAAACCGGAAGGAATCTTATCTTTAAAATGGTTAATCACGGCCCTGATAACATCAAACTTTTTATCTTTACCGTATTCAAGTCTCTGACCCAGAACAAAGCTTCTTGTCTCCCCCATCGCCTCAACTTCAACCAGGTTATCTTTTCTTGGCTGAAGTTCAACCTTGTTTACCAAATCTATGGCTCCATTAATCAGGGCTCCCTGGTGTTTGGCTGCATAGGGGTTAACATCTGTTCCGCCGCCAACAAGACAAATCCTTGTCGGAGCTGTACAAATAATTTTCATTTCAGCTTCAATCCTTTATCACTAAAAAGCAGCTGTTCCATTACATCGCAAATCACATGAAAAGCAGCTACATGTCCCTCCTGAATAAAGGCAACATCTGTAGCAGGAATGTTAACAATAATATCTGCCAGTTTTTCCTCCACAATCTGACCTCCGCTACCGCCGGTAAAAGCAATAGCTTTAATCCCTCTTTTCTGGCAAAGTTTTAATCCCTT
>DBQG01000030.1:15513-15638 GCA_002305125.1 Patescibacteria group bacterium UBA1400 | reverse complement strand
GCAGCACTACCGCCATTGCCAAAAGTATAAACCACGCCTCCTTTTTTATAATAAGTCTCCACAATTAAGAGAGCAGCGTTCTTGATTGCCTCTACATTAACTTTGATCATTTTTTCTTTTGTACG
>DBQG01000030.1:0-15441 GCA_002305125.1 Patescibacteria group bacterium UBA1400 | reverse complement strand
TTAATTAAATAGGCATAAAGCTTATAACCTTTTTTAATTAAAAGAGGAAACAGGTCCTTTTCCAAAGAAGCTCTTTCTCCCTTTTTAAGCAAGCTTAATACTTTAGGAGAAAAAATATAGGCTCCGGCATTATTGTAACCTTTATTTTCTTCCTGACCGACTATCTCTCTAAACTGGGTTACCCTTTTGTCATTATCAACCTCAATTAATCCGCCACGGCCATGAAACTCTTTGGTGATAGCCAGGGTTAAATCCGCCTTCTTTTGTTTATGAAGATTCAAAAACTCTTTTAGATTCAAATCAATAAAAGTATCACCGTTTAAAACCAGAAAGTCATCTTTAAAAAACCTCTCTGCATACTTTATGGTTCCGGCTGTTCCCAGAGGCCTGGAATCAACAGAGTAACTGATATTAATACCCCATTTTTCCCCCTTACCAAAATAATCGCTTATATATTCTGACAAATAACCTACAGACAAAACAATATCTTTGATGCCTTTTTCCCTTAAGCCGGTTATTAAATACTCTAAAAATGGCTTTCCGGCAATGGGAGCCATGGGTTTGGGCCGGCCATGAACAGTTTCCCTTAACCTGACACCAAAACCTGCTGCTAAAATTAATGCTTTCATATAAAGCCTCCTGGTTAGTATTTTAACACTTTTACCTTTTATCTTTAAAGAAACCTTTTTTAATTATAAGGATATTATTAAAATTTTTAAAGTTTTTTTGTTAAAACTTTCTCCTACTGTAATTTTTTTAAATTTCCACTATAATTAGCCTGAAGTCTGGTGAGGACGTTAATTATTATATGAATCTTTTTTCAAAAACAAAAAAGTTTCTTTTTTTAAGCGGGTGTTCTGCCCAAAAAATTTTGCTAGCTGCCGTCCTTGCCCTTGCTTTTTTTCTCAGAACCTATCAGATTACCAAGGTTCCTCCTCACCTTAACAGAGACGAAGCTTCGATGGCTTACAATGCTTATTCTATTTTAAAAACCGGACGGGACGAGTATGGTAATCTTTTTCCTATTTCTATCAAATCTTTTGGAGATTATAAACTGCCTGTAGCCACCTACATACTCATTCCTTTTATTGCTGTCTTTGGTCTTCAGGATTGGGTTGTCAGATTACCGGCCGCATTGGCAGGCACAGCAACTGTTTTTATTATTTTTCTTTTAAGTAAAAGGGTGTTTTCTAAAAATAAAAATCCCTGGCTACCCTTGATCATTGCCCTGCTTTTAGCCTTAAATCCCTGGCATTTTTATTTTTCCCGAGCTCTTTATGAGGTTGGCTTTGAACTTTTATTTTTAAGCCTGGCCTGTTTATTTTTTATTGATGCCATGGAAAAAAAACAAAGTCTTTTAAAGGCGACCTTGTTTTTTGCCTTAAGCCTACTCACTTATCACGGTGCCCATATTTTCACTCCTCTTTTCTTTTTTAGCCTTATTTACTTTTACAGAAAAAAGCTTATCTATTTAAAAAATTTTAAATGGAGTCTTGTTTTATTTATTCTGGTTTTTAGTCTGACTTTCGGGGAAAACCTGCTCCATGGCTATAAAGCAAGAGTTGGCAGTCAAACGCTTTTAGACAGTCCTTATCTGCGCTACACTTTGGTTGAAAGAAGAATAAACGAACATGAAAATCAAAAAAGCTGGCAAGCACACTTTTTTCATAATTACTTCCTAACCCTTCCTTATCATTTGTCCCGTAACTATCTTTTGAGTTTTTCACCTGACTTTTTGTTTTTTAAAGGAGGATCTGTAGCCGGACAAAACCTTGAAGACTTTGGCAACTTTTTCCTGGCCGAAGGCGTCTTAATTATTCTAGGTGCCTACTTTCTTATTAAAAAAAGATCAAAGTATAGGCATCTTGTGTTTTTATGGATTTTTATAACTCCCCTGGTAAGTGTTTTTACCACTGAAGTGCCCCACTCTCCCCGAAACTTTACTCTCGTAGTTCCTTTTATAGTTTTGGCCGGTTTTGGCTTATATCATCTTTTAAAAAAGAAGGGCCTGTTAATTAAAATCAGCCTTATACTTTTAACCCTAGCCTATACGCACAGTCTTTTAATTTATCTGGAATCATACTTTTATCATCTTCCCCTTTATAAAGCCCGCTATTGGGATTATGGCTATAAACAGGTGGTCTCTATTACCAATCAGCATCCGGAGGTCCAAAAAATTGTGATGGATAATCCTGAAGACTTCCCTTATATCTATTTTTTGGTTTATAACTCTTACCCGCCTAAAAAGTTCCAAGATCAAGTAGAGTACTACTCTTCGGAAAATAAACATTTAGCCGGAGCTAAAAAGTTTGACAAATATTATTTTGAAACAGTAAGTCTAGACAATCTTGAAAAAAACACTCTTTATTTTTTTAAAAACCAACAGCCACCTTACGAAGTCAAAGAAAAGGGTCAAATTACCATGCCCCGCGGTGAAGTTTTTCTTAACTGGTTTATCCTTTAATTTTTAGCTTTAAAAAGAACAGATTTTAAAGCCCAGAAAAACCCAAGCAAAAATAAACCTTCAGACCTTATTGAAGTAAAAATCAAATGATAAGGCAGCCATAAAAAGTGTTTTAACAGCTTTATACCCCTTATATTTTTCCACATAAACAAAATCTGGTTTTTAAAAGCTGCTGCTTCCATTTTCTTTTTACCTAAAGCTTTAGTGTTGGTGGTCTCATGCTGATGATAAACTACAGAGCTGGGTTCAAAAAGAATCTTCCAGCCCTTTTGCCTGGCCCTCCAGCAAAGATCAATATCTTCCCAGTAGGCCGGCTTATAATCTTTGTCAAAACCTCCTAAAGCCAAAAACTTTTTCCTGCTAACAGCCATGCTGCCGCCAAAAGTCCATAAAGTATCTTTTTTTGTCTGATCTTTGGCCCGCCAATGAACAAGAAAACCTTTTTTAAATTCACCCAAGGCTCTGCCTGATTCAGTTTTTTTTCCTCGCTCAATACTTATTTCCTTGGCGCCGACAGAAAAAACCTGATCATCCTTAAAATGAGATATTAAGGGAGCTAAAAAGTCTTTTTTAGGCCTGACATCGCTGTTTAAAAGAATAACTACCTGACCCCGGGCTCTTTCCACTCCTTTATTACAGCTCTGGGCAAACCTTAAATTATTTTTATTCTGTACTATTTTTATCTGCGGCCAACTGCTTTTTAAAAAAGCCACGCTCTTATCAGCAGAGGCATCATCAACAACAATTATTTCTTCACCTTTAGCTGCAGCCGCCACAAAAGGAAGGTTTTTCTCCAACAAATGTCTGCCATTATAATTTGGAATAACTACTGATATTTTCATAAAGCAAAAATCTTTTTAACCTGAGAAACATACTTTGTTTTATTAAATTGCTTTGCTTTCAAAACAGCCTGTTTGGCCATCTTAACTCTTAAATCTTTATCTTTAATAAGTTTAAAAGTATAGTTTATCAACTGATCTTCTGTATCATAAACAAAGCCGTTTTTACCATGATCAACAATTTCTTTTAATCCTCCCCTGTTAACCACAACCGGAACACATCCTGAAATCATGGCCTCTAAAACAGAAATGCCAAAATGCTCCACTGCCTGAGGATATAAATCTTCATCAACTCCGAAACCAGCTCCGTGCCAATAAATCCCGGCCCTGGCATAATCGGATTTAAGCTCATTAAAAGAGATATCTGCTTTAACTTTAACCAGTTTATTTGTCTCTGCTAGTTTTTTAACCTTGTCAAAATAAGCAAGATTGTCTGCTTCCCTTTCCTTCCCGCCAATAACATAAAAATTCCAGTCTTTAACTCTTTTAATTTTAAGAAGTTTTAAAAAAGTTTTTACCAAAAAAAGCTGTTTTTTACAGTGCTTTTTAAATGAGGGCGAAAAAAACCTTCCCACAGTCACTATTAATTTTTCTTTTTCGGCCGAACCAAAGTCTGTTAAATCAATACAACCGCGTTGAATAAAATCTATCTTCACCTGCCAGTTTTTTTCAATTATGTTTTTAGTAAACAAGGAGTTGGCGGTTTTTATCCCCCAGTTTTTAAGTTTAAGGTTTTGCAACCAGCCATTACTATTTTTTTTAATGGGGATCTGAAAATGAACAATATTCCTTTTGGCCAAAGAAAAAAACAAACTGCCGTCAGTCATGTAGAAAAAACTATCAAACTTACGGCTAAACCAAAGTCTTTGCCACAAAGAAGACCCCACACCAAAAGGACCGTTGACAATTTCCAAATCCTGAAGGTTTAACTGCAGCTTTTTTTCAATTTCCTGCCAGAAAGCTTTTTTATTTTGGGGGATTTTTTTATCTTTATCAACCACGATTACAACCCTGCATCCTTCTTTACTTAAAATCTCGGCCGTAGTTAAAAACACCCTTTCTCCGCCTCCAATAGTATTGGGAAAATAGGGACTATAAAAAGCTATTTTTTTCATTTTTTGTTAAAACTTGTCTTTTTTGTTAAAATTTGCTTGTGAATCTTAAAAATAATTTTTTGATTTTAATAGTTATTCCCTTTTTTACTCTGTTGTCCGGAACTATTCTTGCCTTTCCTTTTAGAAAATTTCCCTCACAAACACTAACCTTTTCTTATCAATTACCCTATTATATAACATTAATTTTTAATTTAATATTAATTTTCCTGCTGCAAAAGCAGAAGAAAATAATGGTTAACAAACCGCTGCTTTACCTGATTCTGGTTTTAATTATTTCCCGGGTAATGTTTTTAACTTCCAGGCTTATTTTTGGACCGCTTCAGATTGACGGCGATATCACCAACTTTTTTAACCAGGGAGCTGCTTTTAGCCAAAACATCATTCCCTTATTTGAATACCCTCCTTTGACTTTATATTTTTTCAGCCTAATTTATAAAATCTGCCAGGGCAATTTTAACAATTTTGTCTTTACTTTTGCCCTTACAAACCTTGTCTTTGAAGTCGGCCTGGTAACTGTTATTTACAAACTGACTCTATTGCTGAAAAACAAAACCCTAGGTTTTTATAGTCTGCTTTTTTATCTTATTTCAGGTTACTTTACCCATTTTTTTTATGCCAAGTTTGACCTTTTAGTTATGTTTTTAATCAGCTTTTCTTTTTATAAATTTTTGAAGAAAAACTATTTTGCTGCGGCCTTACTGGCCACCATCGGTTTTAGCTTTAAATGGTTTCCTGTTTTTCTGCTTGCCTATCTGGGTGTTTACTTAATTAAACACAAGCTTTATAAAAAGCTGCTGCTGATAATCTTCTTTTTTCTGTTTTTTCAAACCTTGATTTCCTACCCTATTGCCAGCAGAGAACCTGATAAGCTAATTTATGCCTACACTTTTCAGGGCCAAAGAGAAGCCCTGGCAGAAAGCATCTATCTTTTGCCTGAGTTAATCTTAAAAACAAGCCCGAAAATAAATAATCTGGCAGCTCCCTGGGATGCTCTGGAAAAAAGTTTTTTTGGTGCTAAAAAAACAACCCTAATTCAACTTTTATGCCTTGGGACAATGATTTTATCCTTTATTTTTAAAAAAAGATCAATTAAGGCCGCTATAACTTTCTCTTCATTGTCATTAATCGTTTTTATTCTCCTAAACAGAATTTTCAGCGCCCAGTTTTACATCTATCTTTTCTTTTCTTATCTGATTATTTTTATTCTTTTAAAGAAGGATAAAAACCTGTTTTTAGTCAGCCAGCTTTTTCTGGCTGCTTTAAACTTTTTAATCTGGCCGGCTTTCATGCCCATCTGGAAGCTACTGGTAGTAATGTTTTTTACCATTAATGTTCTGCTATTGATCTTTTTAACAAAACCTATAATTGCTAATGGAAATAATAAAGGTTAAAAAAGGTTAAAAACTCTAGGATAACAACAAATACAAGCAGGACAGTTCCGCTAATCCTTGCCTTTTTTCCGGTTTTAGAAAAAAACTCCACCATACCTGAAGCTGTAATCAACTGCCAGACAGGAATTATAACTGCTATAGGTAAGAAAGCATCCCTCCTGAATAAAGAAGCTGTTAAAATAATCATAAACAGACACACAAGCAGCAGTCTTTTTCTCATTGACTTTGCCTGCAAATGCCCAACCAAACCTGTGATCATAAATATCCCTTCCCATAAATAAAATCTACTTATATTATTAATCGAGTTTGGTAAGAATAAAAATTCGGGCGTAAAGTAAAATAAAAAGTTGTTTACAAACTCCCTGCCATAAAAAAGCAAAAGATTATGAAATAAAGCTTGAGCCCAAAAAACATTAAGGCCCTGCATTTTTTCCCTTTCATATTCAGCCCAAAGTTCAGAGTCAGAAAAAAAAGGTTTAAAGCTACAAAGACCTACAATCAGTAAAAGAACTAACAAGAAAAAAGCTATTTTAAACAAGCTTATCTTTTTGCTGTTTTTTATAAGCCTGTTTAAAAAAATCAGAAAGACCAAACCAAACAATAAAAATAAAAATATCATCAGGGCTGCTTTGGGTTGGTTTTGGGAAAGATAAATATGCCAGGGATTTAGGCCCAAAAACAGACTAGATAAAATGGCAATTGTGCTTCCCTTGTTTTGCTTGATAAATATCTGCCGGGAGAGAAAAAAAAGTAAAACAACAGACAAAGTACTTACAATAACACTAAAGTTAAAATCATGATTATAAATCCGTAGTCCCAAGCTAATAACGGTTATAAAAATTAAGATAAAAAATTCTTTTAACTTAAGCATTTGTTTAAAATAATTATTCTGGTTTTTGTATAAATACGGTTAGAACCGGCCGGTTATAAAAATCATATACTTGCTTAACTATTTTTGCACTGCCGGGCACATCTTCAGGAACAGCTACAAAAACTGTGTTTTCCGGAAAAGTAAGGTAGTCCTGCTCTACATCTATTAAAGGTTGCTCCTCAAAACATTTAATCGTCCTGAACCAAAAATGATCATAATGGTAACGACCGCTAAAACCAAAATGACACAGCTTTGTTCCCCCCTGCTGCTGATATTTTTCAGGATCATAATAAGTGTAAAACAACACAAAACCGTGAGCTTTATTTAAAATAGTTCCTCCGTTAGAGTAAAAAACAACCTCCTGATAATTTTTCTTATTGTTTTCTAAATAATTTATAAGCTCCTTATATCCATACTGCCAATAACTGCTATGCTCTCTGGGCATATGAGCATGATACATATGAAGATAAAATCCAGCATTGGCGGTAAAAAGGAAAGCCAAAAGAGCTAAAACATACCTAATATTTTTTTTATTAAGCTTGGTTAAAACAGAAACTGTTCCGATGGCTATAAACCAAATCAAAGGTATGACTAAATTAAAACTTCTGATTGCATGAGGAGTTTCAACTGTCGGAGCCGAAGGCAAGGCTGCCAACAAGAAAGCGGCAAAAATAAAAATTTTTGTTTTTTTAGCTATTTTCCAGTCAAAGATTTTAAATAAACCAAATAGCAAAAATGGCAGTTCCAGAAAATAAAAATAGCCGACTTGGGGAGCATGGTGCTTATCGCTCTTATCAGGCAAAAATAAAAAGTTAAGGCTATAATGGGAAAGATAGCCGTTTAAAAACTGTTTGGCATAATAAATTCTGCGGTTGTGCAAGAGTTTGCTGGCAAACTCCGGGAAAAAAACCAAACCATCATCCTGATTAATCTTTTCAATAGACCAAAATTTAACATCAACTTCACTCAAAGCACTGGTGCCGCGAAAACGGGTCAAACCCGGACCTGATAACATAAAATTTAAAAGCGGCCAAAGCATTAGTAAACAAGTAATTAAAGTAAAAACTACATATTTTTTGGCTTTAATAAATTTTTTTCCATAAAGAAAAAAGACAATTCCCGCTATTAAAGGAGAAAAGATTACTGCAGAATGATAACTATAAATAGAAAGGACAAAACTTATTCCGGCAAAAATAAGCCAGAAGTTTTTTTGTCTCGCTTTTAAAAGTAAGAACAATCCGGAAATAATCCAGAAAAGGGCCAGGGTTGCTTCAAAAGCAACACGGGAAAACTGCAGATGCCAAGGATTTAAAGCCAGCAGTAAAAGACTAACCAGCTGGACATTAAAAGATCCTTTTTTACCTAGCTTTTTAAACACTTCTCCTGTTAAAAAATAAAAAACCAGCAAGGTTAAACTGCCGAAAAAAGCAGAAGGAAACCTGACGGAAAACTCGTTTAAACCAAATAAAAAAACGCTGGGAACAGTAAAGTAAATATACAAAGGCATCTTGTAGTCGTTATAAGACTGGAAAGAAACCGGCAGAAAACGACCAAATTCATCTTTAGCTGTTTTTAAAATTGAATAGGCATTGTAACCAACAGAAACCTCATCCCAGTTTAAACTAACCGGATTCTGTCCCAAATTATAAAAACGCAAGCATATTCCCAGAAAAAAAACAGCGGCAACTATAATTTTCTTATAAGTTGTTTTATAATTCATTTAACTTCTCCGGCCATATAAATAGTTTTACCATTAAAGTCCTTAAATTCTTTTAAAATCTCCAATTTGTTAAAACTGCTAGCTTCCTTAGGCTGGATCAACAACACGGGCTTGTCCAGCCCTTCGAGTTGATCAGGTAAGTAAAAATAAAACTTATCAAACTGTTTGGCTACCAGTAAATCTCCTGATAAAACCTCAGATTGAGGATAAACCTTTGAAGCAGATTGAAATCTGCCCGGATCATAAGAGTTGTAAAATAGAAAGCTGATATAACTTCTGCCAAGATCGGGAAAAATAATGGTTTGATACTTTTCCTCTTGAATATAGGCATAGTTGGCGGCTTCTTTTAAGCCTGAATACCAAAAAGAGGCAAATTGCTTAGGGTAGTGATAAAAATAATTATGAATAAAATAAACAAAAGAAAAGAGATAGGCAGTTGCAATTATCCCTTTAATCCATTTGCTTTTCAGCAGCAAAAAGGAGTAATAAAAACCTACAGCAATCATTATCTGAAAAGTAGGCAAAACCAACTCTGATCGCAGGGCATGAGGGGTTTCCCTGGCAACTGAGGCAGGCACAAGCCCTACCAAAAGCCAGTAAAAAACTATAAATAAAGATTTTTTCTTTGCTTTTTTGAATAAAAAGAATACTCCTAAAAATAAGAATGGCAGTTCAAGTAAATAAAGTTGGCCTGTTTCCTGATTATGAAGCCTGGGGTTTACATCTCCGGTTAAAAATAAAAACCGTAAATCAAGGTTGTCAAAATAATGTTTTAAAAAAAGAAGAACATAGCCAGCCCTTCTATTATGAATGATTTTTGCAAAAACATTGCCTCCATCTTCTTCAATTCTTCTATTGCTATCCTTAACGATTTCTAAGTCAGAAAAGATGTTCACTTCATTGTATCTGATCTTTCCTTCCCTGGAGGTTAAATGGGGAATTAATCCCATAACAAAAATACTTCCTATAATTAAGCTTAGCAGCAATCCTTTTTTGTTTTTTAAAACATCCTTTAAAAAATACAAGCCAAAACCCATAAAAATAAGAGGAATGCCAAAACGGGCACTATTAAAAGTATACATAGACAACCCGGCAAACAAAGCTGATAAAACAAGCAAAAACTTAGTTTTAAAAGATTTTAAAAACAGCAGAACGCTTAAAACTGTTAAAAAAGAAGTTAAATTTGCTTCATAAGCTACCCGTGATAAAAAGACATGCCACGGACTTAAGGCTAAAAACAAGGCGCTCAACAACCCCAGTTTTTCCCTTTCTTTTTTATCGGCAAATATCTCAATAACCAAAAAGTATACCAGCAAAACTGTTAACGAACCGAAAAAAGCAGAAGGAAACCTAGTGGTAAACTCACTTAAACCAAAAAGCCTAACCAAAGGAACAGCGGCATAAATATAACCTGGCGGTTTATAATCTCCAAAGGAAGCAAAATAAACCAAAGGCAGAAAAACACCATGCTCATCCTTGGCTGTCTGAGAAATTGAATAGGCATTATAACCTAGAGCCATTTCGTCAAAAAACATGCCCGGAGGATTTGATCCAAGTTTATAAAAACGCAGCAAAAAAGCAGCGGCCACAATTAAAAGCAAGTAAATTTTTTTACTCTTCATAAGTAAAAACAACCAGATAAGGTTCTCCTGTAGGCAGATAAACAGTTTTTAACTTAATGGCTTTTTCAGGCACATCATCAGCATAATCAAAATAAAGATTACCGGATTCATAATCAATTTCTTCTTCAAAGTAAAGATTTCCCAGTTTTTTAACATGCCTAAAGCCTTCATTATCAACAGGATAATACTCTACTTCCTGCCAAAACCTATCCGGTTCGTATTGAGTATAAAAAGCATAAAAAATATAAGAAGAGTAGTCAGGCTTTGAGGTAATAATTTTTTCGTAACTGCCCTGTTGGGATTGAAGGTAGTTGACTATCTCTTGCATGCCGTAATTCCAGTGCCTGGCATCTTTTAAGGGTGCGTGAATGTAGTAAGCATCAAAATAAAGACCGATATTTAAAAACAAGCCAACAGCCCAGACAATTAAAACAGAATATCTTAACAGCTTGTTTTTTAAAGTAAATAAAGCGCTTGCTCCAAGTCCGGCATAAAGCAAATATACGGGCAGTAAAAAGATTGACCTCAAAGTATGGGGTGAATTTTTAGTAATGGCAGAAGGCAGGGGTGCTAAGACTAACCAGGTTAAAAGTAATAACTTATACTTATGATTTTTCTGCAGCAGTATAAAAATACCTGCCAGAAAAAAAATCAGGTTAACTGCATAAAAGTTACCAAAACCGGAGATATTGTGATGAAAGTTATCCCCCCCTTGAAAAAATAAAAAACCTGAGGAAAAAGTAGCCAGATACTTTTCCGCTATCAGCCAAGGAAAAACAACAAAACGGCTATGCCAAATTCTAGCTCCCAGAGATACCGGGCTTTGATGTTCAAACCTTACCAGCTCTGTTTTAAGGTGTCGTATAACCGGATCACTTGTTATCCCTACGCCTGTAATTTTAACTTCTGCCTGACTCATAAACTGAACGAAATGAAGCAGCAGGGCAGCAAAAAAAATCACAGCTCCCAGATAAATAGATTTTTTAGAAACATTTTCCCTAAAAGCCTTAAGAAAAAGCAGGCCAAACATTAAGGGCAGAAACACATAAGCAGCATGATAAGAAAAAAGGCTCAAAACCCAAAAAACCGATCCCAGAATAAAAAATTTAAAACCCTTATTAAATTTTACAAAAAACAGCAGTCCTAAAAGAAAGAAAAAACAAGCCAAATTTGCTTCAAAAGCAATTCTGGAAATATGCAGACTCCAGGGATTTATAGCTAAAAATAAAGCGCTTAAAAGACCAACAAGATTAGGGTTTTGTTTCTGACCAGCCTTACTGTCTTTTGTTAAAAAAATGGTTTTAGCCAAAGCAAAAATTACGACAATTGACAGACTTCCCGCCAGGGCAGATAAAAAACGGACACTAAAAGCACTCAGTCCAAAAAGAGCAATAAAAGGAATACTTAAATATTGATAAGCAGGCAGTTTCCAATCTCCAAAAGATTCAATAAACAAAGGCAACAGTCTGCCATGCTCTTCTTTGGCGGTTTTTAAAATTGAATAGGCATTGTAACCTATAGATGCCTCATCGCGGTTGATTCCCGCCGGTATTTGACCCAGCTTATAAAATCTTAAAAACATTCCCAGGGCAAAAATAAGCAGGAAGAAAAATATTTCTTTTTTAATTTTAAACTTCATTTTTTAATTTTAATTGTTATGTTTACTTTTTTAAAGCTCTGTTTCTTTTTAAAAAGAGATGGTAAAAACCAGCTGATGTTCCCCCGGACTGATTTTAACTCCTCTAAACAAAAAGTTAACTGGCACGATTTTCTCTCTGCTTCCATCTACTGTTACCTGCCAGTTAGGATAAAATACTTCATTTAAGACTAAAAGTGCATCTTTGTTTGTTTTTGCTGTTAAAATTATTTTATTTGCCTGATAATCTAAAAACTCAACCCCGCCCATAAACTCTTTACCATTATCATTTAAATCAATCTCCTGAAAATCCTTGGTGTCTAAAATTGCGGTTTTTCTAAGATCCACATCAGGATTAAACAAAAGCGCCATTGTTTCTTGCTGGTCAGAAGCTGAAATAAGATCAGTCACTAAAAAGGCTCGGGGAAAAAAGTTATTGTTTTTATAAATAATAGTTTCGCCCTCGGAGAAAACTTTTTCCAGTTTATCTGAAAATAATTCTTCCAGACTTAAAACATATTTTACATTTAAAAGGTCAAGCAAAGGTGAAGCTATACGTTGGGGTTCAATAATCCGGTTAAAACCAAAAGGGGGTGAAATATCTGCTTTTCCTCTTTCGCTGGCGGCTATATATTGAGCATAATTTTTTAAATACAAAGGATCATAACCATTAACTGCCTGAATTCCGTAATAAGCAGACACATTGCCGGGCATAATACTTCTGTCGGTTGTAGTAATCCTGAATAAAGTCTTATCCTGTTGTAAAAATTCTATCACCCCTGTTTGCGGATAAAACCATTTTTTAGGAGTAAAGGGGTTAAACTTATGAAAAAATCTAAACAAATCCCCTGCCAGCAAAACAAAAATAAATAGAAAAAACAAATTAGCAAGCTTCTCCGGTTTTACCTTCTTACTTAATAAAAAGGTAAAAAATAAACCACAAACCAGCAGCAGATAAATAATGGTGGGAAAAATCAGGTTCCGCTTGCTTATAGCCAAGTTTGTTGCCCAAGAAAGGGTAGGAAAAAATTCCGGAATAATAAAAACAGCTCCCCATAAACTTAAAAACACAAAACTAAAAAAACAAATAGTTAGAAAAACTTTTCTAAAGCCCTGTTTTTCCTTTAGGTTTTGGAAAAAGAAATCAAAACCATAAGCACCTAAAACAACAAGACAGAAGTCTACTAAAAAAACAATTCGTGAAGGCTGGGCAGTTGAAAGTAAAGGCAGTTTGAAAATATAAGGCAGCTTAGCCCAGGGAGTTGCCAAGCCTAAACTGGCAAAAATAAAAAGCAGTGAAGCATAAAAAAGAATATTTTTTGATTTATTAATCCTGAAAAGAGCCAGGGCGGCAAAAAATAAGGCTGCAATTCCAATATAAAGAGCAAACTCACCGTAATTCCAAACTCCCCAGTAATTTAAGGTTGTGGGGTTGCCGAAAAAATCAGGAACAAACAGATTAACCAAGTGCTGAGGAGGAAAAAACCAATCAGGCCGGCTTAAAACCTGCTGCACATCCAGATCCCTGGCAGAAACTTGCAAAAATTTTAAAAAAGGGAGCCATTGAAAAACTGTCAACAGGCCAATGGCAACAAAGGCAAAAGAAAAAAACAAAACCAACTTCCCTTTGCTCTTTTTAACATTAACCAATCTATAACCTAAATAAAGCAGGCTAAAAACAAACACATAAAAAAAGGTTTGCAAATGGCCGGCCAAAAAAGAAAAAACAAAAGCAAAAATAAATACCGCCAGCCACCGTAAAAACGATGATTTTACTTTTTGTTTTGATAAGCTAACCGCTTTATCAATAGCCAAAAGAATTAAGGGTAGCCAAAGGCCCGTATGCAAAATATTTCCCCACTCCATCCAGGCGGTAAAAAAACCGGAAAAAACCCAAGCCAAAGAGGCAAATAAACAGGCTTTGGGATTCAGACCCTGAAAATCAAGAAAGTAAAAAAGAAAAACAGCCGCCAGCAGAACCTGAAGATAAATAAAAATTCCCCAGCCTGTTACCTGATTAAACATAATAATAAAATTAAAAAGATAAAAAGGTGACGATTGTAAATTGCCCAAAAGAGGAGTTCCCCCAAAACTGTAGGGATTCCAAAAAGGTATTTCTCCTTCAGATAAAGCTCTAAGGGCAATGTTTTTCCAGGGAATTATCTGTCTAACTGAATCAGTAATAAGATAATTTTTATAAGGCACTCCCCGAGGATACTCCTGACTTAAATAATCCCGGAAAGGATGATATAGACCAACCAAAGCATCTGAAGGAACAGGCAACTTGTTTTTTAAAAATAAGGGATAAAAAAAAGCTAGAGTGGTTAAAATAACTATTAAAAGAAAAGTTGCTTTTTTTGATTTTTTAAATAAGTTCATAAAAGCTTCTGTTTAACTTTCATTGATATTTAAAACTGCCTTTGCCGAAATTAGCCCTATAAAAATCAACGATGCCTCTTTTTTCCCATTTTCTTCCCTTAAAAAGCCTCAGCAGACTTTGTTTTACTAAATTCAACTTTACTCTTAAACCGGCATAATGCCAGCCAAATAATAATCTGTTTCTGGTTTGATAATAATCCTGAAGCTCAGAACCGACTGAAGAGGAAACGGCATTTTTATGATAAATAAATCCCTGGGGACAGTAATAACTGGAAAAACCGGCCTGTTTGGCTTTTTGACAAAAAGCAACATCTTCCCAGTATAAAAAATATTTCTGATTAAAAAAGCCTGTTTTCGAAAAAACCTCTTTTTTAACCAGCATACAACAGCCGGTGGCAAAATCAGTCAGCTTTAACCGGTCATATTGTCCCCTGTCAACTTCATTCACGCCAAGGTGAGAAGCGTAAATATTATTCCAGTCTATGTGTCCGCCGGCATACCAGATAACTTTTCCCTTTTCCTGATCATTATATCTTTCTTTATGAAACTCATAACCGGGAGCAAAGTAAATTTTTGGGGAAACAATATTTATATGTTGGTTTTTTTCCAATACTTTAAATAATTGAATTAAAAGATTTTTATCAACAACCGTATCGTTGTTTAATATCAGCAGGTAATCTGCTCTTTTTTCCATTGCCCTCTTAATTCCAATATTGTTTCCCTGAGCAAAACCATAGTTTTTCTTATTTACAATAATTTCTATTTTTTGCAGGATTTTTTTTGCTATCTTTCCTTTTAGATCCACCCCTGGATTATTATCAACCAAAATTATTTTTAGGTTAAAATTTCCGGTTTTAAGCTTAAGACAGGAATCAATGCAGGCAAGGGTATCTTTAAGATTGCTATAATGAAGAATAATTATATAAACGGTTTTCATACCATCTTTTTTAACTTTATAGTTTACTTAACTTTTCCCCAAATCCATTTTAATTCATTAATCAGTTTTTTACCTTCAAAAATATAAAGAAGCAACAAATAAACAACTCCGCCCAAAAATAACACCACAAGTAAAGAAATCAAGCTATTGATTAAAACCAGACTCATTCCATAAGTAACCATACCCGCCAAAAGGCCGGCAACAAATGAGGGCCAGATGTTTTTAATAATGGAAACATCAGTAATCTGCTTTATATAGTAAGTATTAAGAGGCAGACTGATAAAAAGAACAATTACGCTGCCAATCATGGCGCCGTTAAAACCAAACAAATAAACCAAAGGAACACTTGTTGCCCAGTTTAAAATTGCATATAAAACCATCAATTTTGTCGCTATTTTAAGCTGACGGCAGGCCCATAAGGCATTCATAAAAGTATTGGCAATGCCAACAACAAGAATTCCAACCGA
>DBQG01000026.1:855-20888 GCA_002305125.1 Patescibacteria group bacterium UBA1400 | reverse complement strand
AGGAAAATACTGTTTTGATTTCTTTGGTTTATGGTAATAATGAGGTGGGAACGATTCAGTCCTTGGAAAAGATTAGTACAAAGATAAAAAGTTTTAGAAAGGGTGTTTATCCTTATCTTCATACTGATGCTGTTCAGGCAGTTCAGTATCTTAACATGGATGTCAAAGTTTTAGGTGTGGATTTACTGTCAGCCAGTGCCCATAAGTTTTCCGGTCCTAAGGGTATAGGATTTTTATATGTTAAAAAAGGAACTAAACTTTTAAGCCAGCTTCACGGAGGCAGTCAAGAGTTTGCTTTGCGTGCCGGTACTGAGAATGTTCCCGGTATTGTGGGAATGGCCAAAGCTTTGGATATTGTTAAAGAACAAAAGATTAAAGAAAGAGAAAGATTAACTGGTTTGAGAGATTGGTTTATAAAACAGGTATTGGTCGGTATTCCCAACTCCCGTTTAACAGGGCATCCTAAAATGAGATTGCCTCATATTGCTTCTTTTGTCTTTCCGGGAGCAGAAGGAGAGGCAATTTTACTGCACCTTGATGATAGGGGTATTGCTGCTTCTTCGGGCTCTGCCTGTACTTCAGGAACTTTGGAACCTTCCCATGTGCTTTTAGCCATGGGGATTGAACCCGAGACTGCTCATGGCAGCGTCAGGTTTTCTCTTGGTAAAAACACAACAAAGGATGATTTAAAATATGTGTCATCTGTTTTACCAGGAATAATTAAAAAATTAAGAAAGATGGCACCCAAACTATGAGTTTACTTTATCCACCCCAAGTCTTTAAACACTTTAGAAATCCCCAAAATATGGGGGAGATGAAAAACCCTGATGCCGTTGCCACTGTTGGTAATCCTAGGTGTGGAGATGTAATGAGAATGTATTTAAAAGTGGGAAAAAGAAAATCAGGCAGTAATAAACAGGAGTTTTATATAAAGGACATTAAATTTCAGACTTTGGGTTGTGCCGCTGCTATTGCCACTTCCTCTGTTATTACAACTTTAGCTAAGGGAAAAAGTTTATCCCAGGCCGCCAAAATAAGTAAACAGGATGTGGCTGATAAACTCGGAGGTTTACCTAAGATAAAGTTTCACTGCAGTATTTTATCAGTTGAGGGCCTTAAAAAGGCTGTTAAAAATTTTCAGATGAAAGGAGATAAATAATGCTTAAAAAGCTTAAAATAACTAAAGATACTAACATTGCTTCTCTTTTAGAAACTCATCCTCATCTAATGCCGGTTTTAATGGAAAAGTATAACCTTCATTGCGTTGGTTGTTTTGCCGCTACTTTTGAGACTTTAGAACAGGGAGCCAAAGCTCATGGTATGAGTGATAAACAGATAAAAAATATGGTAGAAGATTTAAATAAAAAGGCAGTTGAGGAAAATGGAAAAACAAGTAGTTAGAGCAGTTTCTGTATTACAAAAAGGAGGGATAATCGTTTTTCCCACTGATACTGTTTGGGGCATTGGTGCAGCCCTTGACCGTCCTGAGGCTATTAAAAAACTTTATGAGATTAAAAAAAGAAAAGCCTTTAAACCTACAGCTGTTTTAGTGGGATCTTTAACGCAGGCAAAAAAACTAGGAGAGTTAAATTCTCGTGCCATTAGTTTAATTAAAGATTTTTGGCCAGGTGGTCTGACTCTTATAGTAAAAGCTACCTCTATTGTTCCTCTTTCAATTCAGGGAAAAAACAATACGGTTGGTTTAAGAATGCCCGATCATAACCTGCTTTTACAGCTCTTAAATAAGCTTGATTTTGGTTTAGTGGCTACTTCGGCTAATTTCGCCGGCATGCCGGCACCGACCCAAAAAGAAGTGGTTGATGAAAGATTAAAAAGCCTGGCAGATTTAGTTTTAACAGGGGAAAATTCAGGGTTGGAGCCCTCGACAGTGGTTGATTTAACCAGTAGGCCTGCAAAAGTGTTAAGAGAGGGTTTGGTTCCATCAGGCAAGCTTCCCCTTGACAACTAGTTTATTTTTAGCCTAATATGAATTTGTAAGTCGAGAAACAAAAAAATACCTGCCTTAAGTAAAGGAGGTGAGTAATAAATGGCCTATTCTTACACAAATAAAAAAGGTGACACCTACTATCTTCACAGGAAAGAAGTTACCTTAAGAGGAGGAAGAAACCAAACCATCTACTATTTTGCAAGAGATGTTCGTAATGAAGCAATCGATGATGTTCCTGCTGGATATAAAGTAGTAGAGACAGAAAGAACCGGTATGCCGGTTTTGAAGAAAAGCTAAACTTTAAAAAGTTTTATAAAAACCAGTCTGCTTTTGTAGGCTGGTTTTTTATTATTCTTCCTTTTTTTGCCAGAAAAAAGACTTTTCTTTTAAGTCTGTTAAAATTTTTTCCTTCTCATTTCCTTCCAGTAAAGAAGGCTGGCAATAGTCAGAAATTAAAATAGGAAAGATTTGGCTGTCAACCAGTTTATTTTCATAAAAAACATGTTTGGCAACAAAACCTGTTTTAGTTTCTTTACTCCACTCCTGATCAAAGATAAAATTACCATGAGAGTAGATGATCAGTCCTTGTTTATAAATCTCTATTGGCTGATACCAGTGTGGATGATTGCCGATAATCAATTGGGCTCCGGCATCAATAAGATTACGCCCCAACTGCTGCTGCCATTTTTCTGGATATGTCTGATATTCAACTCCCCAATGCAAAGATACAACTACAAAATCAGCCTGTAAAGAGCTCTGGTAAACAGTTTTAATCAGCTCTTTTTCTGTAAAACCGTCCAAAAGATTATAGCCTAAGAAAGCAAATTTTTTGCTTTTTACTTCTTTAAAAGAAATAGAATTTTTAGGATAACCCGTAGTAAGAATGTTATTTTCCCTAAGCAGTTGTTGGGTGAATAAAACGTTTTCTTCTCCCCAGTTAAAAATATGGTTGTTGTTAAGATTAACAATATTAATGTTGGCAAAAAGCAATCCTTGTAAAAAATGTTTCGAACCACAGAAAATCATGCCGGAGTTAGTTAAAGGACAGTTTTCCACCAGCGGTGATTCAAGATTTATTAAAGCCAGGTCAGCTGATCTGAGGAAGGGAGCGGTTTTTTCCCAGGGGTAAAGAAAATTATTATAACTGTGGATTTTAAAGTTAACCGATCTTCCAGCCATTACATCGCCGGTAGTAATTAGGGTAATAGAGTTGTCGTTAGCTAAAACTTCATCAAAAACATTTTCTAGTGTAAGGTTGGGAACTATAATCGGAGAAGAGAGGTTGGAAGCAGAAGGAGAAAAAGATTGTAGTCTGCTTATCTGTTTATTTTTTTCAGTATTCTTAAATTTATTTAGGATTAAATTGTTTGCTGAAAATTTTATTTGCCAGAAAAATATAAAGATAGGTAAAAAAAAGACCAAGACCAAAATCAATAAAAGAAACCGTTGTTTAACCATAAGTATATTCTATCAATTCTTTTTGTGTTTTAATTATAAGTCTATTTAACTATAATTAAGAAGATGAACAAATTAATTGATAAGCTTGCTTTTATTGATATTAAGAATAAAAAGATTTTATTTTTTTTTGTTAAAGGTTGATAAAATATAATATATGAAAAATACCAGCAAGCTTGATTTTACTATTTCTTATCTTAAACCGTTTGAAGTTGATGAGTTTTTTCCTGTTTTTGCCAAAGTGTTAAAAACTCAATTTCCCGGTTATAGCTTGGTTATTATTAACTATTTTTTAGAAAAAATTTACACCCCCAACTCTTTTAAATATTGGCTTACTACGGGTTGGCGGTTTGTTTTTATAGCTAAAGTTGAGGGTAAAATTGTTGGCTTTGCGGTGGTAGATAGGCCTTACGGAGGGGTATGTTTTTGCAGGTGGCTTGGAGTTTTACCTGATTATCAAAAAAAAGGTATTGGTAAAAAGCTTATCAGTGCTTGGCTTGATTATGGTAAAGAGTATGGTTGTCATAAAGCAGAAATTGCCTCTCAACCTGAAGCCAAAGAGTTTTATTTAAGATGTAATCTGGACCTTGAAGGTGAAAGAAAAGTTTCTTACTTTGGCATTGATCAGTTTATTTTTGGTAAGGTTTTGGGTAAACCAAAAGATGAAGTTATGATTAAAGACTAGACATTCTCCTTACCTTTTTCTTACCTTATGCTTATTTAATTTTAATATTTTTTGTTTTTACTATTTATTAAGAAAGGAGGCAAGATGGAAAGTAAAAATAAGTTAATAAACCAACTCAGAAAAAGAGTTTTAAAAGCAGAAAGTTATTTACAAAACCGGCACATTCTTTTGTCTGAACAGACTGCCAGACAAGTTGAAGAAAGACTTATCAATATGGAAAAAAATCTAAAAAAACTTTCTCAACTGTCCGGGTCGGAATTAAGAATTATAAAACAGCCTAAATTTCTTGGTGTTAACAAACAAAATCTTTTTTGAAAACTTCTTTTAAAAATCAGTTTTAAAAAAGCCAGACAGATAAGGAGCTTGAATAAAACTATAAGTTTGATTTGACAAAACTAATTTAATTTATTAAACTTGATTTACCTGCTTGAAAGCAGGCTTTTGTTAGATTTATAGTAAGCATAATTAAAATTTAATAAAATTGTCTTTTTAAATTAAAGAAAGGGGTTTTATGGCAGTTAAAAAACCTATTGATATTCAGTCTCCTAATGTCAGAAATGTTTTGTTGGGGATTGGCGTTATTCTTCTTGTTGTCGCTGCTTATTTTTTATTTAAACCAGGCAGCGGAGAGATGGAACCATCTCCCTCTCCGGAAGAAATTATTGTCCAGGAAGAAGGAACAGTAAGAAGAGTTGGCGAGGCTGTTCAATCTTTGTCTGATGAAGAGATTAAACAGTTAAGAGAAGAGTCGGATAATGTTTTGCAGGAGTCCGGCGAAGAGACTTCTTTAGATCCGGTAGGTGATTTTTCCGGCCAAGGAACAGTAAAAAGAGCTTTTTCTGAAGAGAAATTTTATTTAAGAGTTCAGGTAAGCGGAATAGCAATGACCGACAAAGGCTATTTTTATGAGGGTTGGATAACCAGAGACGGAGAAACAATCTCTATAGGCAGAATGGAAGTTGGTATTGATGGAGCAGGATTTTTATACTACACCTCTTCAGCCGATAGAAGCGATTATAATGGAGTAGTGATTACCCTGGAGCCTGAAGACGGCGACCCAGCACCGGCCACCCATGTTTTAGAAGGTGAATTTTAATTTTTAAAAATTTAAAGTGAAGCTAAAGGCCCAGCAAAGCTGGGTCTTTTTTTATTTTTTAGTCTTATCATGTGATAGAATACAAATAGTAATTTTTAAAATTATCAAATTATGATAGCAATTGATCCAAATTGGCTTATTTTTTATTCAGGGTTGCTTCTTATTGTGCTTGAGCTTATCATTGGTGTTGATACTGGATTTGACCTGCTTCTTGTTGGTGTATCTTTTATTGTCGGAGCGCTGGGCGGTTTTTTATTCGGCAGTTGGATTATCGCTTTTATTATTGCAATAATAATTTCTATTCTTTACCTTATTTTTGGCAGAAGCTATCTTAAGCAAAAACTTCATGTTTCTACTCAAAAGACTAACATTGATGCCTTAATAGGCAGTCGCGCAAAAGTGATAAGGTCAATTAGGCCTGATAAGGCTGGACAGGTAAAAGTTGAAAATGAGGTTTGGCGGGCAACCGCTGATGAATCAATTGATGAACATAAATTAGTAAAAATAATTAGCGTGGAGGGGGTTACTCTTAAAGTAGCTCAGAATTAAAATGGATCCATTTTCAGTTACCATAATTATTCTTCTTGGTTTAGCAATTCTTGCAGTTGTTAGTTCGGTAAAAGTGGTCGGTCCTTATGAAAAGGGTGTAATTGTAAGGTTGGGAAGATACCGTGCAACTGTTTCATCTGGGGTTAATTTTGTTATGCCCTTTATTGAATCAGTCATAAAAGTAGACATGAGGGAGCAGGTTATCCAAGTTGAACCCCAGAAAGTTATTACTGAAGACAATGTAGGTGTAGAGGTTGATTGTGTTATTTACTATAAAGTGGTAGATCCGGTTAAAGCTGAATTTGAAGTTGAAGATTTCAGTCTTGCCTGTACAACTTTGGCACAGACTAATCTTCGTAATCTAATCGGCGATAAGAGTCTTGATGAAACTTTAGTTGCCCGGGATTCAATTAATGAATCTTTACGAGAAGTTCTTGATGAGGCTACTCATTCATGGGGGGTGAAGGTTACCAGAGTTGAGGTGCAAAGAATTGATCCTCCCCAAGACATTACTCAAGCAATGAGCAAACAAATGAAAGCAGAGCGGGAAAAAAGAGCTGCCATCCTTGAAGCAGAAGGAAAGAAGCAGGCAGCCATACTTGAGGCAGAAGGTGTAGCTAAAGCTAGAGTATTACAGGCTATTTCTGAAGCTGAAGCGTTGCAAAAAGTATCAGAGGCCGCCCAAAAATATTTTAAAGACAGACCGGAAATACTGCGCCGTTTGGAAGTTGCTGAAAAGGTTCTTACAAACAATACTAAGTATATCGTGCCGGCAGGAAGTGATTTAGTAAATGTGCTTAACATGGATGGTCAGAAAATCGTGCCAGTTAAAAAATAAGGGCGTTATTATAATGTTTTCTGAAAACCGCCTTTTATTTAAAAGTAAAGTTTTGACTTTAAAAATTTAAAGTAAGGTTTAAAAATTCAGCTTTTAGTTGGTTTTCTTTATTAATTTTTTATTTCTTTTTTGTTTTCAAAATTTCTTGTTTTATTTTTCTATATTTTTTAACCTTCATTTGATTAAAACCTGTATTTAATGGTAACATAAAGATGTAATGTCACTTATTAAAAATATTGCTTTTTTTGGTTACTCTGACTGTTCGCCCAGCGAAAAGCTTTATAAGCAAGTTTTTGAAACTGCTAAACTTCTGGCTCAAAAAGGATATGTTGTTGTTAATGGCGGTGGCCCAGGCGTTATGGACGCTGCCACTCAGGGGGCAGAGTCTGTTGATGGAGAAACAATCTCTGTAACTTTTTTCCCCAAGGATGCACCTGGTTTTGAAGGACGTTATCCTAAAAATATCACTGATAAAGAAATTAAGACTGGTAACTACATTGAGAGAATGTTTAAGTTGATGGAACATGGAGACCTTTACATTATTTTTAAGGGTGGAACAGGTACTCTTTCTGAATTTGCTACTGCCTGGTGTTTGGCCCGGCTTTACTTTGGTTCCCATAAGCCTTTTATTTTATTTGGCAATTTCTGGAAGGATATTGTAAGAGTTTTCAAAAAACACATGTTTTTACGAGGAGAAGAGGAAACAGTGTTTGAAATAGTTAATACCCCTCAGCAGGCTTTTGAAGCAATTGAAAGATTGGAAGAGAAATATGCCAATCATTTAAAAGAAATTATTACTAAAAAAGAAGAAAATGCTTTTATGCTCGGTTATAAAGGTCCAACATTTGATCCTAAAAAAAGGAGGGAAAAGTGATTTATATTGCCAGCGACCATGCAGGGTTTGAACTAAAAAGAGAGCTTACCAATCTCTTTAAAGAGGAAAATATTCCTTTTAATGATTTGGGTCCTAATGTGGTAAAACAGGATGATGACTATCCCGATTTTGCCCTTTCCTTAGCTCAAAAAGTCGTTAAAAGTAAAGGAGATTTGGGAATTTTAACTTGTAGAAACGGTATTGGCATGACTATTGCCGCCAATAAAGTTAAAGGAGCCCGGGCAGGACTGTGTACTCATGTTGGTCAGGCAGTGACAGCCAGAGCTCATGATGATTGTAATATCCTAGTTTTGGCGGCTGACTTTATTGATTTAGAGCAGAATATTGCTATTGTTAAGACTTTTCTGGAGGGTGAGTTTTCAGGTGAGGAAAGACATATAAGAAGGTTGGGGAAAATTGCTGATTATGAGAATAAGCATAAATAGCTTTTTTTTAAAGTAATAAAAAACTTTTGAAAGGAGCCGCAAATGATTAAAGTTGGCATTAATGGTTTTGGCAGAATTGGCCGTTTGGCCGCAAGAGTGATTCTGCAAAAGTTTGCTGATAAAATTGAGCTTGCCTGCATTAATACTTCAGGAAAAATTGATACCCAGGGTTGGAGTCACCTTTTCAAATATGATACTGCCTATGGTAAGTATTCTGGTGAGGTTGGAGCTGAAGAGGGGTTAATGTTAGTTGATGGTAAAAGAATTCCTGTATTGGGAGAAAAAGAGCCTAGCAAGATTCCTTGGGATAAATACGGCGTTCAGGTGGTTATTGAATCTACAGGTGTATTTCGTAAGGAAGAGGAGATAAGACAGCATTTGAGAGGTTCTGTTAAAAAAGTAATTCTTTCAGCCCCGGCGAAAGAAGGCGACATTCCTATGTTTGTTTTAGGGGTTAACAGCGATTCTTTGAAAGATGAACAAATAATATCCTGTGCTTCTTGTACTACTAATTGTGTGGCTCCAATTGCCAAAGCGATTGATGAAAGCTTTGGCATTGTTAAAGGTTTAATGACAACCATTCATGCCTACACTTCTGATCAAAACATTTTAGATGGTTCTCATAAAGACTTAAGAAGAGCCAGAGCTGCAGCAGCTAATATTATTCCCACTACTACCGGTGCAGCCAGGGCCACGGGGAAAGTTTATGCTCCGGTAGAAGGTGTTTTTGACGGTTTGTCTGTTCGAGTGCCGGTTATAACAGGTTCTTTAACTGATTTTACTTTTGTTACCAAGCAAAAAACTAATATCCAAGCAGTAAATAAGGTTTTTATTGAAGCTTCAAAAGGTAGTTTGCGAGGAATTTTGGGGGTTACTACTGAACCCCTGGTATCTGCCGATATTGTTGGTCTTGAACTTTCCTGTTTAGTTGATTTGTCTTTAACCAACGTGATAGAGGGAGACTTGATTAAGGTTATAGCCTGGTATGATAATGAGTGGGGTTATACTAATAGATTGGTGGAAGAGGTGCTGTTGTTTGGAGACAGACTTAATGGTTAACATTGTTCCCACCATTTTAACTCAGGATCTAAGTCAGGCTCAAACTCAACTTCAATCTCTTTTAGGACTGGTTAAAGATGTTCACCTTGATGTTTTGGACGGCAGATTTGCGCCAAACCTTACCTTTAATTTGAAAAAAGCCGCTGAGTTAAAATTATTACCTAAATTTAATCTTTTTCTGCACTTAATGGTTGAGGACGCGCTGGCTTATTTAACAAAAAATGGTTTTTTTAAAACAGGACAAAATGTTTTTTTGCCGAAAAAAACAACCGTAATTATTCATAGAGAAAAAAATCCTTTTTTTAAAAAAACTTTAGCTGTTTTAAAAGATAAAGGTTTTAAAATAGGAATTGCTCTGGATACAGAAAGTAAGGTTGATGATGTTTCCGGGTCTATATTTGCCCAGGTAGATTTTGTGCTTCTGCTTATGGTTAAGGCTGGATTTAGTGGACAAAAATTTATACCCTCTAGACTGAATCAGGTTAAAATTCTTGATAAGATGAGATTTAGAAATAGCTTTAAGTTTAAAATTGGTCTTGATGGTGGAATTGGTAAGGACAATATTAGGGATTGTGTTCAGGCAGGCGCTCAAGTATTGTTTGTTCATACCTCCTTATGGCAGAATAATAAAGCAGCCCAAAACCTAAAAAACCTTAAAAAACTTATTCATGAAACTAGACAAAAACCTAATACTTTCTCTTGAAAAACAAGCCCGGCAGGCAAGAATAACTATTTTAAACATGATTTATAAAGCCGGAGGCCACTTGGGAAGCTCCTTTTCTACTTTGGAAATGCTTCTGGCTTTATATTCAGGCAAAATTTTAAATTTTGATTCGCAAAACCCGAATTGGCAGGACAGGGATTATTTTTTGCTTTCTAATGGCCATGCTTGTCCGGCTTTTTATACAGTTTTAGCCTTAAATGGATTTTTTTCTGAAGATAAACTGAAAACTTTACGTCAGCTAAACGGATTGCAGGGTCATCCTAAAAAAGGAACTCTGCCGGGAATTGAAACTTCTTCCGGATCTTTGGGTATGGGATTGTCGCAGGGCTTAGGTATAGCTTTAGGTTTAAAGCAGGATAAAAAAAACAATAAAGTAGTGGTGATGATGAGTGATGGCGAGCAGGATGAGGGTAGTGTTTGGGAAGCAGTAATGGCGGCCGCTCATTTTCAGGTTTCTAACCTTATTGCCATTATTGATAAAAATAATACCCAGATTGGCGGGTTTACCAGCCAGCAGATGAATCTTGAACCTTTGGCGGAAAAATATTTAAGTTTTAACTGGCATGTAATAAAAGTTGACGGTCATAATTTTAGCTCTATTTTCAAAGGCTTTGCCAGGGCCAAAAGCCTTGAGGGGCCAAAAGTGATTATTAGTCAGACTTTAGGATGTAAAGGTTTGTCTTTTATGGAAGGCCGGCCCGATGTACACCACCCCAATGTAGATGAGGTTTTCTATAAAAAAGCTTTAACAGAACTTAAAAAGGGATAAATGAATCTGCTGGTAAAAAATTTTGTTAGACCTGTTTATAAATCTTTAAGAGAGGGATTTGGTCAAGCTCTTTTAAATTTAGGACAGGAAAATAAAAAACTGACAGTTTTAACTGCTGATCTGGCTTCTTCAACTAAAGTAGACAGTTTTGCCCACAAGTTTCCGGAGCGGTTTTTTCAATTAGGCGTGGCTGAGCAAAATCTGGTGGGAGTAGGTGCCGGACTGGCGCTTCAGGGCAAGATTTCTGTTTGTTGTTCTTTTGCTACTTTTTTATCCCGGGCCTGGGAACAGATAAGAGTAGCTGTAGCTTCCCAAGACCTAAATGTTAAACTGGTTGGTTCCCATGCTGGTCTATCTCACCCTGGTGACGGTTTTACAGCCCAGGCAACAGAAGACATTGCTTTATTTAGAGTTTTGCCGAATATGAAAGTTATTTATCCTGCTGATTATAATCAAATGTTAAAAGCAACCAGACAAATGATAGTTGCCCAAGGCCCTTTTTATCTGCGGATGGCAAGAGAAAAGACACCGGTATTTTTAAATCCAAAATCTGTTTTTAAATTGGGTCAGGCTCAGGTTTTAAAATCAGGCAAAGATATCACTCTCATAAGCGCAGGACCTTTGCTTTATGAAGTTTTACAGGCTGCATTCGCGCTGGAGAAGAGAAATATTAGCTGTGAAGTTATCAACCTGCACACCATAAAACCCATTGATCATGAAACCCTTATCTCTTCTTGTCAAAAAACTAAAAAGGTTTTAACTATTGAAGATCATCAGCTTCAAGCAGGTTTGGGATCAGCGGTAGCAGAAACAGTCTCTCAAGTTGCTCCTATTATGATAAAGTTTTTAGGAATTAATAATCAGTTTACAACTACAGGTGAAAGTTACCCTCAGCTTTTAAAGAATTTTCAGCTTGATGCTGAAGCTATTTATAAAAAAGTATTAACATGGTTTTAAAAACAAAAGATTTTGTTGCGGCTGGTTGGCAAAAACCTTCCTTAAATACAAAAGTAGAAGAAGAGAAAATTAAAAAAACAAGAAGGCTTATTATGCTAGTGTTTTTTTTACTAATAAATACTGTTTCAGCCGTTTTATACTTTAAGCCAAAACTAGTTAACTGGAAGGGAGAGATTTTAAAACCAGTTACTTATCAGATTATTTCCAGCAGGAATGATGCTGATAATCTGCAGCTGCAGGAAACTTTAGGTTTTAAGCCAGGGCTGGATAACCCCCAAGAGCTTAAAGATTCTTTAGAAACTTTATTGACGGACTTAACCGGAATCTATGGAGTTTATTTAGTCATAATTGAAACAGGACAGGAAATTGGTTTGAATGAAAATGAAGTTTATACAGCTGCTTCTGTTATTAAGGTGCCGGTAATGGTTAATTTTTATCAGGAGGTAGAGGCAGGTAATTTTGATGAAGATGAGGTCTATACTCTTAAGAGAGCAGATATTCAAAACTATGGCACTGGAGTTTTGCGCTATCAGGCCCCTGGCAGTACTTACACCTTAGCTAAGCTGGCAGAGCTTTCCGGGAAAAAATCTGATAATACCGCTGCCTGGATTTTGCAGTCTAAAATTGGAACCAGAAAAATTCAGGAACGCTTAACTGACTTGGATATGGATAAAACTTCGCTTAAAGAAAACACTACGACTCCCAAACAGATGGGCGACTACTTTATTCTGCTTTTTAAAAACAAACTTGTTTCTCAGGATAGTAAGGAAAAAATTTTTTCTTTTTTAACCAATACTGACTTTGAAGACAGAATTCCTGCTGGAGTGCCCGATGGTACCCGGGTGGCCCATAAAATTGGTAATGAGATTCAAACTTATAACGATTGCGGGATTGTTTTCAACTCTTCGCCCTATCTGCTTTGTATTTTAAGCAAAGAAGTTAAAGAAACAGAAGCACTTGAAGTTTTACCCAAAATTTCCAAATTAGTTTGGAGTTTTGTTACTGCTAATAATTAATTTGCCGTTCCCTGCAATACAGGATTGTTGTTTTTATCCTTTTTTTCCTCTACAGTCCTCTTTATTTCTTCGCTTGAACAATGTTGCTTTGGTTCTGTTCCTTTAACAAAATATTCTTCTTTACTGGGACAGCCGTCACAAGGTAAAAGACCGTTAATGCTACATACTTTTACCTTAACTAGTTCTTCAGGAAGGTCGAATTTATGAGCGGTTTTATTTTTTAAAAGTTCATTTATAATATGATTCCAAATTGGAGAAGCACCGGTTACTCCAGAAGCAACAGCACTCATGGGTGTATTATCATTATTTCCTACCCAAACAGTTACAACAAAATCCTGGGTATAACCAATAGTCCAGTTATCTTTTTTATCATTAGTAGTGCCTGTTTTTACTGCTACTTCATGATTGGGAATTTTAAGCAGCGAAGATGGTCCAAAAGCAGGTGTTCTAGCTTGATTGTCTTTTAAAACATCAGTGATAAGAAAGGCAACTTTAGGATCAAGAACACTTTCTGGATTACTTTTTTCAAATCTTGATAAAGTTTTTCCCTTAGAATCAGTAACCATTAAAATAGGATTTAAATTTACCTTTTTACCCATATTGGCAAGGGTGCCGTAAACAACCGCCATGTCAGTCATTTTAACCTCGCCTGCTCCCAAAGTCAGAGCTAGACCAAATCTGGAACGGTCATTCCAGGTAGTAATTCCCATATTTTGAGCCAGGTCAATCATGTTATTAATTCCAAATACAGCCAAAGTTTTAACTGCCGGAACATTGTAAGAACATGCTAGAGCCGTTCTTAAGGAAACATTACCGTGAAAGCTAAGATCATAGTTGGCAGGAGAGTAGGGTTCAGTACCTGGTATTTTGTAAGTGATTGGGGTATCGGCAATAGTAGTGGCTGGAGTAAAACCTTTTTCTAAAGCCAGAGAATAAGTAATAACCTTAATGGAGCTACCTGGTTGTCTGGGCATAATGGTGACGTTTACATTGCCGTCATTAGCAACATCATAGTAGTCTTTTGAACCCACCATGGCTAAAACCTCTCCTGTTTTAGGATTAGTTACTAAAGCGGCTCCGTTAGTTACTCTCATTGTTGAGAGCTTATCAATTTCTTCAGTAACAAACTGTTGGGCCATATTTTGAACCTCAAGATCAAGACTGGTATAAACCCTTAATCCTCCTTGCTCAACCATTTTAGTGCCATATTTCTGGACTAAAAGATCCTTGATATACATAACAAAATGAGGAGCTTTAATATCTGTTTTTTGCGGGCTTAAAATGATTTTTTGTTTTTTTGCCTCATCTGATTGTTGTTGAGTAATATAATTGTTTTTAACCATAGCATCTAAAACCTGATGTTGCCGTATTAAGGCTAGTTTAGGATTAGCTCCAAAAGGAGAAAATCTGGTAGGAGCAGCCGGTAAACCGGCTAACAAGGCTGCCTCTGCTAAATTAAGGTCCTTAACACTTTTACTAAAATAAGTTTGGGCTGCTTCTTCCACGCCATAAGCAGTTCCTCCATACGGAACTTCATTAAGATACATTTGTAATATTTCCTGTTTGGAAAAAATAAGTTCTGCCTGAATGCTTAGAATCAATTCTTTCACTTTTCTTTTCCAATTTTTTTCCGGAGTTAGTAGGGCGTTTTTAATTAACTGCTGGGTTATGGTTGAACCACCCTGGACATTGGACTCAGATAAATTTTTCCATACTGCCCGGGTTATTCCTCTTATAGAAAAGCCCGGGTGTTTATAAAAATCTTTATCTTCAATAGCAATAGTAGCTTGCTCAACCTGATCAGGAATCTCTTCTAGTTTAACAAGGGTTCTATTTTGGGAGCCGTTGAAAACTGTAAAAAGCAGCTGTTTGTTTTTATCATAAATTTTGGTTGATACGGCCTGGTCTCTGGTAATTAGCCTGTCAGGACTGGGCAAATCTTTTAAGATATTAATATAAAAGTAAGCAGCCAAACCTATAAGGCTTAAGCTTAAAGTTGATACGGCCAGGTTTTTAAAACTAAATTTAAAAGCTTTTTTTCTTAGCTTTGTTTTTAAAAATTGGGATTGGGGCAGCTTGGTTTTAGGCAAGGTTAATCTAGGTGTTTTTGGTAAAGGAAGTTTTTTAAATGACAGGTTTACTTTAAACAATGTTTGTTTAAGCGGTAAAAGCAATTTTCTAAAAAGATTTTGGAGTTTTAAAATTAGTTGTTGTTTCAAGAAAAAGATAGTTTTTCCAAAAAACTGGATAAAAAAGAAAATAGCATAAACGGCGTAGTAGCAGCTAAGGGCAAACGTTTTAAAAATTAAAAAGACGGTTTTATAAGTAAGACGACCCACCTGTTCTAGTAAAAAAAAAGCCCATCCTAAAAGAGTGGAGGGCATATTTCTTTGATTAATCAGAAATTTTTTATGTCTGGTACGAACCATTATTTAAAGCAAAAATGCTTTCCTTTTACTAGATATATTATAGGATATAATTTTATCAGAAAAAAAAAGATTTGTTAAGTGGAAGAATTTATTTAGTTTAATTATTTAAATTAATGTTTTGCATGTTAACCACATTTGGTTTATCTCCTTCGTGAGAGCAGTCTAGACAATAGTCTTTAACAAAAGCATCAGAGGCAACTAGGTGTTCTTGTAGTTCCAGGTTGTCTGTTTTTCCCTCTTCGGGCGGTTTTTGGGTTTCTTTATCAATCCAGATTTCTTTTTTTTCTATTTTTCCATGAGACATATTTTTTTCAGTTCCTTTGATAAAATACTCAAATCTGCCGTTGCATTGCTGTTCTTCTTCCCCCTCTTTTTTTTCTGTATTCCAGGTACATACTTGAGCGCCAACGATATTTTCCGGTTTTTTAGGCCATTCATCCGGAACGTCTTTTAAAACAAAAGTTGTTACTTTATTCCAGATAGGAGCGGCTCCGGTAACTCCGGAAACAAGCCAGGGATTCATTGGCGAGTTGTCATTATTTCCTACCCAAGTAGCCACTAAATAAGAGGGAGTGTAGCCAATAGTCCAGTTATCTCTTGGTCCCTGGGGATGATCAGTAGTTCCGGTTTTAACTGAAACCGCATGATTGGGGATAACAAGTTGAGAGCTTGAACCAAAAGCAGCAGATCTGGCATTGTTATCTAAAAGCATATGAGAGACCAAGTAGCTGATTTCCGGAGAAAGAACTTCTTCTCCTGCCGGAGGATTGTTGTCCAAATTCAGTTCTTTATAGACCTTACCTTTATAATCTTCTACTTTTAGAATTGGGTTCAAATTAACTTTTAAACCCTGGTTAGCAAAAACACCAAAAGCAACAGCCATTTCTACCATTTTAACTTCGCCCCCTCCTAAAGTTAAAGATAAGCCATATTGAGAAGGATCTTTCCAGGTAGTAATGCCCATGGCAGAAGCGGTTGCCATTACATCTTCAATGCCATTTAGGGCCATCATTTTGACCGCAGGAATATTGTAGGAATTTCCTAAAGCAAATCTCATTTCCGTAACTCCGTGATAGTTGCCATCATAATTATGAGGACAGTAAAGAGGTTGGTTTTCTACTGTAAAACAAGTAGGAATATCCAGAAACATAGTTGCCGGCGTATAGCCTTTGCTCAGCCCTACGGCATAGTTAATAGGTTTTATGGAAGAGCCTGGTTGTCTTAAAGAAGTTGTGATATTAACGTTGCCATCAATTTCTTTGTCAAAATAATCTCTTGAACCAACCATGGCTAATACTTCACCGGTTTTAGGTTTGGTTATTAAGGTAGCGCCATTAGAGACTTTCATATCTTTGAGCTTAGCAACTTCTGAGGCTACTGTGTTTTGGGTAAACTCCTGGAGGTTTAAATCTAGACTTGTTTTAACCCTTAATCCTCCCTGTTCAACCATTTTAGTGCCGTATTCCTCTACTAAAAGATCCTTGACATACATAACAAAATGAGGAGCTTTAATATCAGTAACAGTATCAGTGTAGGTAAGTTTTTGTTCTGAGGCTTGATCAGCCTGTTGGGAAGAAATATAACCGTCTTCTACCATTCTTTGCAATACCTGGCCCTGTCTTATTTTAGCCAGTTGAGGATTAGCTCCAAAAGGAGAAAACCTAGTGGGAGCAGCCGGTAAACCGGCTAATAGAGCTGCTTCTGCCAGATTAAGTTCAGCAGCAGTTTTACCAAAATATTTTTTGGCTGCCTGTTCAACACCATAAGCCGTTCCGCCATAAGGTACTTGATTAAGATACATTTGCAAAATTTCATCTTTGGAGTAAAGCATTTCTGTAAAAAAAGCCAGAACTGCCTCTCTTACTTTTCTTTTAAAAGTTCTTTCTGGGGTTAACAAGGCAGTTTTAATTAACTGTTGGGTGATGGTAGAGCCACCCTGAAGGTTCTTTTTAAAAACAATATTATAACTTGCTCTTAAAATTCCCTTGATTGCCAGTCCCTGATGTTTATAAAAATCTTTATCTTCAATAGCAATAGTGGCTTGAATAACATGGTCAGGAAGATTTTTTAGCTCAATTGGCGTTCTGTTTTGATTGCTGTAAATTTCATAAAGCAAAGTATTATTTCGGTCATAGATTTGAGTAGAAACAGGATACTCCTGACTGCTTAAATTCGTCGGTGATGGTAGATCTTTAAAAAGATAAAAAAACAAAAAGGCAACAACAAGTAAAATAGTACTAAAGAACAGTAGCCATTTTTTTCCTATTAAAGTTTTAAAGAAGCTGCCTGTATTTGTTTTTTCCGTTTTTAATTTGTTACTATCCTGTTTATTTTCTTTTACCTTCATAATTTGTTATTATACTATGAGAAATAAACTTATGTTTTTTACCAAGAAGCCTTTTTGGCCCTATTTAAATTTTACTCAACAAAATTTAATAAAGCAAAGCTTTTATCTTTTAGCTTGGGCTGAGAAAAATAAAGATATGCTTCATGATTACTCTTTTATTGTGATGCCGGCAGCTAAAGCCTTTGAGGGTTATTTGAAAAAACTTTTTTTTGACCTGCAGCTTATCTCCAGTCCTGAATTTAATGATGACTATTTTAGAATAGGTAAAGCTTTAAATCCAGAGCTGGAAAAAGTCAGAGGGTTTGAAAAAGAATGTTTATATAATGAGATAAGTAAAAAATGTAGTCAGGAAGTAGCCGAATTTTTGTGGCAGACATGGAAAACCTGCCGTAACCGTTTGTTCCACTACTTTCCCAATGAACAGCACATTTTTACCCTGGAAGAAGCCCGGCAAAGACTTGAGAAATTGGTTGCAGCTATTGATAAATCTTTTTTAAGTTGTAATTTAAAGAAAGGGGGGGCGGTTTTAAAGTTTAAAAGCGTGTAGGTCCTAAGTTTTTAGGACAACGAGGAGAGGGGTTAGCTGTTGCTAACAATCGGACCCCACTTGGGAGTATTTGCGGAAACCCTCAGGCTGGACTTTCAGCCTTAATAATTGTTTTAACAACCGGTAGTAATGCTGGACACAAAGAGCAATTAGAAAAGTAAACCGCCATTATTTTCCTTTTTTAATTTTTAAAATTTTTTTTAAGACTATTTTTAACTTTTAGGAGGTTTTTATGTGTGGTATTTTTGCTGTTTTAGGTGATAGAAAAAATAGGGCAGCTCAAACAGTTTTACAGGGTTTAAAAAAACTTGAGTATCGGGGTTATGATTCCTGGGGAATTGCCATTACTGGTTTAAGCCAGTTAATAGTGGAAAAACATGTGGGAAAAATCGGTGGAGCTGAGACAAAACTGGAAGCAAGTAGTTTTGGTTTGGGTCATACCCGTTGGGCTACTCATGGCGGGGTCGATAATAATAATGCTCATCCTCAACTTGATTGTCGTAAAAAAATTGCCCTGGTGCATAATGGTATTGTTGAAAATTATCAGGAGTTAAAAGTTTCCCTTTTGCAAAAAGGCCATCGGTTTATTTCTGAAACAGATACAGAAGTAGTTGCTCATCTGATTGAGGAAAGGCAAAAAGGCAAAAATTTTTTAGAGGCGGTTTTTACCAGCTTTCGTCAACTTAAAGGAGCTAATGCCATTGCTGTTTTAGATTTTGAAACTAAGTCAATTGTAGCTTGCCGTTATGGTTCTCCAATGGTGATTGGTTTGGGCAATAAGGAATATTTTTTAGCTTCTGACCCAACCGCTTTTTTGGATAAAACCAGGAAAGTGGTGTTTGTTGATGATCAGGAGGGGGTTAAGTTAAGTCTGTCGGGAGTAGAGGTTTTTGACCTAAAAACCGGAGCTAAAAAAAAATATAAGGCAAAAACTCTGGATTTAAAACTTGAGGACGTTACCAAAGACGGCTATCCTCACTATCTTTTAAAAGAAATTTTACAGCAGCCAAAAACGATTTTTAAAGCAGGCCGGTTGAATCAACCTGAGCTAAAGCTGGTAGCTGACAAACTTAAAAACGGTTATAAACTACTTATCTTTGCCTGTGGTTCTGCTTACTATTGCGGCTTGGTTGCCCAGTATTTTCTAGCCCAAACCGGAGTTGAGGCTCAGGTGTTTGGCGCCTATGAGGCAGATGCTTTTTTAAACTTTTGCAATAAAAAAACTGTTGCTTTGGCCATTTCTCAAAGCGGAGAAACAGCCGATACTTTAATTATCGCCAAAAAGGCTAAACAAAAAGGAGCTTTCTTAACATCTTTAGTAAATGTACAGGCGTCTTCTTTGGCAAGATTATCAGATTGTGTTTTGCAGGCAGGAGCCGGTCCGGAAATTGCTGTTGTTTCCACTAAAGCCTTTACTGCTCAACTAACGGTTTTATTTCTTTTGGCCGCCGCAGTTGTGGGTAGGAATAATCAGGCTCAAGCAAAAGTTGAAGCTCTTGGTAAAAAACTACAGTCCTGGTTAACCAAAGACTTGCAAAAGCAGGTTTTAGATTTGGCCAAACAGTTGGTTACCAAAAACCATCTTTTTATTATTGGTAAACATCTTAACTATCCGGCCGGTTTAGAGATAGCTTTAAAAATTAAAGAAACAAGCTATCTTCATGCTGAAGGATTTGCGGCTGGAGAGTTAAAACACGGAGTTTTAAGCTTGATTGATAAAGGAGTACCCTGTTTGGTTTTGGCAGATTCAGGTAAATATAAAAAAGATATTTTATCTAGCGCTGCTGAGGTTAAAGCCAGAGGTGGTCTGACTATAGGGATTACTCCTTTTGCAGCTCCTGAATTTGACCTATTGATTAAAACGCCTGATTTAAAAGAACTTAACTTGTTTTTTAATATAATTGTGGGTCAGCTTTTAGGTTATTATCTTAGTATCGGTCGGGGAGCGGACCCTGATAAGCCGAGAAATTTAGCTAAAAGCGTTACTGTTAAGTAGGGTTATTTGACGCCGCCGGAAAAATATTGTAAAAATCTAGATACGTATCTATGGTCAAAGCTAGAAACTTAAACTATAAAAATATTACAATCTCCGGACTTCCGGGAGCAGGTTCTTCAACCCTAGGAAAAGGCTTGGCTAAAGTGCTTGATTGGAAATATTTTTCCGGCGGTGAGTTTATGAGAGCCTATGCAATTGAAAAGAACTTGTTTGACAAAAGAAACAAGTTTCATCATGATGCCACTGTTTACAGTGATGACTTTGATAGGCAGGTTGATTTTGGAATGAGAAGCAGTTT
>DBQG01000026.1:0-850 GCA_002305125.1 Patescibacteria group bacterium UBA1400 | reverse complement strand
ATTGTTAACAGGGATGATATTTCGGTAGCTAGAGCCAAAAAACATATTTTTGAAAGAGAAACAAAAAACCTTGCTAAATGGAGGCGCATGTATAAACAAGAATGGCAAAAATGGCTTGTTGATGAAGGAAAAATTGCGATAAATGCCCCTATTTATTTTTGGACTCCTAAACTTTATGATCTTTCCATTGATACCTACAAAAGCAGTAAAGAGGAAACCTTAAATATTGTTCTGGAAGCTTTGGGGTGGCAGGGAAAACCATCCTTTAAGAACATTTTTACAGAATAAATGTAACTATTCTTCGACTATAATTTATGAATCAGGATTTAAAACTGGTAAGGCAAACCCAACAGGGAGATAAACAAGCTTTTACTAAACTTTACGAGCTTTATTTTGAACAAATCTACAGATTTTGTTTTTATAAAACCAGCAATAAGAGTCAAGCAGAAGATTTAACTCAGGAAGTATTTTTAAAAGCGTTGAAAAATATTAATAATTTCCAAGCTAAATCCAGTTTTAAAAATTGGCTTTATGGAATTGCCAAGCATACAATAATGGATTTTTACCGGCAGTATTATAAGCAGCCTAAAGTAAATCTTGAAGAGTGGCATTGGGTTGAAAATCTAGCTTTGCTTGATGAGGAAGAACAAGAGCAGATAAAGGAAGACAAAGAACAAAAAGTAGTAGAGATGTTAAGCAAGCTTAAGTTCAGTTATAGACAAGTTTTGAATTTAAGATTTTTAAGAGGCTATTCCATTAAAGAGACAGCCAAAGAGCTTGGTTTGACTCAGGTTAATGTTAAGGTTATTCAGTATCGGGCTTTACAAAAGTTAAAAAAAGCAGGTAAAAA
>DBQG01000013.1:50368-57806 GCA_002305125.1 Patescibacteria group bacterium UBA1400 | reverse complement strand
CTGAAGGCTTCTGGATCAAAAACCTGAACCGGCTGTTTGGCTCTGCCCGGAATAAAAACTTTTATCTTCTCATCTACCAGCTGGAGAGCATCCCGATCACCGGTAACAATCATAACCTCGTCTATCTTGGCATTTTTAGCCAAAGTTCCAATCAGGTCATCAGCTTCAAATCCGTCTTTGGCAAAGATAGGCATGTTAAAAGCCTGAACCATTTTAAAGATTTTAGGGATCTGAACTTTAAGCTCCTCATCTATTTTAGGACGGCTGGCCTTATAGCCATCATATTCTTTATGTCTGAAGGTAGGACTTTTTTTATCAAAAGTTACAGCTACATACTTAGGCTTAAGCTGTTTTAAAACGGATAAAAGAATACTAGTAAACCCATAAACAGCATTAACCATGTCTCCTGAAGTAGTAGTTAAGGGAGGATAAGCATGATAAGCCCGGTGAAGCAAAGCATGACCGTCTATTAAAACTAATCTTTCCATGGCTTTCATTTTATCATATGGAAAAATCTGTAACTTAATGAGTTTAGCAGTAAGGTTTAAAAAACCTTTGCAAATTTGTAATAGTCTTTAACTATCCTTTTGCATAAATCTTCCAGCTGATTTATTCTTGGTTTGGCTATGTTCTTTGCTGTTTTTGTGTAGAAGATTTCTTTGCCGTAGGTTTTTCTCCAGTATTTATATTTTTCCTGTATTCTTAGGGCTATCTGCCTTGGCGTTTCATCCGGATGAAGTCTGGTCCAGCGGTTGAAAGCTATTTCTCCTGTGCAGTCCATTTTATCTGCATCCCAGAGGATATTGCCATATTTTGTTCTTGGTTTAGGACTAGGGTCATCCTGGCTGTGAAGCTGTATGGTTTGGGTTATCTTGTCTATTTCTTCCTTGTTGTAACCTGCTTGTTTTAAGATTGGTTTTGCTTTTTTAGCTCCTAAGACGGCATGTTTGCTGTTATCTTCTGGGATAGCAATATCATGAAGTAAGGCGGCCGGGATTAAAATATTAAGGTCTGCTTTTTCTTTTTTTGCTATTTTAACTATCCAATACAAAACTCTTTTAATATGATCCAGCTGGTGACCTTGATCCATTTTGGAATGGGAGTAAAAACGTTTAGCTTTTACCAGAAGTTTTTTCTGCCTGGGGTCTTTGAAGTTCATTTCTCTTTTGCTGTTTTAGAGTTTGCCATCAGTTTTTCAAACTCTTCATCATCAATAGTTTCCTGCTCCATAAGCTTTGTCACTATTTTTTTCAACTTAGGTTTGTTCTTTTTAATAATTTCCAGGGCTTTTTTATAACCTTCATCAACAATTCTTTTTACTTCTTTATCTATCTGGGATTGCATTTCCGGTGAAATCTGAGTTGGTTCATAGTAGGCTCTGCCCCAATCGGTTATATCAGTCTGAGGTCCTAGATTTATGGGACCCAGCTTGCTCATCCCGTACTCTATAACCATTTTTCTCGCCAACTGAGTGGCTTTGGTAATATCGTTTGAGGCGCCGGTCGTAAACTCGTTAAACTGAACATCTTCAGCAGCCCTGCCGCCCAAAAGGGAGGCAATTGTTTCCAGAAGATGGGTTTGGGTTTCATGAATCCTGTCTTTTTTAGGAGGAATCAAGGTGTAACCTAAAGCCATGCCCCGGGAAACAATAGAAACCCTATGAACCGGATCCATGCCAGGAAGACTATAGGTGACTATAGCATGACCGGCTTCATGATAAGCCGTCATTTCCTTGTCTTTTTTGCTTTGCAGTCTTTTTTTCTCCGGACCAAGTTTAACCTTGGTAGCAGCCTCTTCAATATTTGCCCAGGAAATGGTTTTTTTGTTTTGTCTGGCAGCCTGAATCGCAGCCTCATTAAGCATGTTTTCCAAATCTGCTCCGGAAAAACCAACCGTTCTTTTGGCCACTTTATTCCAATCAACATTATCCTCAAAAGGCTTGCCTCTTTTATGAATGGAAAGAATATGTTTCCTGCCTTCAATATCCGGGTAATCCAAGACAATCCTTCTATCAAATCTGCCTGGCCTCATTAAAGCCGGATCAAGAAGATCTCCTCTGTTAGTGGCCGCCACCACTACCACATGATCGTTGGGGGTAAAACCATCCATTTCTACCAAAATCTGGTTTAANNNNTCAATCTCATCAATAAAGATAATGGAAGGTGCTGCTTTTTTAGCATTGGAAAAAAGATCTCTTACCCGGGAGGCTCCGACACCAACAAGCATCTCCATAAACTCAGAACCTGCCATAGAGAAAAAAGGCACATTGGCTTCTCCGGCCACAGCCTTAGCAAGCATGGTTTTTCCGGTTCCGGCCGGTCCGACCAAAATTACTCCCTTTGGAGTTCTGGCGCCCAAGGCCCGGTATTTTTTGGGATGTTTTAAAAAGTCCACTATTTCCACCAGTTCCTCCTTAGCCTCTTTAACATCACCGACATCAGCAAATTTAACCGACTGTTTGCCTTTGGAAAAAAGCTTGGCTTTGGATTTACCAAAGGAAAAAATACTATCCTGAGCTCCCCTGGCTTGTCTGAAAATCCACAGAAAAATAATTCCGGTTAAAACAACGGGTAACAGGATTTCTAAAATACTGCCCCAGGCTTTAAGCATACTTTGATCTTTAATATTGAAATTGATGGTACTGGGATCTATATTGGAGTTTTCTAAAATTTCAGTAAAGCTCTGATTAGTTTCTTTTCTGGCTGCATAAACAGAATCATCTTTGTAAGTGGCGTAAATACTGTCTCCCTCAACTTCTATTTTTTCTATCCTCTCTTCTTTTATGTCTTTTAAAACAGTAGAAAGATCTTTGTTTCCCTGAGGGTTAGGACCTTGAAGGGAGAAGATAAAAGACAAAGTCAGAAAGCCGATCAAAATCCAGACTAAAGCTTTCTTAAGATCAAACTTAAACTTCATTTCAAACTTTTTTTGCAGCTGAGGAACTTGTCCTTTTTGGTTTGCTTTTGATTGTGTTTTGGTTGGTTTCTTTGCCATAAATACAAAAATAAAATAGAAAAGATCTCTATTCAAATCTTTAAACTCTTAATACAAGTAGTATAGATTATACCATTATTCTGAGATTAAAAAAGGATAAACAGGTATTAACTTTAATGATTTTATACTGCTACGGTAACCAGTCTTTCTCTCATGTGCTTTTTAAGTTTTAAAATCGGTATTAACGCCACCAGCATAAATAAGGCTGCTCCAAACCAAGCTGTTTCTATGGAAAAGTTTTTTGCTACCCATCCCAATCCCACTAAACCTATGGCCGCCCCAATCCAAGTACAGGTAATTACAAAAGACAAAATTGTAGCTCTGTTTTCTGAAGAAATTAGATTATTAACATAACCATATAAACTAGGACCAAACACTCCTCTGACAGCCTCATAAAACAAAAAGTAGCTTATAGCCGGATAAAGACTCTTGCTCAGACTGGTCAGTAGAATAGCGGCGGCACCAAAGATCGCTGTTAAGGCAAACCAGTTTACATAGCTTTTATTTTTATCAGTCCATTTTTGCAAAAGGATATTGCCCATAATCATAAACAAGGACACCAATACCCAAATATAGCCGGTGATCCAAACTCTGCCTTCTGCCATGTCTACAAACCGCTTGGCCCAGTAAATGTCTACGGTTTTTATTCCAATCATCATAATCAAGGCAAACAGGGCAAAGGGGAAAATAAGATTGTTTGTTACTGTTTCTCTGGCTCCTATTTTTACTGTCCTTAGAGATCTTTTCAGGACTTCTTTTAAACTGATTTTTTTATTAATCACCTCCTCTTCCATAAAGTAAAAACCCAGAAGAAAAACAGTGATAAAGATTATGCCTCCTAGTAAAAATGGCAATCTTAGAGAAATAGCTCCGATAAGACCGCCTGCCAGACCGCCGATAATGCTTGAAAGATAACCGGCCGTAGCTGATCTGGTAAACAAAAAGCTATAGTTTGTATTTATAAGGCCAGCAATCGGTCTGGCTTTCCAGGCATCAACTACCCAGGCTTCAAGAATGCCTGTCATAAGAACATAGCCTAAGGCCGCTAAAAACTCTGCAGCGGCAAACAGCTGCCAGGAGTAACCAAAAAAATAAAGACTAAAGCCAAAGAAATTAAACAGCATGGACAGTAAAAATGTTTTCTTTCTACCCCAACTGTCTGCCAGAGCACCGGCTGGAATCTGAAATACTAAGTTGCTCAAAACAAAAACCAAATTGATAAGATTAACCTGCAAAGCATTAAGGCCGGTGCTGAATAAAAAGACTGAATAGATCGGTGATACCAAACCAAAGCTGATGCCGCGCAAAAAACAAAGCCAGTAGTAAACATAATTTGGCTCTTTTCTTAAAAGTCCTTTAGAAATAGCAATCGCTTTTTGTCTCATAAACAAGTATTTTATCCTGAAAATAAGATTTTTACTATGAGAGGTTTAATAAAATTTATTTAACTCACCTGCTTTGCTTTTAACATTAAAACAGCGCGGCAAATAACCGCGCTGTTTTTTACTAGTCTCTTTTACTTTCCTGTCTTTTAAGTCAGGTTTTCATAAACATTTTTAACATCTTTATCTCCTCTACCCGACAGGTTGACAATGATAACCTTGTCCTTGCTTGTTTTTTTTGCCAGCTTTGTTGCATAAGCTATAGCATGGGCTGACTCCAGAGCCGGGATAATACCTTCTTCTCTTGATAATTCTTGGAAGGCTTTAACTGCCTGCTTGTCAGTAATACCTACTTCTTTTAATCTTTTTTCCTTATAAAGCAAGCTGGGTTCAGGACCGACGCCGGGATAATCCAAACCTGAGGCGGCTGAGTAAGATTCTTTTATCTCTCCTTTCCTGGTTTTCAGCACCTGACACTTAAAACCATGAATAATGCCTGGTTTGCCTTTTTTAAGTGAAAGGCCGTGCTTGCCTGTTTTTTCTCCCAATCCGGCTGGTTCAACGGCAATAAGTTTTACCTGTTCTTCTTTTAAAAACTCATAAAAAAGCCCCATGGCGTTGGAACCGCCGCCGACACAGGCTACCAGGTAGTCTGGAAGTCTGCCTTCTTTTTTTATTATTTGTTTTTTTGCCTCCTTCCCTATAATTGACTGGAAATCCCTGACCATCATCGGATAAGGATGGGGACCAACCACTGAACCTAAAAGATAAAAAGAACTAGGCTCTTTAATAAAGGCTTCCAAGGCTTCATCTATGGCATCCTTAAGGGTCTGCTTGCCTCTTTTAACTTCTTTTACTCTGGCTCCTAAAAGTTTCATTCTATAAACATTCATGTGCTGATTTATAATATCCCTCCTTCCCATATAAACCTCACACTCCAAGTTCATTAGACTAGCGGCTGTAGCTACTGCTACTCCGTGCTGGCCGGCTCCGGTCTCACAGATAATTTTCTTCTTACCCATTTTTTTAGCCAGCAAAGCCTGTCCTAAAGTATTATTGATCTTATGGGCACCGGTGTGATTTAAATCCTCTCTTTTGAGATAAATTTTGCCTCCCCGATACTTTTGAGTCAGTTTTTCTGCCAGATACAAAGGGCTGGGCCTACCAACATAATCTTTCAAAAGACTTTCCAGTTTTGCTTGAAAACTTTTGTCTTGTTTCAACTTTTCATAAGCCCGGGTAACCTGGTTAAGATTTTCCTGCAGGACCGGAGGCACTATGGCTCCTCCAAATTGACCAAAGTTACCTTTTTTATCTGGATTCTGATATCTATTTTTCATGTTGTCTTCCTTTTTAAAATTTTTTAAACATTAAAAAACCCCTGCTTTTTGATGAAGCAAGGGTTAAACAAACCACCGCCAAACTGTTCTGCTTCACCAGAGAGATTTGGTCCACCAGTTAATATATTTAAAAAAGTTTGTCATTTTTTTACGTTTCTTTCTTTTTTCTTTTTTTTAACTTTAAAAAGAGTATTTATTAACTAAGCCTATTTTTTCTTCTACCTGCCTCATTTTATCTTCTGCCTGAGGTTTTACCTTTTGGGTTCCTTGTTTTAAAATGTCTTTGATTTTATCAGGATTGTTTTTCAGCTCCTGATATCTTTTCCGGTACTGGCCAAATTTTTTAAGATGGGCTTGAAGCAGTTCTTCCTTAACTTCAACATCACCTACTTTTCCCTGTTTATATCTTTGTTTTAACGCTTCAACTTGATTTTTATCCTCATTAATAAGATCGTGGTAAATAAAAATCGGGTTGTCTTTGACTCTGCCCGGATCAGTCGGCCTGATTCTGTCAGGATCGGTAAAAGTAGACATTATCTGCTTTTTAATTGTTTCTTCATCTTCAAAAACTGAGATGTAGTTACCAAGGCTTTTACTCATCTTTCTTTTACCATCTGTGCCTATAAGTCTGGCTCCTTCTTTTTTTATAATTGCCTGGGGAAGTTTAAAGGTTTTTCCGTAAGTATTGTTAAAATACTCAGCAATGTCTCTGGTTACCTCTACATGCTGCTTCTGATCTTCGCCTACCGGTACAAAGTCAGGCTCATAAAGAAGAATATCTGCTGCCATCAACACTGGGTAGTTAAAAAGACCCATATTAACACCGTCTTGAGAGACTCCTTTTTGCAGTTTGTCTTTGTAAGCATGACACCTTTTAATCAGACCCAAGGGTGTAACATTATTTAAAACTGTTTGCAGTTGAGCATGTAAGCCGATATCAGACTGCCGGTAAAAGAAAACTTTTTTAGGATCAAAACCAAAAGACAGATAGGAAAGAATAATATTTTCAATATTGTTCTGCAGTTCTTTCTTGTTCTGAACTGTAGTTAAAGCATGAAGGTCAGCTATGAAAAAGTAAACTTTTTTAGCTTTATCTGCCATCTCTAAAAAAGGCTTAACCACACCAAAAAAATTGCCGATATGAACTTCACCGGTTCCTGACGGCGTTATTCCTGTTAAGATAGAATATTGTGTTTTTTTCATCGTCCTCCTTATTCCATTTTTTACATTAAAAAAGCCCTTGCTAAACCACAAACTAATTTGTGATCTTGCAAGGGCCTTTGTGAGGCGGTGCCACCTTGTTTTGTTTTTTTATTGCTAAAAAAACCTTGTAGCCTACTCTGTTTCTTTTGTGACATAGGCTTAAAGTTTGGTTACGGACTTTGACCGGGAAAAACTACTTGCCATTGGCTTTTGCTCTTCCAGCTCAGGGAACCATTCTTCCCTTCAACGCTTTTCTTATTTAATTGTCAATTTAAGCTATTTTAACAGAAAAGTTTTCCTTGTCAATTATTTTTCTTTAGCTTCTTTTTCAGCTGTTTCTATAGGCTTTTCAAACTCATCCCTGGTAATTTCTGGTGAGAGTTTGTGAACCTTTTCCCACACCTGATCTTTTTCCGACTGGTTGTCGGCTTTAACATATTTTACTCTCAACTTAGAAAGCTTTTCTTTTCTTTTCTGATTCTGTCTTATAGACATTCTTCTTTTTTTCTGATGTTCTCT
>DBQG01000013.1:45900-50328 GCA_002305125.1 Patescibacteria group bacterium UBA1400 | reverse complement strand
AAAATTGTAGCGGGTCCTAGGTAACGCTCCTAAGTTAAGTGAGGTTATGAGCCTCACGGGATACTTACCCCCCACCCGCTATATAAATCAGTTTATATCTTATCAAATAATGACTGGAAGATCAATCTAACAAAATTAATTTTATAAAAACAGGTTTAACCATTTTTGCCAATTAGGAAGTAGTTCTTCTTCTTGCTTTAAACCTAGCTCTTCTTCTTGATCCAGGCTTTTTTGGAGTTGTTCCGGTAAAATAACTATCTGCTCCCCTGGTTTGGTCAGCTGCAGCTTATTTCTAATCTCTTCTTCAACAAACTCTTCTCCCTGATAATACTCAAGCCTATCTTTAAGCTCTTTATTTTCCTGTCTTAATTTAACTAATTTAGCCTCAGCCTGATCCAACCTTTGACCGGCAGAAGCCAGCCTTAATGCATCTTTAAAAAGATTTATAATTAAAACTATAGCAAAGATCAAAAACAGATAAGAACTTAGTTTTTTAAAGATTGACATTTTTTCCCTTAAGTGTTAAGATATCTTATCCTATAATAAATTATATAATTAAAGGTTTAGAACTGCCTCCTAAAAAAACACATGGCTATTACTACTGATAATCTTACTCAGGCCCATAAGGAATTTTTACAATTTTTAGAGGAAAAGGGCCGTGCCTCTGCCACTATTTTAGCATACGGATCAGACCTGCAACAGTTAATTGATTTTGCTAAAACTAAGGGTAAAAACAAAGCCTCAGATATTAATCCTCAGGATTTAAAAGAATTTAAAAAACACCTTTCTCAGGAAGGTTATACCCCTAAATCTATTTCCAGAAAGATTAATTCCACCAGAACCTTTTTTAAAATTTTAGTTAAACACAAGATTTTAGCTACCAATCCTGCTACTAATCTAACCCACCCTAAGTATGAAGTTAAACCTCCCCGGGTTCTAAGCAAAATGGAATACATGGCTTTAAGAGATGCTGCCAGACACGATGTCAGAATGTCGGCTATCATTGAACTGTTTTTACAAACCGGAATTAGAATCGGTGAACTTGCCGGCCTTAAACTTGAAGATATTAAAGATGAGGTAATTACAATTAAGGCGTATGAATCCCAGCCCGAAAGAGAAGTTCCCTTAAACAAGGCTGCCAAGCAGGCAATTGATGATTACTTGAAGCAAAGACCTAAATCTAAATCAGATGTCCTCTTTTTGACTAAAAGCGGCAGACCATTTTTAATTAGGAATATCAGAAGCGCTGTTAATAGATTTTTCAAACTGGCCGGCATTAAAGATGCTACTGTCAACGACTTAAGACATACTTTTATTGTCCAACAGCTTAAAGCCGGAGTTCCTTTAGTTCTGGTTTCCCAGCTGGTAGGCCACAAAAGACTTTCCACGACAGAAAAATACTTAAAGCTTATCAGGCAAAAATCTGCTGATAAAATGAAGATTAAAGAGCTTTAATTTTTTACTTTAAAAGGCTTGTGCTGGCTGAAGCACTAATCTAGCTTTATTATTAAGTTTTCTAACCTTTTCCTTTTTTCCCTTTTGTTCTTCTGTTGTTCTTACTAAACAAGGTCTGGAATTAACAGGATTTTTCATGTCAATGAGCAGTTGCCATGGACTTATTTCCCTTGCATCTTTTCCTTCAGTTAATAGATGTTTTTCTCTTATACGCTCCTGCTCAGCTAAACATCCTGTCCATACAGTTGTTACAATTTGAGACTGTCTTGTATCCGGATCAAGATAGGTAAAGGTTAAATCTAAACTTGGAGGCAGACAGCGGTCAAAAAGTCTACCGATTCCGGTTGCCGTGTTGCCTAAAAAACTTAAACTATCTGGAAGCTTGTCTACTATTCCATTAGCTCTTTCTTCATAACCTGGTCTTATCTGCATATCTATTAAGGTACCTTCAACTCTAATGTTTTTACATTCTATTGTCATTTTGTCTCCTTTTTTATTAAACCATTTGACAAATAGTTTTTAAACAAACATCTTTTTTCGCTTTCCAATCAAGGGCAAAAAATGGTTGATTGTCTAATCTTTCCCAAAAATCTCTGACTTGAGCAAAAAGCTGATCTTTTTCAAAAAGTTGCTGAATTGTTCTGCCTGCATTTCTAAAATCTTTTATTGGAATAAGTCCTCCATATCTTTCAGTCAGCCTTTTTATGTCTTTCTCATGCCTGCCCCACTCTCCCAAACTAACTAAAAGCTTACCGCCAGCAAAGGCTTCAATCCCAAAATCTCCTGATGTTTTAGTAAATACAACTTGAGCATCATTTAAGGCTTTATAAGACAAAGGTACAACATCCGCAAGATTTTCACCCACAATTATAGTGGCCTCTTCTCCTGGATTATAATCTACGCCACTGCCTGGATTTATAATCCTTACATCTATGCCCTTTTCTGTTAAAAGGCCTGCCAATTTATCTGCCAAATCATAATTAGTGCCACAGTAAAAAGTCGCCTGCTGCCTAGTAAAATCTAAACTATCAGCAACCTGTAAAATCTCTTTTTGCTGGCCGCCAAGCCCGCCAGTACAAACAGCTAGTTTTAGTTTCCTTCCCTTTTCATGTCTATAACCAGCTTGCTTCTCCTGACCTCTTTCTAAATCAAGATCTGGATGAAAAGGAAAACCGGTAACAAAAACTCTTTCTGCCGGAACACCATGATTAACAAAACTCTGCCTGGTTTCTTCATCAAAAACAAAGTAAAAAACATTCTTTTTATCCTTATGTTTTAAATAAGGTGGATGAGGTCCATTTTCATGGTAAGGATCAGACACATAGTGAACAACTGGGATATCTTCCCTTTTTCTTTTATCTAAGGCTTCTATAACCGCATTGCCAACTCCGTAATGAAAAGCAACTATTGGCCTAACCTCTCCTGAAGCTAGACCTTCTGCAAAAAATCCAGCTGTTTTTTTAAAGGTTTTTTCTAATTTAAGAACCCTTCGTAAAGCCGGAGCTGTCCATTCATGTACCTTCCAAAGAAGAGCGGAACGGGCCACTTTTTGTCCTTTAATTCCTGTTTCTTCCAACTTTTCATGATCTCCGTCAGGCATAAAATTAGCTACATCTACCATCTCTGCCCCTTGAGCCTGGGCAAAAGCTTGAGCCTGAGTAAAGTGGGCTCTTGATAAGGTTAAAGTTGAAATATCAATCTGCGGATGGCCAACTTCAGCTGCAGTTAAAACAACCAAAGGACCTAATTGCAGTTTTTCTCGGGCTTCAGTCGCCAGCCTTCTTAAATAAACCTTCTCATGATAAGGATCTACTCTTCTTTTGCCAATAACCTTTTCTCTTACTGCCTGCCCTTGATCCATTAGGTTTTTTAGTAACTTTATAAATTCAACTTTCGTATAGTTTGGAGCCGCTTTTCTATTTCTTGGCAGAGAAATAGCTCCTTGCCATAAGTAAGGAAAAAAAGTAATAAAATTACCTGCAGCCATACCAATATAAGCAGCTGTATATAAGGCTAGTTCTTTAGCTGTAATTTCTCCTCTTTTATAGGCCTGCCCTATAAGTCTTCCTTCCCAGCCAAGAACTCTAGTAGCTAAATAAAGATTTCTTACTAAAGCTGGTGTTAATAAAACAGATGCTCCACCCACTAAAGCTGTAGTTTCCGGACTTTTAGTTAAAAGGGCAGTTATGGCTGGGGCAGCAGCATTAATTGCCCAGGCAGCTGTGGCCATTACAGGTGCCATAGCAGCATCGCGGGGAATCCAACGGGCATCTTGGTCCTGTATAATTTCAATAAAATCATTAAGTTCTTTAACTGTCGGAATTAATCCTTGCAAAAAACACTCATGGGCAAATTCTAAAAGCCAGCGCTTACTGGCCTTATCTCCTTCTCTTAACTCCTTTAAGCTGGCTATTCCTCTACCTACTAAAGGCAAGTTTTCTCCAGACATTAAAGGAGTTTCCTCTACAACAGCTACTTGGCTAAGTTCTTCTAAATCAACCAAGCCTCTTTGAGGATCTACTACTCTCAAACTTTGATCATGAGAAAATGGCAAAGCAGTTGGCTCTACCTGTACGGGTAAGCTTCTTTGACCATCAGAAACAAAAGCCATAACACCCCCCTCAACTGCACAATCCAAAAAGCCCATTTCACGCCAAAAATCTCTTACCATTTGATCATTAAGAGATCTTTCTCCTCCTGGACAAATAAAAAGCTCTTTTTCTGCCATATTTATTTAAAATACATAAATGCTATGTATTTTATCAAATATCCTATATTATTTCAAGTTAGGATGTTACGGGTGAGTTTGACGAAGGTTTTTATTAATTGTGGGCCAGGATGGATTCGAACCATCGACCTCCACTTTATAAGAATGGCGCTACTAACCAACTGAGCTACTGGCCCTTTTTTTATTGTTTTATTATACTATAACCTGGCCCTTTGGGCTATTTCTGCTTCTATTATTTCTCTGTC
>DBQG01000013.1:5588-45809 GCA_002305125.1 Patescibacteria group bacterium UBA1400 | reverse complement strand
GAAAAAGTAGGCTGAAACTCATGCTGCAGATAATTAGCATCTGTCACACCGACCCTAAAGGTAACCACAGTTCCTACGTTGCCAAAAATAGCATCCTTAACCTCATCTTCAATCTGGCCAATAAACTGATTAGCTACAATCAAGTTAAGTTTATACTTTCGAGCCTCAGAAAGAATTTGAGCAAAATCAGGCGTAGCAAAGTTTTGAAACTCGTCTACATAAAGATAAAAGTCTCTTCTTTCCCTTTCTGGAATATCCTGTCTACTCATAGCAGCAATTAAAATTCTGGGAACCAGTACTAACCCCAGGAAGTTTGAATTCTCCTCCCCGATTCTTCCCTTAGCCAGATTAATAAGCAAAATCTTGCCCTCATCCATTACCTTTCTAAAATCAAAGGCGCTTTGTGATTGTCCTATAATGTTTCTCATCATCTTATTGGTAACAAACCTGCCGAATTTAGAAACAATGTAATCAAGAGTTTCGCTTTTATGAAAGTCTGAGGTTTGGGCGATCTGGTCAGTCCAATATCTTTTCACCATGGGATCCTGAACTTTTGGCAGCAGTTCCTGAACAAATTTAGCATCTGTTAAGGCTCTTACAACCTCAATAAAAGTATTACCTTCCTCACACATAACGGTTAACATGGCATTTCTGATGGCATGTTCAAATCTGGGACCAATAATACCGGTCTTATGAGGGTCGTAAAGTTTATACATTAAACCAATAATAGAATTAACTACAAAATGCTGCTGATCTTCGGTTTTGGCTGCCAGCATGTTTAAACCCAAAGGTCTTTCCACATCAGAAGGATTAAAGTAGATTACATCCTCTGCCCTTTCGGGCGGAATCAACTCCATAATCTTTTCCACCGTATCATGAGGATCAATAAAACAAACCCCCTTACCCTCCCTTATATCCTGCAAAATCATATCAGTCATAAACTCAGATTTACCTACACCTGTTTTTCCAATAATATAAAAATGCCTTCTTCTGTCTTCGGCCGAAATAAACACTGGCCTGGTTATACCTCTATAAACGCTTTTTCCCAAATAAAGGCCCTGGGTAGGAATCTGGGCCGGAGCCGGGGCTGTTTTGGCAGCCAGCCAATGGATATGAGGAGTTTCAATTGACTTGTTAGGAAGATGAAAAATAGTTGCCAGTTCTTCTGAATTTAAAATGGTTTTGGAACCAAATATGGGCTGGTAACGGTAAATAAAATCAATCATAAATGCTTTTTTAATCCACAATCTCTTTTTTGTAAAACTATTAAGATTGGAGCTAAACTGGGCAAAATTGGAAGTAATATTGCTAAGATGGGCTTTGGCATTTGCATCAGAAGTTGAAGAAACCACTATTCTAATAGTAGTTTCAAAACCAACTTTGCCAACTTTATTCTCAATCATTTCCAAATTTTTAGGATCAACATTGTACTTAGCTGATTCCGGATCAGCTTCTGACTTTTTAACCTGAGAGATATATGCCTTACCTCCTGCCTGCCAGGCTTTATCAGCCGGAGAAATAATAATCTGCACTACCGCTCCGGTACCTTCCTCCATTTTAGCTAAAGACGAGGTAAGTAAAGATAAAGGATCGGTCGGCAAATCCTTATAGGTTTTAATAGGATAATGAGAAGATGATTTTAATTTAAGCTCTTTAAAAGCCACTTTGCCTTCTTTTGAGAAAATATTGTACTCTTCTACCTGCTTTACTTCAGCGCCCGGATAAGCACCATGAATCTGCTTTTCAACCAAATCTCTAATACTATTGGGAACAGCTGTATAAAATTTTATATCTTCTTTTTGGGCCACTATTTCAAAAGCAATATGATCCTCTGGCTTGAATCTGGACCAAAAACCGCTGCTTTTAACTGCATAAAGACTGGCAAATAGCTGCTCAGCTACATCAATTTTTACCTCATTGTCTCTTGGCACAGAAATCTGAAGCAGGGTCATGTTTAACGACTTCTCTTCTCTTTTATGATGTTTAAACCATAATAAAAAAAGCCAGACCAGACCAAAAATACCCAACATGCCAAAACCGGCCATGACTGCAATCACTAAAAAATACTGTGCCAAACTTGCTAAATTAGCTAGTGGATCCATAACTCACCCTTTTAGGAAACATTTTTATTAACCTCAAGCACCATTCAGCCAACCACCTAACAGAATCAACCATCTTATACTTTAAAGCCATGCCCATTTGGTTTTTATTTAAAGGCAAAACTATTTTTAACGGGGCTGGCTGGGCTGATTCCATTAAAATCTGGCCAAACTCATCTTTAATTGGCTGAGGTAATACTATTTCTTCTTTTTTTTCATATTTAACCCAGTTTTTAACTTCAGGCGAAACTTCAAACTCTTTTTTTTCATAAACTGTGGGCGCTCCTTCTTTAAACATGGAGCCAACCATTTCTTTTTCTTCAGCAGAAACAGCAGAAACCGGCTGAGGAACAACAGAATCACTTTGAACTGAACCAGCACTTTGCCCCTGAGCTGACATCTCTCCATCGGGTTGGGCCGGATTTGCCACTACCCTATTTTGACCTGTTTGAGGAGTTGTCTGATCTTGGGAAACTGGCAAGACATCATCGGATAAACCAGTGGTACTCATGAAGCAATCATATCATATTGTAACCAAAGCTAACAAGAAAAAATCTGTGAAAAAAACTTCTTTTTTACTGAATATATTCTTTTTTTCTCATCTTTACCATCTTAACCTCATCATTGCCGCAAAGCATACAAACAAAGTTTCCCTTTTCATTGCCGTTACAGCTGGGACAAAGATACATTCCGTCTTTATAAGTAAGATCCTGCCTGTCGCATCGGTTGCAGGTCATAATCACATCTTCTCTTGGCAATGTTCCGTGCTTAGGACAGACAAATTGATAGTTAAAAGTTTTAGTCTCCATAGTTACTCCTTTTTTAATGATATTAATAATATATAGATAACCATCTATACATTAAACTGTCAAGTGGGAAAATCCAGTAGAAAATAATTTTTAAGTTGGTTATCATAAAAGGGTGCATAAAAATATTAACCTGCTGCTTGCTTTTCTTATTATCATCGCTGCTTTTGCGTTAATTAAAACTGTTTTTAACTCTAAACTGCTGACTTCTTTTTCCAATGAGGAACAAATAGCCGGACAAAACCTGGTAGACCAAAGCGGGATTCCGGCAGTTAAAGGAGTTTACCACAACGGCAAGTTTAACTATCAACTTTATTATCCTGATAACTGGTTTTTAGGTTTTTCCGGCAGTTCTTTACAGATGGCCGAAGAGGTCTGGTTTGTTTCTGATAGTCAAGATATAAATCTGCAGCCTGGCAGCATACCTCAAGGAATAAAGGTAAAAATTAATATTTTTAATCTTAATTCTTTAAAAACAGCCAGTGCCCAATTTGCTCAAATTGACTCTCTTCAAGACTGGTTTACCTGGATGCTGGGAAATGATTTTAACCTATCTGAGCTGCAAACAAATGAAATTGTCTTCAACAATATTCAGGCTTTAAAGGTAAGTTTCAATCACCCTTCTCTACCTGAACTTGGCCCGGGCGAAACAGTTATCTTTTTTGATCCGGAGAAAAAATATATTTTTCACCTCAATTATATGGGAAGCAGGGAAGCCTATCCCCAAAGCCTGGATAAGTTCAAACAGATTGTAAACAGTTTTACTTTTAATTAATTTTACTAAGTTATTCTAATTAAATAATATGGTTAAAGTTGTCTATAAAAAGTTTTTTAAATTTCTGGATGCCAAGCTGAGCTATGAAGTTTTGGGCCAAGGAAAACCCATTGTTCTGCTTCATGGCGGTTTAACCAAATGGAACGGACAAAGGTTTAAACAAATGCTGGCTACAGATTTTAGAGTGTTTGTGCCGGAAATGCCCGGGTTTGGCACCTCCCAGATTATTAAATCCAAAAAACATAATACTGATCTTTTTGCTCAGAGTCTGGCTGTTTTCTTAACCCAGCTTAAACTTCAGGAAGCTCCTCTTATAGCCCTCTCTTTGGGCTGTATTGTTGCTTTAAAAGCAGCTCTTCTGGGCGCCACCAAAGGCAACCTCCTTTTAACCGGCATGCCAATTAAGGTTAATGGTTGGCGCTATCACCTGTCCCAGCTTTTACCCCTGGAGCTGCAAAAGTTAATCATTCAAACCCGCTGGGGAGGCAAACAGGTTTTGCTGCCTATGTTGAAAGAAAGCCTTGGTGCTCCTGAGGAAAACGGCAACGGAGACAAACTACTTCAAATGATGGAAAGAACTCATCCCAAATCAATTGTAGAGATTGACTATAAAAAAGAAGTTGAAGAAGAAATGCCTCAGTTAATAAACCAAGTTGCTAATAAGAAGTACTTTTTTTATGGTGAGTTTGATCCCCAGAAAAAATGGGCCAAAAATCTTTTAAACTCCTACCGAGTGATTCCTCAAGCAACCCATAACGCTTTTAAATCTCAGCCTAAAAAAACCCTGAAGCTGCTTGAAAAATACTTTAATTCGTAATCCGACCGGCTCCCAAACATTCTTCCCCTTGATAAAAAACGCAGTATTGACCCGAAGCTGCTGCTCTTTGCGGCTTTAAAAAAGTGATTTTAAGACTGTTTTTGGTTAAAACCAGTTTGGCCTTGGCTAAAGGCTGACGATATCTTAACTTGGCCTCAACTTGAGGTTTTTTGGGAGGTTTGCCGGAAATAAAATGGTAAGGATTTAAAACAATCTCTTTTTTATAAAGGTCTTTTTCCTGCCGGGAAACCAGCAGTTTATTGTTTTTAATATCAAACTCTTTAACATAAAAAGGTCCGCCTGAAGCCTCTATGCCCTTTCTTTGACCAATGGTAAAAAAATGCAAACCCTGGTGCTGACCGATTTTTTCTCTTTTGGTAGTCAAAATCTCGCCCTTATTTAATCCCAGCCGGCGCTGCAAAAAGTTTTTTAAGCTTGAGTTAACTAAAAAACAAAAATCCTGGCTGGAAAACGCTGGTTTAAACAGCTTAATTCCTTTATCTTTAACCAATTTATAAACCTGATCTTTAGTATAGTCCCCTAAAGGAAACTGAAGCTGTTTAAGCTGGTCCTGGGTTAAAAGAGACAAATAGTATGTCTGGTCTTTCTGATTGTCTTTGGCTTTTAAAAGCTTATATTTTTTGCTGTCCTTCTCATACTTTAACCTGGCATAATGTCCGGTAGCCACTCTGTTAATCCTTCTGCTTTTGGCAAAATCAAGCAGAAACTTAAACTTAAAAAACCGGTTGCAGATCACACAGGGGTTTGGAGTTCTTCCCTTTTTAAACTCTTCTACAAAATAATTAACCACCAGATCCTTAAACTCTGCCTGCAAATCCAAAACCTGCAAAGGAACTTTAAGTTTACGGCAAACTCTTTCCGCCCTATTAAGGCTTGTTTTATTAGCCCTGGCTCCTGCCCGGCTCCATCTTGGCATTTGTAAAAAAACAGCCAAAGGCTCAAAACCATTGTCTTTAAGTAAAATAAGGGAGGCTGTTGAATCTACCCCACCGGATACGCCCACAACAATTTTCTTGTTCATCGGTTATTTTGTTGTTTTTAAAGTTTTTTTAGCCGCCGGTTTTTTATATCTTTCCACTGCAATCGTACATTCACTTAAAAGAACTGCCATGGTAGATATGGCTGCCAGAACTGGAGCTAAGGCTGCCCCCACCACTCCTAAAGTCAGTGGCAAAACAATCAAAGTCTGTCCTTGTTTATTTTTAATGGTAATCTTTCTCACATTCCCCTCTTTAATCAACTCCTTGATTTTATTAAGCAGCTGCTCACCTTTAATTTCAAACGTATCTTTAGTGGTTTTGTTTACCATCTTCCTCCTTTAAGAAACTAACTTTAGTAAATACATTATTCCCAGTCCGGCTAAAAAAAGACAGAAGCTTAAAAAGCTTTTAGATAAATCCTTTTCCTGTCTTAATTCAGGTAAAAGGTCAGAGCCGGAGATATATAAAAAACCGCCGGCAGCAACAGGCATCAGTAGAAAAGTTAAGAGACTAACTTTAGCAAAAATAAGCCAACCCACCACTCCTCCTAGAACAGCTGTTAAGGCCACCATTAAATTCGCCAACAAGGCTTTTTTTCGCGACCAGCCGGCATAAAGTAAAACGCCAAAATCGCCAATCTCCTGAGGCACTTCATGTAAAAAAACAGCCAGGGAAGTAACCAGGCCCAGCTCAAGACTAACCTTAAATCCAGTAGCAATAATAAGGCCGTCAATAAAGTTATGAAGCGCGTCTCCTAAAAGATTTAAGTAGCCAAAGGTATGAAACTCACAAAAACCCATATGACAATGGCGCCAGTGCAATATTTTTTCCAGGATAAAAAAGGCTGAAAAAGAAGCAAGAACCAGGGCAAAAACAGTTTCTGAACTTAAGCTTTCCAAAGCTTCGGGCAAAAGATGTAAAAAGGCACCGCCCATCATTGCTCCGGCAGATAAAGCAACAAAATAAAGTAAAAATTGTTCCAGCTTATGCTTTTTAACTGCTAAGGTAAAAACGCCAAGCAGGCTGGCCAGGCTGATTATTAAAGTAGAGGCTAAAGTTAAAATTAACCCGTTCATCTTCTTATTTTAACATTAAACTCTCTTTTTAACATAAAAAGGTTTTTATGTTGTTTCGCCACTAAAAAATCTTCTGATGCAGTTTCTAAAACTTAACTTAACCTTGAGTTTGGTCCTGAAGTTGTAGCTGTTCAGCTATAAAATCTGTTATAAACGATTCATATCTACCTGGATTATTCCAGCTAAAACCCAAATCTTGCCACTCAGGCCTTCCAAAGTTATCTGTATGAGTATAGTATCTGGCTTGAGCATAACCAGCATTATGCTCTCCCTTTTTCGCTGTGATACAGCCAGTTAATCCATTATATCGGCCTGAAGTATAAAGAATACTAAAGTCATCAATCATGCCTACTCCAATAGATGTTCTTACTGTTATCTCTCCATCCCTAACTTCAGCTCTTATATTGTTATTATCCAAAACTAAAGCCACTTCAACCTCTTCCCCAACCTGTAAATCCTCATCACCTAAAAGCTCTACCATAAAATGAGCTGAAGCAATACCTATTAAACCCAACAGCTTGCCTACTGTTAAAGAGGCAGGCTCTGCACCTTTCTCCCTTAACATGTCCTGCAAAACTTGAAATCTGTCTCCTAACTCTTCATCTAACCAAGCAGGTCTGTCAATTTCCCTTAAATCCTCCGGGCTTTGAGCTACTCCTTTTGTTCTTAATTGTTCATATACAGATGTAGACATTTTATATAGGTTATTTTATAATTTTTATTATTATATAAAAATATTCTTAAAAGTAAAGAATAGCTTTAATTCTAAGCTAAATTATAGGTTTTTATATTAAATATTTGCCATCTCCTGTAAAAGCTCCCTGACTTGCTGGGGGCTATTTATATTATATTTTGCCTGAGAGATGGCAAAACCTACTTTTAAGGTATAAACTTTTAAGTTTTTTTCTTCTTTTAGAACCTGGAAAGTATCTTCATCTGTTTTATCATCACCCACAGCTAACACAAACCTGCCTTTAGTTGGCTTTTTTGTTTTCTGCTTAAGCCAATACTGTACTGCCCTGCCTTTACTGATGCCTGCATTTTTTATTTCTACTACTTTATTACCCTCTAAAACACCTAAATTAAGATTAGCTACAAGATGTCTTAAGTCTTCCTTAAGCTCCATCACTCTCAACAGGGCCAATCTTAAATCTGCTTTTCTATAATGCCAGGCTAAAGAATAGTCCTTTTCTTCAATAAAAGAACCCGGAGTTCTGTCAGTATAAATCTCCAAGATGGGTAAAACTTCCTGTTTCCAATCAGAACCAATTTCTTCTATCAACTCCCAATTTTTACCTGGCTTTTTAAGCCAAATTCCATGTTCAGCAATAAGTCCGACGTTAATCTTTCCAAACCATTTCTGCAAAATATTTTTATCCCTACCGCTTATAATCACTACCTCGTTTTTTTTATTTTCTGCCAGGGCCTGCAAAAGCTTTTTTAAGTTTTTATCCGGTTCCGCTTTTTTAGGTTTAGTATGAAAACCTGTTAAAGTCCCGTCATAATCAAGAAATAGAAATCTTTTTTTGCTTAAAATATAGTCATTAAACATTTTCCTTTTAACTTCACTGGTAAATCTTCTGGCTACTAAGCCTTGCTGCTGCTTTTTAGTTTTTTTTAAGCTGTCAATAAAATCTTTAGCCCATCTTTTTGTGTCATATCTTTTTAACCTTTGCTGCATAACCAGATTCCTCTCTTTTTGTTCCTTTAAAGGCATCTCCAAAGCCTGCTTTAAACTGCTGACTACTTTTTGCCTGTTATGGGGATTAACAATCAAAGCTTCTCCCAGCTCTTTGGCAGCTCCGGCCATCTCGCTTAACACCAAGACTCCCTTTCCGTCAGCTTGGCTAACAATATACTCTTTGGCAATCAGGTTCATACCGTCTCTTAAAGGTGTCACCAAAGCCACATCAGCCAGCTGGTAAAAAGCTGCTAGATGGGAAAAAGGAAGAGCTTTGTAAAGATACCAGACAGGAATCCAGTTAATGTCCCCATACCTGCCATTGATCCTGCTCACCGCCTGATCCACCTGCTGCTTAAGCTGTTTATATTGTTCAACTTTGGTTCTTGAAGGAACTGCCACTAAAATTAAAATAACTTTTCCCCTGTAACCTCTATTTTCAATTAAAAACTGCTCAAAAGCTTCCAGCCGTTTTAAAATCCCTTTGGTATAGTCAAGCCTGTCAATAGAAATAATAATTTTTCTACCTTTTGTTCTTGCCTGAATTTTCTTCATAACCTGCTTAACTTGTTTATTTTCACCCATGTGGGCAAACTTTTGATAATCAATACCCATAGGAAAAAGATCAACTTTTATCAGCCTGCCCCCGGCCTGCACCTGCCCCAGTGTATGCTCATAACCAAATAAGTTATGGACGCTGTTTAAAAAATGTCTTACATAATCATAGGTATGAAAGCCAACCAAATCAGCACCCAAAACACCTTTTAAAATCTGCTTCCTCCAGGGTAGCAGTCTAAACATTTCAAAAGAAGGAAAAGGAATGTGAAGAAAAAAACCTATTTTAGCTTCAGGCATTCTTTCTCTTATAAGTTTGGGAAGCAACATCAACTGATAATCATGAATCCACAGCTGGTCTCCGGGTTTTAAATGTTTTAAGACTTCTTTGGCATAAATTTGATTAACCTCTTGATAGGCTTGCCAAAACTGTTTTTTGAAAATAGTATATTGGGGAAAGTACTGAAACAGTGGCCAGATGGTTTTATTGCTGAATCCTGAATAATAGTTTTGTATCTGTCTACGGGAAAGAAAAACAGGATAAAAGTTTTTTTCCTTTAGTTTGGCTTTAAGCTCTTTTGTCTTATCTTTAAACTTTTCTTTGGCTTCTCCCGGCCAACCAATCCAAATGCTGGGGTTATTTTCAAAAAAAGAAGATAATCCTGTTGCTAAACCGCCTACGCTGGTTTTATAAACCAACTTCTTTTTTTTAAAAGAAACTTTAAGCGGAAGCCTGTTGGCTACAATAATTAATTTTGCCATGCCGACCTACTTTGGTTAGCTGCTTTTCTTAAGCTCTTGTTTAATTTTTTCTTTAGCCTGATCCAATTTTATGTTTTTAACCAGGGCCACTTCCTGGGCCAGTTTTTTTAAAGCCAGCTCAAAAACGTTTTGTTTTGAATTAGTGAAGTTAGTCTCTTTGTTTTGCTTGTCGCGCCACAGCTGTCTTAACACCCTTACCAGCTTAACTGAACTGTTTAAATCTAACTTTTCTCTTAATACGCCAGCATCAGGAATATCAGCTGATTTAAACCTGACTCTTAAGCGTCTTAACAGTTTATTTACTGTTTTAGTACTCAAAGGTTTTCTGATATTTGTTTTCTCCAAGTTTTCTTCAGGAATAGAAAAAACTAGAGATCTGTTTGTTTCTGAGGGAAAGTAGGGTTTAAACTCTAAAATTCGGCTGCTTTCACCCTGTTTATTTTCTTTTTTTTTAATACCAAAAATTTTATAAACCTGACCAAAGTGAATAATCTTGTCTCCGGTTTTAAAATTTAATTTAGCTGTTTTCTGCTTTGTTTCTGTCATTTTATTTTTTAATTTCCTTTCTTTTATCAAGACCGATGACATCTAAAGCTACTACTTCTTTTTTTCTTATCTTTTCTCCGTTATCAGCTGTAAACTCTCTTGTTTGAACTCTACCCTGAACAAAAACTTTCGTCCCTTTTTGCAAAATTTTACTGCAGATTTGAGCTAGCTGGGAAAAAACAACAATAGCATGCCAATCAGTTTCTTCTTTGCTCTCAGTTGAATCTGCCGGACTCCAGGTTCTGTTAGTAGCCATAAAAAAAGTACAGACAGGATTACCGGTGCTGGTAGTAGTAAGCTTGGGGTTTTCGCCTACATTACCAATTAAAATTACCTTATTTAAATCTCTTACAGCCATAACCTTTTTGGGTAAAAACCAAGGGTAAAACAAAGAAAGACTTTAAGTTAGAAAAACTTCCTACCCTGCTAAAATACTTTTTATATGTCTTTCTAGAATTTCTCTAACTTAAAAATTATAGCATTTTTTCTCTTAAAACTCAAAACTTTTCTTTAAAAAAACCTAAAAATAAAAACAGGCACCCTGGTTTAAAGATGCCTGCTTTAGAAAACAAAGTTATTTGGCTTTAGCCGCAACTTTTATTTTTTTGGGTTTGGTTTCTTCTTTTTTAGGAAGAGTTACCGTTAGCACTCCGTTTTCTACATCTGCTTTTATCTGGTCAGCCTTAACCGGACAAGGAACAGAGGCAGAATAATAATATTTAGCTTCCCGGGCTTGTTTATAAACCTTTTTCTTTTGCTGTTTTTTATCTTCACTTTCTTTATGTTCTGCCTGAATTGAAAGGATTCCGTCTTCATAAGAAACATCAAGCTTATCAGCCGGAACCCCAGCTACATTAGCTTCAACCACAACATCATTATCGGTCTCATAAACAGTCAAACCTTCCTGATCAGTCCACCACACATCCTCATCAGCCAAAGGCCAACTCAAACGGGCTAAACTGGAAAAAGGATCTCGCCATCTTGTAATTGCCATAGTCACCTCCTTTCTTTAATTTTTAAAACTTTAATTAACTAAAACCTTTTATTCTTGTTTTATTTTTAATTTATTTTTCATGATTAAATTTATCTATTTAAATAGTAAAAGTTTATTATTAAAAAGTTTTAAGAAAAAAGTAAGAAAGCCGTAATAATTTAAAATCTTTTTCTTACTAATTTCTTAGGCAATTCTTACATTCTCTGTTTATACTTAAAGTTAGTCGTTAGAAGAAAGGGTTGGGAAATGAAAATTAAAAATTTAAAATTAANNTGGATCCCTCTGGTAAATTTGTCTGGACCCGGGTGAGTAAGGCTGAGATGGAAGATCTGGGGGTAACTCCGGCAGAAATTGAGGGAGCCTCTAGTTTATTTGCCCCGGTTACTTTAGGGACAGAATTTGGTATAATTATGAATGACGAAGGAAACCTTATTCGGGTTTCCTTAAGATCTCGAGCAGATTTTGATGTTTCGCAGATCGCAGTTTTGTTCGGTGGCGGTGGTCACAAACAAGCGGCTAGTTTTTCTCTTGCTTTACCTCTTGAGGAGGCTGAAGAGAAAGTATTAGAAACTGTTAGAAAACTAGTAAACAGCTAACAGTAAACAGTTCATGACAATAGTCAACTTGTTTGAAAATTAAAAATTTAAAATTAAATGAGAGCACTTCTATTCCCGTTTTAGGCTTGGGAACTTGGCGGTTACTGGGAGATAAGTGTGTCCAAACAGTATCTCAGGCTTTGGAAATTGGCTACCGTCACTTTGATACGGCCCAACATTACAACAATCAAACAGAAATCGGCCAGGCTATTAAGTCCAGCGGCCTAAACAGAAAAGATCTTTTTCTGACTTCAAAAGTATGGATGACCAACTTACAAAGAGAGGCTGTTTTTTCTTCCCTGGAACAAACGCTGACTCAACTGCAAACCGATTATCTGGACCTATATTTAATTCACTGGCCCAATCCCCGCGTTCCGGTGGTAGAAACCTTAGAGGCTATGAAAGAGCTAAAACAAAAAGGCAAGATCAAAGCCATTGGTGTTTCTAACTTTACCATTGATCTTTTAAAAGAAGCTTTGGCTTCCCGGGTTGAGATTACTAACAATCAGGTTGAGTTTCATCCCAGCCTGAATCAAAAAAGCTTGAAAGATTTTTGCGATCAGCAAAATATTATCATTACCGCCTACTCCCCCTTAGGACAAGGAGATGATTTAAAACTGAGACTGATAAAACAGCTGGCTTCCAAGTATAAAAAAAGCGAAGCTCAAATAATTTTAAACTGGCTGATGAGTAAAAATATGGTTGCTATCCCCAAAACAGCAGATCCTGAACATCTTAAGGATAATTTTGCTTCTTTAACCTGGGAATTAAAATCTGAAGATATCAAAAAAATTGACCGGATTGAAGATGATAACCGCCTGATTGATCCCGGCTTTATTGATTTTTCCTAAAACAAACCATCAATCTCTTTGGCCAGGTGAAAATCTTTTATTGTTAACCCCCTGATTTTATGAGTCTGCAGCTTAATTTCCAGCTTGTTGAAATTAAAAACCTTAATATCAGGATGGTGATTTAAACTTTCGGCTGTAAAGGCTATTAGCAGAAGTTTTAAAACTGCCTGTCTAAAATCTTTAAACTGTTTTTCCAAAACTAACTTGCTGTCAATAACTCTCCAGTCTTGTTTTAGATGTTTAAGCTTTTCTTTTATCTGCCTGCTGGTTAACTTTTTACTTGCCATTTTACCTTGAATAAAACTCAATTACTTTACCAAGATCCAAAGGCTCAGGAATATCCTCCTGACTTGGATACTCCTTAACTTGCAATACTGGTCCTTTTTTAACCAACCAGCCGGGCAGGTTTTTTTTCTCTTCCAACTCTTGTTTAACCATAGGCACTTTTAAAGCTTTGTCTTTTAAGCTGATTATATCGCCTTTTTTAACCTGGTAAGAAGGGATTGACAGCTTTTTATCATTTACTCTTACATGACCATGAGTCACAAACTGTCTGGCGGCCGGCCGGGTAGGAAACAGTCCGGCTCTAAACAAAACATTATCTAGCCTCTTTTCCAAAAATTGAGATAGGTATTGTTTGGAGTCGCCTTTTTTGGCCAAAGACTTGGCTACATAGTTTTTAAACTGTTTTTCCATGACTCCGTAAAGTCTTTTAACTTTCTGTTTTTCTCTTAACTGCAAGCCATAACTGGAAACTCTTCTTGGTCTTTGCTGTGTTTTTTTTTGACCAGGAAAAGTTTCTATTTTAAGTTTTTCCCCTTTGGAAAAAAGGTCGAAACCTTCTCTGCGGGAAAGTTTATCTTTTGGTCCTGTATATCTTGCCATACTAATAAATTACTGTTTATTTATAACAACAAGGTAGTAAAAATGTAAGAAATTGGTAAGAAGAATTTTGTTAATCTTTGATCATATAGCCGAAACCGCGCACTGTTCTGATTAGTTTTTTCTTGTAACCTGAATCTACTTTCCGCCTCAGATAACCCACATAAACGTCAATTGCCCGACTATTAACACTCTCATCATAAGACCAGACCCTGTCAAGAATGATCTCTCTTGTTAAAACCCTGCCTTTATTCCGCATTAAAAACTTAAGCAGTTTAAACTCTCTGGGAGTAAGGTTTAAAAGTTTACCGTTTCTGCTGACCTTTAACTTTTTGAGATCCATCTTCAGTTCACTTACCTGAAGATAAGTTTCGGTCGACCGGGGCTTAGTAAGCCTGCTTCTGATTCTAACCAGCAGTTCTTCCATGTCCAAAGGTAAAACAATAAAGTCATCAGCTCCTGCTCTAAACAGTCTTCTTACTTCTTCAAAATCTTCCTGATTAACAAAAAGAATAATGGAAACTTCAGGATAATTAGATCTTATTTCCCAACATAAACTTTCTCTTTTAAGATCAACTATGTCTTTGGCAAGCAAAACAAGGTCAATGGCTTGGGTGTCTAAAATTTCTAGGGCATCAACGCCGTTGCCGGTAACCCTCACTTCATAGCCATTTTCCAAAAGAAGTTTTTTGATTAGTTTCTGAAGTCGCTCGTCTCTTTCAACCAATAATACTCTTGCCATAGTCAATTATACCTTACAATTTTACATAAAGATAGAGCTCATCTTTATTTATTTACTCATTATACCACCATTTATTTCCAAAACTAGCCTTTTTTGGTTTTAAACAAAAGCCAGTTCTTGCTTTGCTTTAATCTTATCAGGACATATACTCCGCTAAGTTTTCTGCCTCTTAGTTTTACTTCCAGCCTTCCTTGCTTAAACGACTCATCTAAACTATTAGTCTTAACGTTTTCAAAACTTCCCTTATCCCAGATGATTACTTTTCCGGCTCCATACTGTCCTTGGGGAATAACGCCTGAAAACTTAGCGTAATCCAGGGGATGATCTTCTGTTAATACCGCTAGTCTTTTCTCGTTTTCCTTTAATGACGGCCCCTTAGGTACGGCCCAGGATTTTAACACTCCTTTTATCTGCAGTCTAAAATCATAGTGAAGATTTCTGGCCCAGTGTTTTTGAACCACAAAAACCTTGGTTCCATTTTTTGGCTTTATTTTTGCCTGGGGTTCTGGAGTTTGCTTAAAATCTCTTTTCTGTTTATATGCTGTTAAAAATCCACCCTCATCCTGTCTTTTCCCTAAGTCTTTTGTTTTATTGTGGGTGTTTTTACTTGCATTCATTTTTCATCCTTTTCAATTGTAACAAGAAGGAGTCTTATTACCAAATTCTTACTGTCTTCTTATCTTCTTTTTAAATTTATTTATTAAAGTTAAATAATTAATTAAAACAGAAAGAGGAAAAAAATGAGTGATAAAACTATAAAGCGAAAAATTATGGATCAGTTTGCCTGGGATAACAGAATCAATCCCGCTAAAATAGATGTTGATGTTAATGATGCTGTGGTTACTTTAAAAGGTGCGGTTCCGACTTTTTCTGCCAAAACTGCGGCTGAACAAACCGCCTGGTCTTTAACTAAAGTTAAGGCTGTCAATAATCAACTGGCAGTTGAATACCCCGCTACCTTTACCACTCCAACTGATGAAGATATCAAAGCCTATATTAATCAGGCTTTGGTTTATAACAGTGATGTTGATCAGTCTAATATCAAAGTTGAGGTTGCCGCCGGCAATGTCACCCTAGCGGGCAACGTTGCCTCTTTTTGGGAAAAGGCTGCTGTTGAAAACCAGGTTAAAGCTACCACAGGAGTTATTGATATTAAAAACGAACTGGTGGTTGTTCCGACGGAAAAAATTACGGATGAAGTTATTGGTGAAATTATTATGAATAAACTAAAACAAAACTCAGGGCTGAATACTGAAAAAATTGATCTTAAAGTAGTCAATGGAAAAGTTACGGTTTCCGGAGCTGTTTCTACCTGGGCTGACTGGCAAACTGTGTACAATGCCATTCAATACACTGGTGGTGTTATTGATATTAAAGACAATCTACGTATAAATTATCCTTAAAAAAGGAGAAAAATGTCTAATACCGGTTTTGAAACCTTTGATACAACTATTGGCCAGACCAATCAACTGTTGGCAAAGATTGAAGAAAAATACAACTGGCAAAACAGGCGCAACCAGTCTTATGCCGCCCTTCTAAATACTCTCCATGCTTTAAGAGACAGGCTGCCCTTAACCCAAGCCGTTCATTTGGGTGCCCAACTTCCTATGCTGGTTCGGGGTTTCTACTATGAAGGCTGGGATCCGCAAAACGTACCTGTTAAAATGAATAAAGAGGAGTTCTTGCAAAGAATAAGAACAAGGTTTGTCTACTCGCTGGAAGAAGATTTGGAAGAGTTGGTTAAAACAGTTCTTACAGTTATTTTAGGTGCCGTTTCTCCTGGAGAAGTAGCTAATCTAAAAAGTACTTTACCTGATGATATAGCCGCGTTAATAGAAATCTAACTAAAAAGGGTCCTGAAAACAATGAAGATTACCAGCCGTGCTTTTAAACATAACCAAACCATTCCCTCAAAATATACTTGTGACGGTCAGGACATTAACCCGCCTTTGAAGTTTTCCCAAGTTCCCCGAGAAGCTAAAAGTCTGGCCTTGGTAGTTGATGATCCAGATGCTCCCAGCAAGATTTGGGTTCATTGGACTTTGTGGAATATTCCTCCTGATATCAAAGAGATTAAAGAAAACCATTCCCCGACCGAAGCTGTTGAAGGCATAACCGATTTTAACCGGACAGGCTGGGGCGGACCTTGTCCGCCCTCAGGTTCCCATCGTTACTTTTTTAAACTCTATGCTCTTGACAAACTATTAGATCTGCCTCCTCAAACTAGCAAACAAGGGTTAATGAAACAGATAAAACAGCATAAACTGGCTGAGGCTGAACTTATCGGTATCTACTCACGACCTTTGTAATTATTACCAAACTCTTACTGGTTTCTTGCCAACTTACTAAAAGTTAAAGCTATTCTTAATTTAAGAATAAGGAGGTGAAAATGACTACAACTAATGAAGAGATTAAAAAAAACCTTGTTGATGCGCTATATTGGGACTCAAGAATTGATGCTTCCCAAATCGAAGTTTATATTGAAAATGGTACTGTTATTCTTGAAGGAACTGTTCCCACTTACGGAGCCAGAAAAGCAGCTCAACAGGATACTGCTGAAATTGCCGGAGTTAAAGCCATTGATAACAGGCTTAGGGTAAAATACCCTAACACCTTTACTTTTCCCACTGATGAAGAAATAAAAGCCAATATTAAAAATGTGCTTCTTTGGAATCAGCAAGTTAATGCTGAGGATATTAAAGTAAAAGTTAATAATAGCTTTGTTACCCTTGAGGGCAGCGTTGATACATTCTGGAAAAAACTAAGAGTAGAAAGCCTGGCAAGCGATGTTAATGGTGTTTTAAATGTTACCAACAAACTTACTGTTGTGCCCGGCAAGGACTTTGTTGATGAGGCTATTGCTAAGGATATTGTCAATGCCATTGACAGAAGTTTAAAAGTTAATGTGGACAACATTGATATTAGGGTAGAAAAGGGTAAAGTTACTATCTCTGGTACAGTTCCCAACTGGTCAGCTTATTGGGCTACTTATGATGCGGTTCAATACACGGCCGGAGTAACAGATATTGAAGATCGTCTTGTAGTTGAGTAAAAATAAATTATTGTTTAAATCTTAATACTATCGAGAACTCAAAACCCATAGATGAAGATTTACAACAAGAATATATATGTGGAAAAATCCATAGAAATTCATTTTATTTTTTTAGAGGTTTATCTTTTTTATTTGTCACTGGTGTTTTGGTGGGAACTTGGCTTATTTCTTCCTCTTCTGTAATCCCCTTTCTTTTCCTGGCAGGCTTATCAAGTTGCTTGGCAATATCAAGCTCTACCGGTGTTTCCTCATCAGCCTCGGGATAAAGACCTGCTCTGTGGGCATTATCCAAAACATTATCATCACTGTCCGGTGTTGGCATATGACCACTAACTGACTCCTGACCCTTAACCGAAGACTGTTTTGCCTGATTTTTTTTACCGATTATTATCGGTTCTGATTTTTTGTTTTTACCTGCCATAATCCTCCTCTGCTAAAACTTTTTCCAGCTCATGATCTATCCGCCTATTATTTTGATTAAGATATGCATGAATGGTATAAGTACCCGACTTTTCAAGCTTAAGCTTAACCAAATATCTTTTTTTATCTCCTTTCTCCATATCCTTAATTGAATAGTAATCAAACTCTTTATAGTTTCCTTCCGGATCTTCAGCCCAAAAATCCAAACTTAAATCTTGGCTTTCCTGAAGGCCTTTTACCAAAGCCTCAAAAAAAACTGTTTTCCCTGTTTGCGGATAAGGTTTGGTTAAGGCAAACAGACCTTTAAGTTTAGCTGGAGGTTTACCTAAATTGATTTCTATTCTTGGAGACTCCCAGAAAAAATCTTTTTTGTTTTCTTTTGCCTCCACTATTAGATAAACCCATGTCTTTCCTTTTTTTGTCAACACTTGAAAAGAAAACCTTTTCTTTTGCTTAAAACTAAAACTGTTTATCGTCTTTTTCCCATTTTTAATAAACAGTTGATAAGGATCAAGTGAGTTAAGTTTTATCTTTAAACTTGTAAGCTCTTTTTTACCCATATTTTGCAGCATTACCTTTAAAATCCCCCTTCTTTTATTTATCTTTAAAGGAGTAATTTTATATAAAAAAGGGTACTTCTTTTGTGTTTTCATAAGACTATTATAAAAAACTTATATAATAGCTTTCTAAGAAACAGGTAATAAAAAGGTAACAGCCTTTTATTACGAGATTATTACTGTTTTCCTATCTTTTTTTAATTTCCGCTTGATAACCTATAATATTAAGGTAAGAAAGGAGGCTTAGTGAAAAGGTTTGGAAAAATTATTACCAAACTATTAAAACAAGAAAGGGGAAAGTCTGGTTTTATTTTTCTGTCAGCCTACTATCCCCTAGAAGATAAAAACAAAAAACAGGCCAAGCAAAGATTTAAGTCTTTAATTTTAAACCACTTTAACCAGGATAAAAGACTTAAACATCTCCGGCATCTTAAGATTGATCTTAAAAAAATTGTTGATAATAAACTAAACCAAATTCCCCTGTTGGAAAATGGCTTAGGATTATTTGCCAAACTTCCTTTAAAAAAGAACGGCACTATACCTGAAGAACATATTACCCTAACCAGTCTTCCCCATGTCTTTAAAAAAGAATCTTTTATTGATAAAACTTATGACCTGGATCAGCTGGCCTTTATAAACAGTCAAGGTTTTACCGCCCTTATTATTAACTTAGGACACAAAGATGCTGACTTTTATCTCCTTAACAAAGACAAGTGGAAGAAACTGACAAATCTTGAAAATGATTTTTTTAAAGTGGAAGAGGATGAGTATTTGGAAAAGCATGCTCCTTTACAGGGAAAAAGCGCTATTTATGGTACTGGAGAGGCAAATATTGCCAGGAAAAAAGAAGCCGCCGATCAATTGTTTTTAAACCAGGTGGAAACTCATATTAATACTAACAAAAATTTTAAACTTAAAACCGACTATGTTCTTGTTTTTTATTCTCAAAGTTTTGCTCCCTTTATCAATCAGTGGCAAAAAAAATTAGCAGCTTTGCTTATCAATAGTCAGGTGGTTTTACTACCCAAAAACATCCAAAAAGAAGCTGAGGTTAAAAAACAAGCCAAGGAAGAAATAAACAAACTCCAGCAGGAGGCTAAAAAGGACCTTTTTGCCAAAGCTCAGGAAAGTTATGATAACTTTGTCACCAATCCTGCTCAAATAGTTGAAGCCACTAGAGAAAAAAGGGTTAGTATCTTATTTGTTGAGCCGGATCTTAAAATTAAAGGCTGGCTTATAAACGGTTCTTTTGTTTTTTTAACCAAACAGAAAGGAGCAAAAAGAGTCAGGAATATTGTTCCCTGGCTGGTTAAAAGCATCATTGAGTCAAGTGGTAAAATAATATTAATTAACCGGGAAGACAAGTTAACCAAACATAAAATTGCTGCCCTGCTGAGATTTTAAAGGAGGAGTGAATGAGGATAAATCTAATTGCTGACCAAATGGAAGTTAATGACTATGTAAGAGATATGGTAACCAAATACCTGGCTCAAAAACTGGAAAAACATCTTCCCAAATTTAATCAGGAAATAAAAACAGCTGATCTTCATTTAAAAAAACGTACCCGCTGGGGTTATAAGTTGAAATTTAATATGTGGTTGCCGCAGAAAAAGGCTTTAGTAGCAGAAACAAAGCAAGAAGGATTTAGACAGGCTCTGGTTGATTTAAGAAAAAAACTTATTACCCAAATTAAAAAATATAAAGAAGAATTAAACTATTCTTCTGATTAAAAATCAGTAAAGGAGGCGTTATGTTCTTTTCTAATCTGCTTTTATTTTTAATTGACTTTGTTACCGGAGTGGTTGAGTTTTTAATCGGCTTAAGGCTGGTGCTTAAGCTTTTTGGCGCTTCTACTCAGGCTCCTTTTGTAGTCTGGGTTTATGAAACCACCGCTCCTTTACTGTCTCCTTTTCAGGGCATGTTTCCCAATCCTGTTTTAACTGACGGGTTGATTTTGGAGTTTTCCGCCCTTTTTGCCTTAATTGCCTATGCCCTGTTAAGCTATCTTTTAAGCACTCTTATAAGAGAAGTCGAGTATCTGAGCCGCAGGAGAAGATAACTACTCTTCAATTACAATACTGTTGGTATCAGCGCCCAGATTTTTAAGATAAGAAGTAATGTCTTTAACCATTGGTTTGGGACCGCAAACATAAAACTTCTGACGGAAATCTTTAATTTTATTTTGCAAAAACTTCTTAGTGATTCTGCCGTAATAATAATCAGGATGTTTTTCCCGGGTTAAAACAAGGCTTAAATCTTCCGGCTTAAACATTGATTGCCATTCCTTTTCAAGGATAATGTCCTGCCTGAGTTTATTGGAGAAGATAAGCTTATTGCCCTTAATCTCTCCCTTGTCTTTAAGCTGTCTTAAAATGGCGATAAACGGAGTTATCCCGGCTCCGCCGGCAATAAACACGCCCTTTGCGGCAAAGTTTATCGTCCCCCATGGCTGACGTAAAATAATCTTGTCCCCAGGTTGCAGCTGGTGCAGTTTTTGGGTAACTCCCCGATGTTCAGGATACTTTTTGATTGTAAACTCCAAAACCAGATCTTTATTTAAGCTGGTAAAGGTAAACGGTCTTTTTTCCTTTCTCCAGCCGTCAAGGTCAATGCTTAGTTCTGTCGCTTGCCCGGGCACAAACTTAAAACCCTTAGGTTTTTGTAAAACAAACCTTTTTACATCATGGGTAACAAACTGGGTTTGCAAAATATTAATTTTTTGATCCATTTTATCTTTTAACTTTTTAAGTTAACTAAGTTAATTAGACTTTTTTAAAGTTTAAAAACCATAAGAAGCTGGTAAGAAATAGGTAAGTGGCAGTTTGTTGCTGCCTGTTTTGATAAACTTAAATATAGCTTTAGGCTTTAATTTACAAACAACCTGAATAGCCAGCCTAAAATTCCCATATTTCCTTCTTCTTTATTAATCTGCTCCTGTAAGCTGGTATTCTGTTCTTCAAGAGTTTGAACTACCTGCTGCAACAGCTGTTCTTCTCCCTGGTTTTGCACTTGAAGTTTTAAGCTGTTAAGCTGGTTTATTCTTACCTGGTTTTGCTCCATCTCCTGCTTTAAAGCTTTTAAAGCTTTCCAGTCAGGACCAAGAATAAATCTGACAACACCCTGCCGCTGACCTAGCTTTTCTGTATCTTCTTTTAATTTTTCCTGGCCCTGCTTTTGCTCTTGTAAAACTTTTTTTGTTTCTCCTTCCTTGGTTAAAACCTCTTCCTGCTCTAAAGCCTCTTCAATAACTGCCGAAGTCTGCTCAACCTGTTGTTTAAAAGAAATCTGTTGTTGTCCGGACTTGTTTTCCTGGACCTGCAGACTTTCTTTTTCCTGATTTTGAACTGTCAAACCACTTTCTTCTCCCCTGTTTTCTACCTGCAGTTGGTTCTGATTTTGCACCCGCTCCTGTCCCGGCTCTTCTTGCCCCGGCTGTTCAGACTCTTGGCTTGTAACAACTGTTTTTGGCTGGTTTGCTTCTCCTGCTTTTCTTTGTTGAGCAGAAACCTTGCCGGCAGTTAGAACCGCCAGAAATACTGTCAATAATAAATAAGCGGTGTTTTTTTTCATGTTGCCTCCTTTTATTCTTTTAATAAACTTGCAATCCATTCGCCTAAAAACTGGGAGATTAAAACTACCAGCATGCCGACAAAAAGATGTTCTAAAACTACCTTATAGGCATCCTGGCTTTTGCGGGCAATAAACCAGGAGAAAAATGCCAGAAGCAGCATTCCCCAGGTAACGGAAACTACAACTGCCTTAAAAAGGTCTAAAAATAAAAAGGGAAGGATAAAGGTTAGGGCAAAAATGAGCTTGGAAATAAAAGTCGTCAAAGTGGCAATCCAGATTTCTTTGGAACTATGCTGTTCTTCTGCTTCTTCAGAAATATGAATACCTAAAGCATCGGAAAAAGCATCGGCAATGGCAATGGTTAAAATTCCGCCGATAACAGCCGGTTTTGAACCCGTACCCGAGTGTAGACCCACAATCAAGCCTAAGGGGGTAATTACTCCTGAAGTAAGACCAAAGCTGAAACCTTTCTTAAATGAATGGCCGCTCATTAAATCCTTTTTTACTGTGCTGCTTTTTTAACTTTACTTCTTTTTAACTTTACCTGTTTTAAAATTATTTCTTTTAAAAAGGTTTTGTTTTAAGGTTTTTGCTAAACTCCTGCCAGCTTTCAATCAACTGATCCACTTCATTTATAGTCGGATCTTGCTGCCAGAAGTCAACCTGTTCCACTCTCCCTTTTTCTGTTGCTGACACCGCTTCAAAGCTTAAAGATTGCAGGCTGTCCAAAATTCTGGTAACGTTTTTGCTCTGGAAAGCTGTCAGAATATCAGTAAATATGGCTGTATCTTCTTCAAAACTATCAAGACTGTCCTGATGCTCTTGTTTTAAGTCATCTGACAAACCTGAAATGTCCAGCTTTTCATACTCCTGTTTAAGATCAGTTAATCTTTGAATCTCTTCTTCTAAATCGTCTAAGGACTGGTCACTTAAATTTAAAGTAATGGCTTTATTGATAGCCATGCCAATATCAAAACCATAAGTAAAAGCTTTGATCTCCAGCTTAGTAGTTTCCTGAAGATAGGTCAGTAAAGCTTTGCTTTTACTCACAAACTCACTGGTCTGCTCCATAAGCTGACTGTCCGGTCTGTAAATCAGGCTAGCAGGCAGCTGTCGGGCTTTATCCTTTAAAGCCTGACTGTCTTTTTCAACTTCTTCAACCAACTTTAAACTGTCTTTATAAAGCTCCTGCAACTTTCTGCTTTCTTTAACTTCAGGACTGTCTTCTAAAAGATACTGTTCTGGAGCCTTAGGCAGATCCTGAACTTGAGTCTGAACCCCCAGAAGCTTGGTGGCAGGCTCAACTTCTTCTTGTTTATCTTTGTTTTGGATTACATCAACAATTTTAGCGTAGCTTGATTTTAAGTTCTTTAAGTTATCAACTTGTTTTTGCGATAAAGATTCAAGTTCTGCTTTCTGCCTGGAGGCTAAAAAATAGCCGCTGCCAGCCACTGCTATTAAAACAACTAAGGGCAAAAGCATAAATAATTTTTTTAAACTTGGTTTCTTGGAATTTGAATTAAGGACTTGCTCTTCCATTTTCTCCTTTTAAATTATTAACTAGTTTTATCATAGGCAGTAAATTTACCTGCGTCAAGCTGTTTGCCATGTTTAAAAGCCTCTTCCTGTTCAATCAAAAACTGCAGACCGATAAAAATAGAAATCGTTATGATTAAAGATAAACTGGCCGTCAGCTGGTTGTGGTAAAAGCTGAAAAAATGCCCTATAAAAATAGCCACCAGTACTCCTTGCTTGAATTTCTCATAGGCTCTAAGTCTTTTGCCCTGACTTAAAAACCAGATCCCGGACAAAGAAAAAATACCGGTTGCCATGTTGGCTCCCACCGATCCCCATTCCCAAAAAGATAAACCTCCCCAGACAATGCTTAAAATAGAGGCAAAAATACGCAAGCTTGAGTAGGCAGCAAAAATAAAAGAGGTTAACTGAGCAAACCTTTTTTTCCTTAAAACACTGGTGTAGGTTTGCATTAAAAAGTGTTTTACCCTTGCTACCAACTGTACTTCTTCATCTGGAGTAACAGCTACTGATACCAGCTTTTTTATATGTCTGTAAATTTCGTCCTTATCTTTAACTGATTTAAGGTAGTGTAGGGCCAGTCTTTTTTCTTGAGTGTCAAGATTATAAAAAACCACTTCCTTGCTCAGTTCCAGAGCGTTCAGTTTATAATCCTTATCCGTAATCTTAACGTTTCTGGCAATAAAACGGAAAACCAGAAATAGTAAAACAAAGATAAGATAAAGCAGAGCAAAGGTCGGCTGGAAAAAGTAGTTGTTATCATGAGTAATGAACTTACCCAACTCATCTATAAAAATGCCAAAACCCAGTCCTCCCACAATAGCACTTAAATGTTTGGCTTCTTTATTTAAAAAAAGCAGCAGGGTAACCAAGGCCGCCATCATCAATAGGCCGCCCCAAAGCATATGGGCAATATGAAGGAAGTCATTACCTAAAACAGGATAACCCGTTAAACTGAGAAATACTCTAATTAAGACAACTGAGGCAACAGCTGAAATAAGGAAGTTTTCTAAGTATTCAGGTGCCTGAAAATTGTAAGAAAAAAAGGTAAACCTTGTTAATAGCTTTGTTAAAATTCGCACTTTATTTAACTTTAAAAGATTTAAGCTTTTAAGTCTAGTTTACCTTTTAATTCTGTTTTAACCGCGAGGGGCAAAATCTTCTCTTGGTTTTGGAGGTCTAGCTTCATTGACGATCAGTTTTCTGCCCTCATATTCCTGGCCATTGAGCATTTCAACGGCTTTTTGAGCTTCTTCATCACTGCTCATCTCAACAAAACCAAAACCCTTGGACCTACCAGAGTATTTATCAGTAATCACAGTAGCGCTAACCACCTGACCGGCTTGAGCGAAAAGCTCTTCCAGCTGCTGACTGGTTATTTCATACTTAAGATTACCAACATAAAGTTTTTTGTTCACAAATATTCACCCCCTTACAATATGGAAACGTTATCTAGAAGTATAAACTTTTCTATAAGAATCCTGAAAATTAATAACAGCAAAATTATAGCAGGAAATTTTTTCCTTAGCAATTGCTTAAAACAGGTTAAAATCTTCAGGCAGATCTTCTGGCATCATCTCTTCAAGCATCTGCTCAGGCAACATCTGATCTAAATCAGTAAATGCAACATTGTCTGGAGGGCTGAACTTTTCTTCGCCGAAAACTGCTGGCCTACAGTCATACTCAACATCTGAGGGCGGACCCATCTCTTCTGTTTCTGAAGCTTCCTTTTCTTCAATCTCCTGCTCCACCTCTTCTGTTGCTTCTTCCTTAATTTCACTGTTAAAACAAATTTTCACTCCATCGCTTTCTTCTCCCCAGGTCCAGACACAATCATCCTTGACAATAATATGGGATTTTTTACCTTCAGCATAAATCTCGCTATAGGAATTTTCTCCTTTAATCCAGCTGCTACCATAATACTGATCACTTTGCTTAAAACTGCATTCCAAAGCCTGACCCAAACTAATAATCTTTTCCAACTTACCGCTGTAACCTTCATTTTCAGTTGGCGCCATACTCTCTTCAACTTGTTGATTTTCCTGATTATCTTGCAAGTTTGTTTGTTGACCAGAACCGTTACAACCTGTTAAAACTAAGGGAAATAGTAACAACAAGAAAACCACTAAGAGTTTTTTCATTCTCCTCCTCTTTTAACTTACTCCTACTAAATCAATCATAACAGAAAACATCTGGTAAAATAAAGATATGGAGAAAAACAAGATCACAAAAACAACTTTAGGAGGCGGCTGTTTCTGGTGCCTGGAAGCAGTTTTCCAACAGGTCAACGGTGTTGACAAGGTAGTTTCCGGTTATGCTGGCGGCCAGGTTGAAAGTCCCAGTTACGAACAAGTATCCTCGGGTAAAACCGGACATGCAGAGGTGGTTCAGCTTACTTTTAATTCTAACAAGGTCAGCTTTAAAAAATTGCTGGAGATCTTTTTTGCCATTCATGATCCTACCACTTTAAACCGCCAGGGAGCTGATATCGGCAGCCAGTACCGCTCTATTATTCTTTATCATTCTCTTAAGCAAAAAAAGCAGGCTTTGGAAATGATTAGAGATTTAAGTAGTACAGGCATCTTTGACAAACCAATTATTACCCAAGTGGAGCCTTTGAAAAAATTTTACCCGGCTGAAACCTATCATCAAAAGTACTATTTGAAAAATCCCAACCAACCCTACTGCCGCTTGATTATTGATCCTAAACTTAAAAAACTTTTAAAAAATTATCCTAACCATGTTAAAAAACAAGAAAAATAATTGGGAACAGAAACTAACCCCGAAACAATATAAAGTTTTAAGAAAAAAGGAAACAGAACCTCCTTTTTCAGGCAAGCTTCTTTATAATAAAAAAAAGGGTGTTTATGCTTGTGCCGGATGCGGCCAAAAGCTTTTCTCCTCTAAAACTAAGTTTGACTCAGGTTCGGGTTGGCCCAGTTTTTTTAAAGCCCTAAAAAACAAGGTGGTACTAAAACCAGATCACTCCCATGGCATGGAAAGAACAGAAGTGATTTGTTCAAACTGCGGGTCTCATCTGGGTCATCTTTTTCCTGACGGGCCTCAACCTACCGGTCAAAGATATTGTATTAACTCAGCTGCTTTAAAATTTAAATCTAAAAGTAAATAAAGTGTTTTATTACCCCCTCCCCACTATCCAGTTCTGGCTTTTAATCCTAAGCCTGATTTTCCTTCTAAGTTTTTTAGCAGCTATTGTTGTTTTATTTACAGACCTTTGCCTGACCATTGCAACTATGACTTTATTTAAGGGGCCTTTTTTTGCCCGTTCGGGCTTGGCAAGAATCAACCAGGTGAAAAAACTGGCTGATTTTAAGCCGGGCCAAAAAGTGGTTGACCTGGGATCAGGCGATGCTGATCTGGTTTTGGCAGCCGGGGAAAAAGGAGCCGCAGCTTTAGGTTTAGAAATTAACCCTTGGCTGGTTTTCAAGTCTAGGCAAAAAGTTAAAAAATGTGGATTGGAAAAGCTGGTTAAAATTAAACTGGCTGATTTTTGGAAAGTTAATTTAAACGGGTTTGATGTGATTATGATCTATGGGATTAGTTATATGATGGAAAAGCTGGAAAAAAAACTGCTTCAGGAGGTTAAAAAACCTACTAAAATTATCTCTGTTTGTTTTCCCTTTCCCAATCTAAAACCAAGCAAACACCTCTCCCAGGTTTACCTTTATAATTTAAAAGGCAGTTAATTGTTTTTTTTGCTTTATTCTCCTTGATTATTACCAGTTCCTGGTTGGTTGATGTTAACATCAACCTCTTCCGGAACTCCTATATCAGGACTATTGTCTATATTTGTTAATCTGGGCAAACCGTAAATAACAATCAGTAAAATTATAACAATAACCAGTAAAGCACCGATTAAAATACCCATGCCTGAATTGCTACTTGCATTGCTTTCATTATCTGCCATCTTCACCTCCTTTTTATCTGTTTTCTGTTAATGTGTCTTGCCTTAAACTTGCTAACGCCTGCTCTAAGGTAGCTAAAGCACTGGCTGTATTTTGACGCAGTTGAGTTTCCAGCTGAGACAGGTTGTTATCTAAATCCTGCCACCCTGCCTTAACCTCACTATCAGCCTCAGCATAGGCGTTTTCAAGATCTTCTCTGACATCTTCCAATTGAGCTGTTGTTTGATCTCCCACTGTTCCTGTCTCGATATCTTCTCTTATTTCCCTTAAACTTGCTTCGGCTCTGGCTCTAGCTTCTATTTGCCCGGCAGTTTCCTGAGCTTCTCTGACTGTCCGACGGCTCTCCTGCTGAAAAACGGCTTGTATATCTTCTCCTGACCGGTTAAATGCTGCGGTGGCAAAAAACAAAGCTATTACGGCTATTATTAAAGCCAACCAGGAAACTCCTGTATTTAAATTCCTTTGGGTTTCTCTATCTACCATCTTCACCTCCTTTTTATTAAAATTCTGTTTTTAAATTAATCTAAGGCTTTATCCAGTTTTGTTTTTAGATCAATCCAGGCTTTTTCCGTTTCTGCTTTTAAATCTTTCCATCTGTCTTCTGAACTTTCAGAAAGCCTATTAAGCCTCTCTTCAACGTCAGCAAATCTATTATTAAAATCATCGGATACATCCTGGGAAAGGTCGCTTGATCTTCTCGTTAACTTTTCCTTAGCTTTATTCAACTCTTCTTTTGTGTTAGCAATAAAATCATTATCAGCCATATTAACCTCCTTTCTGATTAAAAAATTTACCTAATAACTCTTACCAGCCAAATAACCACAACCGAACCTAAAATAGCCACTAACATGCTGTAGATGTTAAATCCGGTTAAGCTGGAAAAGCCTAAGGCCATCATAATCAGGCCGCCGACCACGCCGCCGATAATACCTAAAATAATATTGGCCAAAGCTCCCATTTGGGCATCAGTACCCATAATCATAGAAGCTATCCAGCCGGCCAGCCCGCCTAAAATAATCCATAAAATAATTCCCATTTATCTCACCTCCTTTTGTTTTTTAATTTAACTGTCTTTTTATTTAATAAAATCATTATTAAAAAACAGTAAGTTTAAAGTAAGAAAACGGTAAAAATAGATTAGTGAAGCAGTAAAAATAGATTTTTTGCTAAAAAAAGAGCTGAAATTAAATTAAGAAAGACATTATTAAATTTTTGCCTGAGAAAATTAGAAAATTTATTTAATTTGTCTGACAATCTCTTTAGCCCAATTTTTGGCTTTTTCCAGCTCTCCTTTGGCTAAAAGTCCTTGTTTATCTTTAACAATAAATCCTTGCGGTTCTGTTATCAATTTACCACCCTTAGCTTTTAAGTTGTCGGCTACGCGGCTGGAGGCAAAACCAAGTATTTTCATAAGCAGTTTCAAACCTAAAGAATGATGTTGAGAAGAAAATCTAGTATCAAAAGCAGTTACTTTAACTCCAGCTAAATCTTGACGAGGAATTTTCTTCAAAAGCTCCTGAATTTTTGGTGTTGGTCTTCCTCCCCAGGTAGGTGAACCCACTATTAAAAGGTCCAGGTTTTTAAAATTTGGAGTAAAATTGCTGTCTGTTATAGCTTTAGTTTTCAAAACCTGAGCCATTACTTCGGCAACTTGTCTAGTATTGCCATACTGGGAATCAAAAACTACCAAAGCTTTCATTTTTTTTCTTAAGTTTAATAAACCTAATCTTTAGGGTAACAATTTAATGGGAAAATTTCCATATTATTTTTAAAAGGATTTGAGTAGCATGAGATGGGGGTTCATTCCACAATAAAAGTACCAACCATTCCCAATTGGCGGTGATTTCCCACGCTGCAGTAAAATTCATATGTGCCCTGGGTGTCAGCTACAAACTCTATTGTCTCGGTTTCACCCTCACTTAGCTGTTCGGTTCTAACATCAAACTCGTCCAGAACAAAATCATGAAGCCCTTGAGTGCTGATAAACTCAATCCTAACCCTATCCCCCTGTTTAACTCTGATTATGTCAGGAGAAAAGGAGTAAGGTTCACCTTCTACTCTAAAGTTAATGGTATCTTCAATGCTGGGACTGGGCGACATCATGTCTTCATTTTCTACTGGTGTTGGAGAGGGAGAGTTGCTAGGACTGGGAGAAGGAGCTACGCTTACCTCATCAGTTGGAGAAGGAACTAAAGCATTATTAGCAGTTGAGTTTGGACGGGCTAAAATCACAGCTCCAACTATTAAAATCAGTAAAATTGCTAACCCAAGATAAATAGATGTTCTTTTCATAAATCTCCATAAATAATTTTAATATCTCTAACTTTAAATTAGTTTTATTAAAATAAAAATAGAGTTTGGTAAGGTTTTTGTAAGAAAGTTAAGGAACTAGTTTAAACTCTTCTGATTTTATCCTGCTTGGGTCAACTCCTAGTTTTATAAAAGAAGCCCTCAGGCTTTTAATCATGGTCAGAGGACCACAAAGATAAATGTCGCTTTCAAAAACAGGATAGACAGAGGCTATCTTCTCTCCGCTTAATCTCCCCCTGTCTTGAGTCAACCATAACTGAAAAAGGATGTCCTTTTTCCGCTTTAAGAAGTTTAAATAAACTGCTTCTTTTGCCTGAGAAACTGAGTAGATTAAAGTAACTTTACTCTTAGCGTTAACTTGTGAAAGAAAGGATAAAAAAGGAGTAATTCCGATCCCTCCGGCAATCCAAATTTGGCTGCTACCGAAATTTGAAATAAGAAAACGGCCATAAGGACCTTCAAGATAAAATTTTGTTCCTGGTTTAATTGTCTTTAGTTTAGACGTAAAATCTCCCAAGCCTTTTATAACCAGTGATATTTGTTTTTTTTCTGGAGTTGAGGTTAAAGAAAAAGGATGTTGTTCTTCATACCAAAACTGCTTATCAGTTTTAATAAAAACAAACTGTCCCGGTTGATAAGTGAGCGGTTTGCCATCTGATTCCAGAATATATTCAATAATATCTGAACTCAGTTCTTTTTTGTCTAAAAGACGGTATTTATATTTTTTAACTAAGAAATGTCCAAAAATGGTTTTATAGCTATAAGCTGTTATTCCCAATCCTACGACAAATAACATTAATATTTTTAAAGGTTGGTTTACGGCTATGTCGCTGCCCAAATTTAACAGATGATAGGCTGCCAGTAAAAAACTTAAACCCAAAAACTGATGGCTAAAACGCCAGATATGATAAGGCAGTTTTAAAGCTAAAGTCAAAAAGATTAAAAAAGCAAAGATTAAAAAAGCCGTAATGCCGACCAAGTAAGATAAAAGATGTAGTCTACCGGTTAATATCTGTTCTAAACTGCTGCCGGCTATCAGTTCGGAAATAAAAAGACAGCCGGGATGCAGAAGAATAAATATTCCTGCTATTTTACCTAAATTATGATGCCAGGGAAAAACCTTGTTTAAACCGCCGAAAATATCTTCCAGGATTTTTAACCTGGTGTTTAGGATCAGAGTTTGACTAAATAAGGTTATACCTAAAAAACCGGAGGCTTGACCCAGAAGATAAATTTTAGAAGCTAAGCTTAGGCCTGGTTTTGCAACTAAAGGATAAAGGGGTAGAAACCAGGTAAACAGTACCAATAGGGGCAGAAACAAAATTAGAACCGGAATCAATCTTTTGCTTTGCATCTTTATCTATTTTAACAAATAAAATAGCTTGTATGGACATTTTTTGTTTTTGCCTTAACTGGTTTTCCTTTTAAGAATAAAGTGAAGCAGGTGAGCAGGAGCTGGAGAGGGATAAGGATCTGCGATAAAAAAAACCGGTTTGAAATGCTTTTCAAAAAGCTGTCTTATTTTTTGCCTGCTGAAGCGCTGGCCAATGCCTTCCGGGTTTTTCTGGCTGAAAACCGCCAGATACATAAAAGAATTGTTTTTTAAAACTCTTAAGATGTTTTGCAAATAAAGCTGCCTGTTTTCCGGAAGGATATGGTGAAAAAGACCCCTATCAATCAGTCCGTTAAAAAAACTATCCGGATAAGCTAGGTTTAGGGCATTACCTGTTTTAAATTTGACTTTGGTTTGCAGTCCCTGCTTTTGAGCAGCTTGCCTGGCTTTTTTAATTGCGGTGGCAGACCCATCAATCCCCCAAACCCTAAAAGAGGCCCTGGCTGCTTTAAAAGAAATCCAGCCGTCACCACAGCCCAGATCCAACACTTTTCCTTCCGGGGCTTTATCTTTTAAATAATTAAGAAAATAAGACAAGGCCGGTTCCGGAGGGTGGTCTTTCCAGGGCAAGATTCCCTGCTTATATAAACTGTCAAAATGTTTTCTAACTTCCTCTTGTTTATCCAATCTCATGTATTTTCTTTCTTTTTTGTTTTAAAAGATATAAAAGTAGGCCTCACTTCTTTCTGTAGAGGCTTAGTTATCCAGATATTTTTTCAGCCGGGCCGTTAAAACTCTTAGAATCAATAAAGGAATTAAGGTTAAAACTCCCTGCTGGCTAGTAGTTGAATTTAGACTTTGACCCAAGACTACTCCATTGCCGGCAGGAATAAAGTTGCTGGCCAGGGCTGATTGGACTAAAACCTCCTGAGCGAAGTTGCTTTTTCCTTTAACCAGGAAGGTTGTTTGTGCAGATGGGGACTGAAACTCAACCTCTTTCTGGTTTTTGCTGCTGGTAAAGACCGTTAAAGTATAAAAGCCTGCTGGTCCCATTGAAGGCAGCTTCATGTTAAAAGTCAACCATAATTCCTGACCTGATTGTAATTGGCCCAGATCCAAACTACCGCCGCCGATCACCTCACCCAGGCTGTTTTTTAAAACTGTGGTTAAAACTGTTTGGTAAGATGGACCTCCCTGGTTTTTAACCTGAATTTTAAGTCGAATTGTGTCAGCTAAAAAAACAAACTCAGCAACGTTGGAACTAACAGCCAGCCTGATGTCAGGATTCTGATCCTGGCGTTCATAACTGCTAGTTAAAGTTTTTTCCTCTGCCTTAACCTGTTGCAGCAAGAATGACTTATTATTTCCGGTCAGCTCCGGATCTTGGTTAAAAATGGAAACTATGGTTTTAAGCAGACTGTTATCCTGAACCAAAGCTGACACCAGCCCGCTTAAACTCCAACTTAAACTTTGCTTGGGAGCCAGGGTTCCAAGATGCCAGCTTAAATTGTTGTCTTTAATTACTGTCGGTGTTAAAGAAGAAAGGATGCCGGAAATCTCATCCGGTAAAGACAGGTTAACTACCACATCATGAGCATAGGCTGAGCCTAAGTTGTTGACCTCCACCTGCCAGCTGGTCTGCTTATTCTTGGTTAACATCTGTTCTCCTGTTAAAGAAACCTGCAAATCAGGATAGGCAAATTCTAAATTACCCTGCCAGTCAGAGGCAATATTAACAAATATCAGCCATACGTTTGAGTTTAAAATAGTGGAGTTGGCCATCACAAGAGAATTGGCAATGGCAATGGCATCACCGGTGGTCATAAAAGCAAACTCAGCCTGCTGCTGATTTTGGCCGGTGTTGGCCTGAGCTTGAGCTAAAGCCTGCAAATCGGCCTGACTAGTAAGATTAAAATTTAATTCTCCTGAAGTGGTTTGATCACCTGAAGCAATCTGACCGCTCAGACTCTGGCTGCCTAAAACTGGATTGATAACCGAACCCGGACCTTCCCAACCCAGAATCTGTCCCTGCCACAAACCAGCATTATTAATGACTATTAAATAATAGTTGTTGTTTATATTAACCAGGTTTACCAAAGAATAAGCCTGAGATAAAGCAATCGCCTGTCCAGTCTTAAGCTGGCTTTCCTGGGCCTGCTGCTGATTTTGGCCGGTGTTGGCCTGAGCTTGAGAAGTATTATTGATGTTAGCTTCATTTATAATTTGAGCCAGCAAGGTTGAAGAGCTGGTGGATGAAGCTGAACCGGTTATTAATTCGGGTCTGGGAAAGATAACTCCTCCCTGGCCGGAGTTTAAAATATTAATCACTCCCAAAACAACCTGGCTGTCAACCAAGGTTATATTTTGTAAAACCAGCAGGTTGGCAATGGCAATGGCATCACCGGTGGTCATGACGGCCGTGCCGGCCCCCTGCTGCTGATTTTGGCCGGTGTTAGCCTGGGCTTCACTAATTATACCGACTTCACCCTTGTTTAAAATCTCCAGCAAGAACTCATCAAAACTGACTGTTATTTGGTTCTGGTTTTTAAGATTGTTTTCATACCAATAAAGGTAGAGGTTTAAAACTTCCTGAGAAGTAAGCTCTTCAACCAGTAAATCAAGTCTACTATTAATAAGTGAAGCATTTATCAAAGTTTGATTATTAACATCACTAACCGCTTCCCCTGTTTGCATCTCCTGGGTTATTTCACTAGACAAAGTCTCGTCTTCTAAACTAAAACTAGTTGTGGTTTCCTGATCCTGATTCGGATCTAATTTAGAAACTGATTCATTGGCTGATTCTGTTTGAACAGTAGTGCTGGCTGAATCACTTGATTGGCTGGCTTGATCCTTTTTTTCACTTGTGGGATCCGGAGAAGGACTAGAGTTTTTGGCTGCTGAAGTAGCCTCTTTAGTATCATTCTGCCCATCTATCAAACTGCTTTCCTCTTCCGCAATTGGTTGTTGAACCTCTTCAGCAGCTGCTTCTTCTGGCTGAAATAATTCTGTTTCAGATTCTTCTGTTAAAACGGTTTCAGTATCACTTGTGGTTAGGTTCTGAGTTTCCGTATCTTGAGAAGGATTTGGTTCAGCTGACTCTCCTGTTTTTGAAATAGTAGTCTCCTGAGGCTGACTGGAGCTGATTTCACTTGAAGCAGTTAGGCTGGTTTCTGGATTTGAAGACTGTAGCTCAGTTGAAGCATAAATTTGAGAAGGGAAAAAAACCACAAAAAATAAAATTATAAGAAAAATCAGATTTAAAGCTATTTTTAGAGCCTGATTTTTCTTCTGTTTTATTTTTTTCAAATGTCTTTTATATTTTCTTCCTTGCCTCATTTGTTTATTTTCTTTTTTAATTTTTTAGTTTTTTTACAAAAGGGGTTTTTAAACTTGAATAAAAACTAGATTCAGGGTGGGAGACTCCCACCCTGCCTAGTTCTGCCTTAGTAGGAAAGGTTTACCTCGGTCATATTAACCCAGGCCTCACCCAGAGCAGTGGAAATCGTGCCGCCAGTCATCAGACCCTGCTCTGCCATATAAGTGTCAGTTCTAACTACCTGCCTATTGTGGCCAGAGTCTGACATGGCATAAGCATGAGTTTCTACACCGGTATCTTGGTTAGCAGCTCTAATGTAAATTTCATCATGGCTGTTTTGCACATTTACCTTGGTGGCATTTACCGTTGCTCCTACACTTGCCATACTGTCTGCTACACCTGTTTCCTGATATTGGACAACTGCAGTTTGAGCCTCATCCATCCTATCTTTCACTCGCTGCAGGTTGCTGCCGCTATTGGCATGAGAATTAGCTTCAGTGTTAACAAAAATATCTCTATTTAAAAGTTCAATCGTTAATCTTGAAGTTTCTTCAGCCAAAGCTGGAGAAGCGGAAAGTAAAAGGCCTAAAGCAACGATAAATCCTAAAATCTTTGCGTTTTTCAAGTTTTTTCACCTCCCTTCTTTAAAAAAAATTTTAAGAATTTTCATTTTGTACTAAAATTGTTAAGTTTGTATTAAGAAAAAGTAATAAAAGTGTATTAAAAAGAGTTTATGTTTAAATTTGAGAAAGATTTGTCAAAAAAGCTCTACTGAAATTGACTGTATAATTATAATTAAAATATGGCTGAGGTAACTGCATATTATCAACAATTAGAAGATGGTGAATTTGCTCAGATAGATGTAGGTTCTTATGCTAAAGAGTTTTTGCCTTTAGCTATTCCTAATCATGAAGTTTCAAGATTTACCCACGCCTTAGCATTAGGATGCGGCCATGGTGGTGAATTAATTGCTCTCAGACTTTTTCTTGGAGATCATGTGCAAATAACAGGAGTTGATAATAATCCAGAGCTGGATCTGCCTGAAGATAAAGAAGAGTTAGAACAAAACTTAACGGTTGCCAGGGCTGAATTTATTTTTGAAAACATGACACAAGTCCAGCAAATTGTTGAAAGAACCGGAACCCCAGACTTAATATTGATAAGGCATCCTGGAAGAATGGCTACCGAAGAAGGGTTTCAGCAAGTTGTTGCTCGAATGTCACCCTGGGTGCAATATGCTGCAGAAAATCACACTACTTTGCTGTTAAGTTTTTTTGACTGGTACAAGGAAGAAAGAGATAGAATTGTTAACGAACTAATAACTCTTCATATAAGTCAGGACCATATACAAATTATTGATAAAGATGAACAACATAGGATGGGTTATTATAGCGTAGGACAATCAAGATCAATCTTTCCTGATGTATATGGAATCAGGATATTTTAGCTGCAAAATATATTAAATTTTTCACTCTCTAATCCTGTGCTTTTCTAAATCTATAATAACTAGTTTTTTCATAGATTTGGTATTTTTAAGCTAGGTATTTTTCTGCCAGGCGTTTGTAAACCTTAGCTCGCTTGGCAAAAAGAGTCACGATTAATCCCATTGTTCCGGCACTAGTAAAAACAAGGGCAATACCCCGGTCAGGTCCTACTCCAAACCAGTCTCCTATAAGCTTAACTCCTGCACCTGTTGTCATAAAAGGGATAAAAACAAACTGGGCAATAGGACCAATCAAAAAGGCAGTTAAGGGTGAAGCGGCTTGCTCAATACTGTGGGCAAAGCCAAATACCCTTCCCTGGCGCTCATGAGAAACAACTTTTTGAATAATAGTTTGCTCTGTTGCTTCAATAAAAGGCACAAACACCATCCAAATCAACGCCCCTACCACTAGCAGGATAATTGAAGGCTGGATAGTAAAAAACATGGTTGATGTCCAAAGAATGATATAAATGCGGAAAAGGTTTTTAAGCGGATTTGTACCCAAACCGTACTTGCTTATATAAAGACCGCCTAAAATAAAACCGAAGCTCAAAAAACCCCACAAAACTCCCCAGGTCTGAACAGACACAAGAGTCAGACCATAGGCATCCATAAGGGCCATAAAGACTCCACCCAACAAGTTGTTGAAGGTAGTTAAAAAAATCAGGGCAAAAAGCCCGGGGATCCCTTGAATCACTTTAATAGTACCTTTGATATCAATGCCTTTTTTGTCTGCGGGTTTGTCTAGCTGTCCCTTTTCAACTACTTCCTTTTCAGGAATATAAATAGTAATTATATGAATAATTGCCAACAAGTTAAAAATAATTGCAGCCACAAGAACCCAAAACATGCCGCCGAATCCTAAAACCAATCCACTGGCTACAGAGGTGATGGTAAAAGAAATGCCAAATACCGTACCAAACATACCATTGGCCTGGGCATGCTTTTCTGGAGGCACCAACGTGCTTATTAATGTAGGAATGGCAATCTGGTAAAGACTGCCCGCCATTACTCCTAAAAGTAAAATAATAGCAAAAACCCACAATCTTGGACTAGTGATTGTGGTAAACACCACCTCAGGACTGGTTATAAAAATAAAAAAACCAATTAAAAAAAGCACCAAGGTAAAGATGTTTGAACCCAGCAAAGCATATTTTTTTTTGTAATTATCAACAATGGAACCGAGCCAAAAACTGGAGACAGCATTAGCCACCAAAAATAGTCCCCCTACAATGCCGGTGGAGATGACTGACCTGGTTTCAAGATAAACCCAATAAGTCAGAGCAAACCAGACGAAATTGTTTTTCGTAGCCACTATTAAACCATTAACTAAAAGGTGATAAAAAGTTTTCATTATGTTATGCCTTCATTTTCTTTAACTTTAAAAGGATATTGAAGTTTTAAAGTTAAAACTCCCTGCTGGGTCTAAAGACGATTGAAATCGTTCCTTTTTAAGGTTTTACTGTTTTTTATTTATCCTTCAACTTCAACTTTAAAACCACCATAAACAAAACGCTTCATATCAAAAGGCATATCCATTTTGTTTTTGCCATATTTTTTGTCAAAATAGGCCATAACTTTTTTGTTTATGGCATCTCTGTTTTGTTTAGACTTATAAACAATAAAAGAAAACCAGACTGTTTCTCCGGTCTTGGTTTGGATCAGTTTGGGAAAGGTAAGAGTAACAAACTTATTGGGTTTTGCATCATCGATAATACACTCTTTATAATCAAGCGCTCCGTATCTTTTCCAGACTTCGGCCGCTTCCCTAGCCATTTTTTTGTACTTGGCGGTATTTTTTTTCGGGATTGCAATAACAAACCCATCTACATAATTTGCCATAGTTTTTCACCTCCTTTTTAATAATTTTTTTAAACTGCTGCTGGTAATTTAAGCAAAAGACCCGGTTTTGACCTTTCCTGCCATTTTGTAATTGGCAACTATCACTCCGGCCGGCGTTGTTTTTGAACCGGTCAGCTTAAAAGCCGCAGAAGGTATTCCTTTATCAAACAAACGTTTGCCTTTACCCAAGATAATCGGAAAAATCTTAAGCCAAAGCTCGTCTACTAACCCATTTTTAAGAAGAGTCTGAATCAGGTTGCTGCTGCCATAAACCTGCAGATCCGGACCTGTTCCTTTTTTAAGTTTCTTTACTTCAGCCACATTTTTGAGAAAGACCGAATTACTCCAGCTGTGTTTTTGAAGCTTACTGGAGACGACATACTTTTTAACCTCATTAATCCCTGGCCAGTCTGATTCATGCTGTGGCCAATAACCAGCAAATATTTCAAATGTTTTCCTGCCCAATAAAAGATCAGAACCTTTATTCATCTGCTCCTCCATAACCCTCCCTAAAGGCTTATCAAAATAAGGCACAACCCAGCCGCCATATTTAAAACCTCCCGAAATATCCTCTTGAGTTCCTCCAGGAGCCTGCATCACCCCATCAAGAGTTATAAAAGCTAAAATAATAATTTTTCTCATCCCGCTCTCCCCTTGTAGGCCTTTTCTAAATCTGCAATAACCAGCTTTTTCATGGGTAAAAAGGCCTGGGTAACCCTGTCAACCTGAGCCTTTGTTCCCTTTTCCATCATCTTATTCATAGCAACAGGAACAATCTGCCAGGAAACTCCATACTTATCTTTAAGCCAGCCACATTGCTCAGCCTCAGGAACGGCTGACAGTTTTTCCCAGTAATAATCAACTTCTTTTTGATCTTCACAGTAAACTATAAAGGAAATGGCTTCGTTAAAACTGAACTTATGCTCCCTGGCGCTGTCCATGACAACAAACCAGCTGTCAAGCAGCTTGAAATCTGCAAACATTACTGCTCCCTCTTTATCCGGCTCCTGTCCCTTACCATAATAAACAACTGAACCTTTTTTGGAGTTCTTAAAAACAGACAGGTAAAACTCCATCGCTTCTTTGGCTTTGCCATAAACCTCACCGACAAACAGTAAAGAAGGTATAATTATCGGCCTGTCCTCACCCTCAGGATCAGTTAAAATCAGCTGCCAGGAAACTCCATACTTATCCTGAATCCAGCCATAACGTTTGCTGAAAGGATACTTATCAAGCGGCATCAGGACTTTTCCTCCCTTAGATAGCTTACTCCAGACCTCATCAATTTTTTCTCCTGCATCTTTTATAAATGAAGGGTCAAAGTTAACAAAAAAGGAAGTGGAGGGGTTGAATTTAAATAACGGGCCGGCAGAAATGGCCATAAATTCATAATCCCAAACCTTAAAGGAAACAATTTGTGTATCTCCTGAGGGAGTATTGTGCAGGGTGGTAGTACTAATTATTTTTGACTCAGGGAAAACTGAGATGTAAAACTGAACTGCTTCCTTAACTTCTTTATCAAACCATAAATGCGGAACTATTTTTTGATTCATTTATTGTCACCTCCTTTTTTTATAAAACATCATAAAAAATCATAAGCTTTTTCTGTTAAAAGAACGTAAGAAGACAGTAATGATTTAATAAGGAAAACTATCGTTTAATCTTTTTGAGATTTCTTCTACCTCAATCACTTCTATGCTTTAGTATTGCCTGTGTTAGTTTCAAAAAAAACTGCTGTTGAAATTAAATTTCAAGTAGTGGGAGCAGGTAATTTAATGCTTGAACTTGACCGGGAATTGCTCTTTTTAAAACAGCTTCCATTGCTTTTACTCGTACATCTATTTGCTTAGCTACTGACCATAAAACTTTTCTGCTGGTTTTTTCTCCGGTTAGAGAATGCATTATTTGCCCAGCAATTTCCAAGTTTAGCTGGGGGAAAGGATGCTGCAGCGGATCAATAAGATCATTATCATAATGATTTGTATTTACTGTTGAAAAACCCTTGCTTTGAGCTGCTCTTGCCAGATCGGGCCAGACACGCTGATTATAAAGATAGTTATCAGTTTTAGATAAACCCATGGTCGGTAAACCAACTAAAACAGCATGGGAAACCTCATCAAAAGCAGTCTGTTGCAAATCTAAAAAATATTCAAAGAATTTTCGTCCTTGCGGATCTAAAGGAGACAGGGCTGTAGCTGCGTGCAGTTGATTACCTGCCTCATCATACTCGCAGTAGTTACCCAATCTTCCGGCTGCAGTTTGGTAAGCAAGTTTTACCACAGCAGCTAAAAGATTTTGTTGGGTTTGTCTTTGAGCATAATTAGCTGCTGAAGCCTTTAACTGATCTTTTATATCTTTAGGAAAATGCTTCCAAAAACTGAAAAAACTGTCTCTTGTATCAACCTGAGCTGGGGGATGGGTCAGCTTCCAAACATCAAAGCTATGATCAGTATCAGGTTGATCTAAAAAAATGTGCAGAGTATCTTTTTCCTGCCATCCCTGTTCAGCTGGCCTGCCTAAAAAATCAGTTACTCCGCTTCCTATAGAACAGATATCTTTAACTTCTACTTTATAACCCTGAGTTTTAAACAATAAGTCAAGGCAAGAGCCAATACTATAAATATTCCCCCCCCATGCTCCCCAGGAGTCGCCTCTAACAACAACTGTTTTTATCTTATCACCTTTTACTGTCA
>DBQG01000013.1:1027-5572 GCA_002305125.1 Patescibacteria group bacterium UBA1400 | reverse complement strand
GGGGCAACTGGTCAGAGCGGGAGGGATAAAAACAAATACCCTGATCATCTACAAATCTTAAAGCTGGAGCTAATCCTTCTGCCAACCTCACTGCTGTCCGGCCAGAGGCTGCCGGCACATATTGAAGAGTAACAGACTTATCCTGCCAGGCTTCTGGTCTATGAGGCAGATCAAACTCTTTTGGTTGGTAACTTCCCCAAGGCTGAAAAACTGCTTCTGCCTCTTTCCACACTCCCTCAATGGCTAAGGCCAGATTCCTGGTTTCATTTGTTCCTATAATTCCTTCCCCCATTGCTCCTGCCGCTGTCAATAACATCAATTTAAGGAAATCCCTGCGGCTGCAACTGGCAAACATCGGCCCTTGCTCCAGAAAATCATTCATAAATTAATTGATCTTATTTTTAATTTTTTAAACCATAAGCTTGAGTTAACCAACCAAAAAGCTCCTCATCAATCTCTTTTACATCATTTAAATTAAGGCAGTGTTTAAATATTTTTTTGCCAACCGGAACAATTTGTTTCATCCTGGGACTGGCCAGTTTGCGGTTTAAACCAAATCTTATCTCCAAAGTTTCTTTTTTGGGAAGAACGGCTAAAAAATCATATGTGCCAAACAAATGGACACAACAGGGAAGGGAAATTATTTTACACTTGCCTATTTTATTTTCTATTTGCTTTACCAGAGATTTAAAAATTATGTTGGCTTTTTCCTTGTTAATAAAATGGTTCTCTAAAGGAATTCCTTTACAACTATGAGGCTGATTTGTTTTTTGGAAAATTCGCCCGCAACTAGAACAAGTCCACATATTAGTATTTTAGCAAATAAATCAGTGCAAGGTTAAAAAAAGAAATTTTTAAGATAGTAAATGCCTGTAAGGATAAAAACTACTGCTGCTGCTTTTCTGATTACTGTTTCTACTTTTGCTACCCTGGTAAACACCTGGCCAATTTTGTTAACACTGAAAGCAATGATAAAAGAAAATATGATAACCGGCAATCCTGTTCCCAGAGCAAATAAGGGCGGCAGCAATAAACCTTGGCCTGATTTTAAAACCATGGGTATTAATACGCCGAAAAACAAGACGCCGCTGTAAGGACAAAAAGCCAAGGCAAAAAGTATCCCCAGCAGCAGAGAACCAAGATAGCCTTTGCCTACCAACCAAAGTTTAAGCCGCTCAATTGTTTTACTGCCTAATTTAACCTTAAGTCTGATAATGTCCGCCATTATAAGACCGATTATAATTAAAATAAAACCCAACGCTTTGTCGCCCCAGCCTTGAAAAATTGAAGAAATCTGAAAGGAAGACAACCCCAAATAAATTAAGGTCGCCAGCAGCATATAGCTAATTCCTCTGCCCAAAGTATAAAAAAGACCGTTTAATAAAGTATGTGTTGGAGTTTTAACTTCTTTGGAAATATAGGCAACGGCCGTAATATTGGTTGCCAAAGGACAGGGACTGATTGAGGTCATAATCCCGATTAAAAAAGCGGATAAAAAGGGAATATTATAACTGTCGATTAAATGGTTTATCCAATCCATTTTAAAGGATCGCTTTCAGTTTGGTTTCAAAATAGTTTTTAAGCTGACCTTCATTTACCACCAGACGCCAAACAGTGGTATCCTCTTCCTGATACTCCTGTCCGTCTTTTACAACACTGATAAAAAGAGCCGAGCCGCTGACCTGATATTTTTGAACTATCTGCAAGTTTTCCGGCAGGTCAACATTGACTTCTTTGAAAACTATTTTTCCTGATTTAAACTCCCGGGCAAACTTCTCTTCAATAACTTCTTTGGTAAACTTGCCCACATTAATGCAGGAAATACATTGCTGGGTGGCATGGAAATGAAACACCTGGATTTTTTGGACTCCTGACGGTAAACCGGAGGTGTTTGGTAAAGAGGACCTAGCACTTTGGTTGGGCTGCCGTTCCGTTTTGGTTGGATCAGGAGTTTTAACAAGGCTAAAACCTAGGATTAAAATCAACGCTATAAGTCCGGAAATAAAATATCTTTTCATAGTTTAAAAAAATTAAACAGATAGCCGATTGCCATTATTCCGATTATGGTAATGGTAAAAAATACGGCCAAAAGCTGCCATCTCATGGCTTTTTTAAGAATCAAAGCTTCGGGAATGGACAGGGTTACCGTAGCCGTCATAAAAGCCAAAGCTGTTCCCATAGGAACTCCTTTGCCGATTAAGGCCTCAATAACCGGAATAACGGAAACTGAGTTGGCATAAAGGGGTATTCCCAGTAAAGTTGCCAGCGGCACCACCCCCCAGGATTTTAAGGACAGATGCTTTTCAATTAAGGCTTCGGGTACAAAACCGTGAATAATTGCTCCGATCCCGATTCCCAGCACAATGTAGGGAAAAATAGTTTTGCTAATGCTAAAACCGTCCTGCCACCAGTAAAAGACAAGCTGTTTTAGTTTTATTTTCTGATCTCCGTTTTCAGTTTCCATCTGCCCGCGGGTTTTATAATTTAAAAGTTTGCTATTAACAAATTTTTCCAGGCGCAGTTTTTGAATTACCATTCCTCCCAGAACTGCCACCAGAATCCCAATCAGGTTATAAACCAAAGTTGTCCGGATGCCAAACAAAGCCGGGAACAAAACCAGAGATGATTTGTTAATTAAAGGCGAAGCGATTAAAAAAGCAAAAGTTACTCCTAGCGGAATACCGGCACTTAAAAAACCGATAAAAAGAGGAATTGATGAACAGGAACAAAAAGGAGTAATTACCCCTAAAAAAGCAGCCATAAGATAGTCAAGGCCAAACCATCTTCTTTTAGTTAAAAGGTCCCTGATCTTTTGGGTGGGAAAGTAGTAACGGACAACTGCCATCAGGTAGTTTATAACTACCAATAAAAGCCCTATTTTGAAAATGTCATAAATAAAAAAGTTAACAGCGCTGCCTAAATATGAATCCTTAGCCAAACCAAGCCAGGAAAAAGCAACCGTATCAGCAAGCAGCTGTAGGGGGTAAAAAATATCCATTCTTAACAGTGCCTTTCTTTGCCGTTAACGTCAGTTTTTTTCATTTTACTTTTCCTGTTGATTTTTCTTGTTAGCCTGTTTTATGGCTTCCTTTATTTTAACCAAATTAACCATGCCGGTTAAAACCGGTTTGCCGTCTATTGCCAATACTGGAGACTGCATAACCCCCATTTCAATTATTCTGCTAATGTCGGTTAAGTATTCAACTTCTGCCTTTAACTTTAGCTGGTCAACCGCCTGCTTTGTCAGTTCATAAACGGTTTTACAGTTTGAACAACCTGAACCCAACACCTGGATTTTCATTTTTTCCTCTTTTCCTAAAACTTTTACCTCAACTTAAATAGTAACCTGGATAGTTTTTTACCCCTAATTGTTAAAGAATAATGAACCCATTGTTCTTCTTTTCTATCTTTGATTAAATCGGCGTCTTTTAAACTTTTTAGATGATGAGAGATAAGACTCTGGGAAAGCCTGGTATGCTTAGTTAACTCACAAACACAGTGTTCTCCCTGGTTTAACAGACAAAGAATCTTTAACCGACTCTCTTCCCCCACCAGCTTCAGTAAAGAAGACAAAGAGGATATTTTGTTATACTCCTGTTTGTTTGGCTCACAACATCTATATGAACCCATATTCATATATATTATTCCGTTGAATGTTGTTTGTCTAGAGGTTTAAGAAGGCTGACTAGAACCGTAAGTGATCATCCATCCAACTCCAAACCTGTCTTTAACCATACCAAAATAATCTCCCCAGAACATATTTTCCAGCGGCATTTCTACTTTGCCGCCCTGGGACAGTTTGGCAAAAATTTCATCCGCTTCCTGCTTGCTTTCAGTTGAAAGGGAAATGCTAATATTATTGCCGGTCTTCAAAACCTGTTCCATTGCCTCCGGAACATCAGACCCCATCAACATTCCTTCTTTTCCCAACGGTAAAGCCACATGCATAATTTTTTCATCTTCCTCTGTTGACATTCCTCCTTCCTGCTTAACTTCCTGCGGCACATCTTTAAATCTCATTAAAGTGGCAAACTCTCCGCCAAAAACACTCTTGTAAAAATTAAAAGCTTCTTCGGTGGTACCATTAAAGTTTATATAAGGATTAACTTTCATGTTTTCTCACCTCCTTCCAATTCAGAATTATTCTCCGCTTATATTAATAATTAATTAAAAACAGGTAAGAAAAGGGTGAGAGAAATTTGGAGCTGATATTTTAAAAGCAGAATATTAAAAACAGCTAAAACCAAGAAAAAAGAAGACTAACTATCCCTATCTTTCCTTAAAAATACCTCTCCAAATAAAAGCAGAGATATTGGTCCCGCCGCTTGCCAGGTTAACTGCTTTTTTAAGTTCATACTGGCTGATAACCTCATCCAACGGCTCTCTTGAGGGAATTTTGTCCGTATAATAGTTTTCTAAAGTTGGCAGGGCCCGACTGTCTCCCAGCTGACCCAGAGCCCAAATAGCTCTGTTTCTGGTTCTGAAGCTTTTATTCTTATCATTTAAAACAGCAATAAGCGCTTCGGTACAATCCCCGCCATACTC
>DBQG01000013.1:0-905 GCA_002305125.1 Patescibacteria group bacterium UBA1400 | reverse complement strand
TATTGCTTTCAATGGCAATAACCGTCTGCCGGCTAACCCCAATTTTATCTGCCAACTGTTCCTGAGTCAGTTCATGTATGGCTCTGTAAACCTTAAGCTTATTGTTCATTCCCGCCACCCCCATATTTCCTGTTTAAAAAATGATAGGAGATGGCATAAAGAGCAATTAAAAACAAAGTCAGGTAAGCTAGTATCATGCCTAAAGATTCTATATAAAGCCATTCACCTTTGCTAAAAACTGACAAACCTCCCTTGGAAGGAAGAAGCAACAGAAAGGCGGCGATTCCCATGGTTGGAGCAAAAATTGCATAAGTTAAGTTGGCGGCTTTTTCTCTGATGGTTTTTTCCCGTTCATCTATGTTAATTCTGGTTTTAGAGCGGACCAGAAGCAAAAAAAGCAAACCTGTAATAATTCCTGCAGTTGATAACAAGAAGCTGTCTTGAAAAAGGGAAACAGCAATAATAACTCCCACAAAAAAGATTACTAAAACTCTAATCTGCTGATACTGCCTACTGTTCATACTAATTAATGTAACATATACTTTACTTTATGTCAAATATTCATTACATTGATTATTATGTCTATAAGATAACCACATAAGATCTTTTATTTTTATAAGAAGGACCATCTCTTGTTAACCATTCCTCAATAATAGATTTATGTACAATTACAGCTTTTTCAACCACAAAAAGAATTATTAAGGTTCTATCGTGGCTTCTCCACCTATTTATTAACCTATTCTAGAAAAAACTATTTTTATAATCCCTTTAAAATCATACCGCCCAGAAAACAGCTTTTCCTAGCATCCACACTTTAATACTAAATTATTGTTAGTTCTGGTTTTACTTTTAATCTATTTGCAAATTTAGTATAATATCTCTGGATGACTAAATATTACGGTAAG
>DBQG01000003.1:1132-37181 GCA_002305125.1 Patescibacteria group bacterium UBA1400 | reverse complement strand
TATTGGCTGTTACATGGATAAGCCCTATATTTTGTTTTAAAGCTTTGGCCGTCTGATAAAGGTAGTTAAAAAGTTCTTTGCTGTCTTCTGTTATTTTTTGTCCCATGGTATGACCAAGATCCAAACAGATAGGAAAGTTTAGTTTGTTTATCTCTTTGAATTTTTCTGTTTCCAGTCCCTGGGAGGGCTGAGGATTTAACCTGCCTGTTTTATTATCTTTAAAGTCTGAGGGTAGGTATTTAGGGATGGTTTCAATAAAAGGAATTATTTGTTTTTTGTCAGCATAGGTTTTTATCTTGTTCAAAAAAAAGATCAGTTGTTTAAACTGTTTTTCCTTGTCTTTAGCTGTCAGTTTTCTTTTTTTATTTAGGGTTTTAAAAGTTTTTTTATCTAAATCCAGAAGACTGTTTTTATATGATTCCGGGTGAAAATTAACATAGGTGGCTTTGTACTCTGCTGCCAAATCTATGGTTTGTTTTATTTTTCTGTAAGTTTCCTTGGCTATATCATTTCTTCCCAGCATGTTGGGGATATACTTGCCTTTTATGGTTGTCCAGAAGTGCAAGCCAAAGGGAATCTTGTTTTTGTTAAGGTAGTTTATTATTTTTTGGTATTTTTTATACCATTCCAGCCTGAACCAAATTTCTACACAAGCAGGTTTTGTAGTATTTAGGATTTTTTTCCAATTTTGCGGACCAACTTTAATACCTGCAAGCATGAATTACTCTAAAAAGTCTTGAAGTTTTTTTCTTCTTGAGGGGTGTTTAAGCTTTCTTAAAGCCTTAGCCTCTATCTGTCTGATTCTTTCCCTGGTAACGCCAAACTCTTTGCCTACTTCTTCTAAGGTCATGGGCCTTTTACCTCCCAAACCAAACCTCATCTTTAAAACCCTGGCTTCTCTTTCTGACAGGGCTTCCAGGACTTCGTCTAAGTTCTCCTTTAAGAGTTTTCTTGAGGTCAAATCATAAGGGCTTTCTGAAGTTTCATCAGGAATAAAATCACCTAAATAAGAATCCTCATCATCTCCCACCGGTGTCTCCAAGGAAGTAGTTTTCTGGGAAATCTTCATAATCTCTCTGACTTTAGCCGGACTTAAACCCATTTCTTTACCAATCTCCTTAGGGCTTGGTTCCCTACCCAGTTCCTGCATCAGTTTTCTTGAAGTTCTTACCAATTTGTTTATAGTCTCAACCATGTGAACCGGAATTCTTATTGTTCTGGCTTGATCTGCTATGGCTCTGGTGATAGCCTGCCTGATCCACCAGGTGGCATAAGTGGAAAACTTGTAGCCTTTTTTCCAATCATACTTCTCTACGGCTCTAATAAGGCCCTTGTTTCCTTCCTGAATCAAATCTAAAAAGCCCATACCTCTGCCAATGTACTTTTTGGCGATTGATACCACTAACCTTAAATTAGAAGTAATCAGGTGAGCCTTGGAAGCAGCATCGCCGGCATTAACGCCTTTAGCTAACTTAATCTCCTGATCCCTAGTTAAAAGAGGAATCCTGCCAATCTCCTTTAAGTACATTCTTACCGGATCAGATAAGGCCTTATCTTTCAAAGTAGATAAAACTTCAAGCTCTTTTTCCAATTCGCTTGACGCTTTTTCACTTTCGGCCAGCTCTTCTTCAGTAATACTTTCAAAAACATCTATGCCTGTTTTGTCCAATTTATTATAAAGGGAGTCAAGCTCGGCAATTCTGTCTTCAGCATCAGGAAACAGCTCCAGGATGTCCTCCTGGGTAACAAAACCTTGTTTCTTTCCTTTATTAAGAAGTTTGGTAATACTAACTTTTTTCTTTTTAGCCATATTGATATTGTATCATCAACTTTGCAATTGGTTAAGCCTTTGCGTTAAAACGACAAAATTCTTTCTCAGACTTTGAAGCTGTTTTACTTGTTTTTCTTTTTCTTTTTGCTTTATCTTAGCTTGTAGTTGTTGAAGCTTGTGTTGTAAAAAACTTCTTTTAATCTCTTTGTTAATTTTTTCAAACTCTCTTAAAAACATCTGTTCTTCTTTTAGTTCTTCTGGCAGCTGTCTTAAATAAGCTTTATCCAGCAACTCTACTAACTCTGGGGGAAGCTGAGCGGCAAACTCATTAATTTCCAGTTTGTTGTTAGTTAAAAACCGTTCTAACTGTTCTAGAATTTTTTTAACAGCCGGATGATTAAAGCTGGTTATATCAATGGTTTTTAACAATACATTTAGGTTATTTTTGCTTTGCAAAAGCAAACTTAGCAAAAGCTCTTCTAAAATCTCCTGCCGGGCTGGCTGATCCTGCTTTTTTACCTCTTTTTTGGCAAAAGAGGTCCTGACTGCTTTTTTTGCCAATCTTTCTGCTTCATTTAAAAGAATCTCTTCACTTACATCCAAAGTTTGAGCTAGTTTTTTAAAGTAATGAGCCCTTACCACCTGATTAGTGATGCTGTTAAAAATAGGCGTCAACTCTTCACTTATCCTTTTTTTGCCTTCAGCTGTTTTGTGGTTAAATCTCTTTTTGGCACTGTTAAGATAAAAGTCATAAACCATAACTGCTTTTTTAACTGCTTCCCGCCAGCCTTTGGCCGATTGCCTGGCACACTCATCCGGATCTTTTCCTTGTTCGGGCTGAACAACTCTTATAAGCAAATCTGCCTGTTCTGCTATCTGAATGCCTCTTCTGACTGCACTGTCGCCTGCCATATCAGCATCTAAAGCCAGCACTAAGTTTTGGGTAAATCTTTTTAACAAATCAACCTGCTCCTGGGTTAAGGCAGAACCTTTAATACCCACTATATTTTTAACTCCTGCCTGATAAGAAGAAATCACATCAAACTCACCCTCAACCACCACTGCCCTGTCTTCTTTTTTGATAAAACTTTTGGCTTGTTCCAAACCATAAAGCAGTTCTCCTTTGTGATAAATGCTGGTTTCAGGTGTATTAATATACTTGGCTCCTTGCTCATCCTGCTTTATTACCCGTCCGGAAAAACCTAAGACATTTCCCCGGTGATCTTTTAAGGGAAAAACAACCCGGGAGCGGAAGCGGTCATAAAAACCCCGGGATTTGATAATAAGTCCTGTTTGCTCTACTTCCTCCTGCTTATAACCTTTTTTTCTTATAAGAAAGTTGTATAAACTATCCCAGGTGTCCGGAGCATAACCCAGCTTAAATAGTTTTATCAAAGACGGAGAAATACCCCTTCCTAAAAGATAGTTAAGTCCTTTTTTGCCTACTTTATGGTTTAACAAAATATAGTGATAATACTCGGCCGCCAAATGGTTAATCTCCAACAGTCTATCTTTAGCTTGCTGCTGGGTTGAGGGTTTAAAAGAGGTAAGTTTTACCCCTGCTTTTTGAGCCAGAAAACGCAGGGCTTCGGCAAAACTCATTTTTTCATATTCCATTAAAAAACCAAATACATCTCCGCCTTGTTGACAACCAAAACATTTAAAAATCTGACGCTCAGGCGAGACAATAAAAGAAGGGGTTTTTTCCGAATGAAAAGGACACAAGCCTTTAAAATTGCCACCGGCTTTTTTTAAACTTACGTAAGAACCAATAAGCTCTACAATATCAATTTTGCTTCTAACCTGCTGAATCTGGTCCATAAGCTTATTTTACCACTGCCTGCTAATTTACTCTTAAATAAGATCTAAATAACATCTTTTAGGATTAAAAATCCTTTAAGATTATTTATTAACTATTACTGCTTTTTAATAATCTGTTCTCTTCCCGGACCAACCCCAATAAGCTTAACTGGAACTCCTGTCAGTTTTTCAATGGTAGTAATATAGTTTTGCGCCTGCTTAGGCAAATCAGTAAAACGGCGGCACTTGGTAAGATCTTCTTTCCAGGAATCTACGGTTTTATAAACAACTTTTGCTTTTTCTAGCTCTTTTTCATTTACAGTAAAAGTGTCTTTAACCTTACCGTTGATTTTATAACCAACCGCTATTTTTAAAGGCTTAATACCGGTTAATACATCAAGTTTGGGAATGGCCAAAAAATCCAGGCCATTGATGAGCTTGGCATATCTGACAATCGTCAAATCAAGCCAGCCGCAGCGCCTAGGCCGGCCTGTAGTTGTTCCAAACTCATAACCTTTTTCTCTTAATTTTTCTCCTATCTTATTGTTAAGCTCTGTAGGAAAAGGACCAGCTCCCACCCTGGTCGTATAAGCTTTAACCACGCCTCCAACCCGCAAATCCTTGGGCCTGAAACCAGTACCAATATACAAACCTCCTAAAGTTGGATTAGAAGAGGTAACATAAGGATAGGTACCATGGGCAATATCCAGCAATGTTGCCTGAGCGCCTTCAAACAAAATCTTACTACCCTGCTGCTGCAGTTTGTCTAAAAATAAAGAAACATCTCCTACTTTAACCAGGCTGTTTTTTCTCAGTTTAGATAACCAGGTCCAGTAATTTTGTACAATTGTTTTTAAACTAAGTTTTTTATTTAATTCCAGCTTGTTTTGTTCCTCTTTCGAAACTTTATAAACCTGGCATAAAAGATCAATGTATTTTTTATTCCAACTCAATTCTTCACTGACTTTTTCCTGCCAGGATTTTTTATCTCCACTGTCCATAAACCTAATGCCTCTTCTGCCTACCAAATCTTTATAGGTAGGCCCAATACCTCTAGAGGTAGTTCCGATTTTGCCACCGGTAATTTGATCAATCACTATGTGCCAAGGCATAATCAAATGGCATTTTTCCGAGATTAAAAGGTTGGCGTGTTTTTTGCCCAGTTTTGATTCCAAAAGCTCTACTTCTGATAAAAGAACTTGAGGATCAATAATCACGCCATTACCGATTACACAGGTTTTATCCTGATACAAAATACCTGATGGTAGCAGGTGAAAAGCATACTTTTCTCCCTTTACCACCACTGTATGGCCGGCATTATTGCCGCCCTGAAACCTGACTACAGCCTTAACTTTTTTATCCTCAGCCAGCATGTCCACCATCTTACCCTTACCTTCATCTCCCCATTGAGTTCCTAAAATGGCTGTATGCATCTTGCCTCCTTTAAAGCTTAAGCTCTTTTTTAATATTTTTAATCTCCAGGTCAACTAATTGCCCAGCCAGACCCACATAATCTTTAACCTGCCAGTTTTTAACCTTTTTTTGGATTTGCAAAGGTAAAAAACCTACCAACTGCTCCCAGCTTATTTGCCTACCCCTTGTCTGCTGTTTTATTTTTTCATACGCGCCACTGTCTCCTTCCAACTTTAACTGCAGCTGCAAGGCCTCAGACAGCATTTCTGGATGATTGGAAAGCTGCTTTTGCAGATAAGACTGGTTAGGACTTATTGTTTGCAGCCCTTGTTTTAAACTTTCAAAGCTTAAAAGCAGATGGCCGAAAGCCACTCCCACATTTCTTCTTACCGTACTGTCGGAAAGATCTCTTTGCAGCCGGGAAACAGCAAATTTTTCGGAAAAAAGATTTAAAAGGCTTATGGCTATTTTTAAATTTCCTTCTGCGTTTTCAAACTTAATCGGATTTACCTTTTGAGGCATGGTTGAAGACCCAACTTCTTTTTCATCACGACTCTGCATAAGATAGTCAAGACTGATATAAAACCAACAGTCTTGTGAAAAATCAAGCAAAACCAGACTTATTTCTTTTAAAAGAGAAAAAAAATAGTTCAGGCTGGCTCCTGGTTCTATCTGGGTAGTTAAAAGGTTTGGTTCAAGACCCAGGCTGTCCACAAACTCCTGGGAAAACTTAAACCAGTTTTTAGCAGGGAAAAAAAACTTATGAGCTGCTAAAGTTCCTACGGCTCCGGTCAGTTTGCCCTGAAGCTTTAAACTGGAGCTCTTTTTATAAAAAAAGCTTATTCTTTTGGCAAAAACAAGAAACTCTTTGCCAAAGGTGGTGGGCAAAGCCAACTGTCCGTGAGTTCTGGCAGGCATAAGGGTATTTTTAGTCTGTTTGCTAAAATTTACTAACTGCTTTAAAAACTCAAGAAGGCTGGGAAGCAAAACTTCATTTTTGGCTTTGCTGATCATAAGACCGTAGCTAAGATTATTAACATCATCTGAAGTTAAACCCCAATGCACCAGGTGGTTTAACCTGGACAAGCCCAGTTTTTCCAGGCTTTCCTTTAAAAAATATTCAACCGCCTTAACATCATGCTTAATCTCTTCCTGGATCTGCAACACTCTTTTAAACTGTTTGCTGTCCAAACTTTTTAACCACTTAAAAAGCTTTTTCTTCTCCATTGAGGTTAATTGATTTTGGTTTAAAAACTCAGTTAAGCTAATTAAATAAAAAACTTCCACCACCAGTCTGTGTCTAATCAAAGAGGTTTCGGAAAAATAATCTTGCAAAACTTTAACCTGGGGACAGTAACGGCCATCTAAAGGAGATAGAGTGTTTAAGTTATTTGCTGTCATTAATAAACTAATTTTTGCCTGACGGAATAAAGTTTATATGCCAAAAAAATTATACCCAATTATCCTGCCTATATCCAGGCTTAGATTTAACTTGCAGTTCCCTTGGTTTTTATCTGGCAGCAGATTGACGCTTATTATTCTCCTGTTTTAAAAAAAACCTGATGCCTTTGCCTGCCAGGGGCTCATCATTATATCTTGGCATAACATGAAGATGAACATGGGCTATGGCTTGTCCGCTAACCTTTCCCACATTCCATCCCAAACTATAACCGTCGGGCTGATACTTTTCATCAAGGTAATGTTTGACTTTTTTAAGCAGTTTAAACATGTCCACGACCTCTTTTGCAGTTAATTCAAATGGAGAGGTTCTATGAGCAAGGGGAATAATAACCCCGGAACCAACTAAAACTCCTTTTGGGTTATATCCTGGTTTGGAAAGAAAAACACAACTGCCTTCCTGCAATACTTCCTCTTTATCAATTACCCTTGAATCGCAAAAATAACATGATTTATTTTGTAAACTGTTCATATTATAAAATTGAGGTCTTAAATATTGCGGAGGAGGTGGGATTCGAACCCACGTAAGCTTGCGCTTGCACGCTTTCCAAGCGTGTGGAATAGGCCTCTATCCGACTCCTCCTATTTCCTTTTTCAAACCTCTATATTATAGCAACTTTCCTTATTATTATCAGGATGTTTAACAAAAGTTTTAACTTGTTTTGGTTTTTTTGTTAATTTGTTTTAAATACTAGGTTTTTTATTGTTATAATAGGACCATGAAAGCTGAAAAAGACCCCTCTCCGGTAGTAGGTATTTTAATCTTTAATCCTAAAAAAGAGCTATTACTGCTTAAGTCTTATAAATGGCCTGGCCTTTATATGATTCCCGGCGGCCATATAGAAAAAGGGGAAACAATCACGGCTGCCTGCAAACGTGAAGTTAAAGAGGAAACAGGGCTGGAGATTAACGGTCTTAAATTTGTTAATCTTCAGGAAGCTGTTTATGATAAACAGTTTTTTCAAAAAAGACACTTTATTTTTTTGGATTATCTGGCCCGATGTAAAACTACCAATGTCAAACTTAACAGTGAAGCTCAAGAGTACTACTGGATATCTTTACCAAAAGCTTTAAAGCTGCCCTTAAACTCTTATACTAAAAAAGCGGTTGAAGACATCTGTAAACACAAGCTTATTTAATTTCTTTCTGCTTGTTCCTTTAACAGGTCTTTGGCTTTTTGCAACGCCTGCTTTTCTCCCTTAAACTCCAGTTTTTCAAAGGCCTTTTTAAAGTTAAACCAACCGGCCTGTTCCATCTCCCAATCATGACCCTTAGGATCTCCGGACTTATACTCTCCCAGATAAAAGCTGACTGTTTTGAAGACTCTGGTTTTTTTGCCTCCCTGCTCCTGGTAAATTTGTACTCTTCTTGCCGGCTTATCCTTTTCTTTTTCCTGTTTATCTTTAAAAGTGGCATAAAAAAAATACTGTTCTTTATAAATCGGTTTTAAGCTCAACAGTTGGGCCTCAACCCCCATCTCTTCCTTGGTTTCCCTTACTGCTGTTTGCCAACCTTTTTCTCCTTGTTCTATCAACCCTTTGGGAAGAACCCATTTATGATAACCTGAATGTTTGCCGATTAAAAACAAAAATTGACCTTTGTCTTTTTTAAAAACTACGCATCCGGCTGAGAACTCTCTTTTTAGCTTGTCCATAGTGCTCCTGGCCAGAATCGAACTGGCATCTTTGGTTCCGGAAACCAAAACTCTGTCCATTAAGCTACAGGAGCTTTGCGGAGGAGACAGGATTTGAACCTGTGCGAGAGTTTCCTCTCCATTGGTTTTCGAAACCATGCCGTTAGGCCGCTCCGGCACTCCTCCTTTTAGCCTTGAAAAAGTGCGCCTGAGAGGACTTGAACCTCTGACCTTCTCCTCCGCAGGGAGACGCTCTAATCCGCTGAGCTACAAGCGCATATTTATTATTTTGTTTGTTACTTTTTAATTATTTTTTACTCTAGAGGAAACTTTTTCTTCAACCACTCTGTTGCTTTATCTACAGCTGTTGGTTTCGGTTTATCAAAGATTAGATATTTTTCTACCACCTGCTTAACTTTTGTCTGCTCCATCTCTCCTAAAACAAAATGAAGCTGACCGGGAAAATTAAGAATAGTAGCTATGCTTAAAACCTTTATCCCTGCCTGATCTTCAAACCAAAACTGAGTCAGTTGATTCCAGGGATAAAGTCTTTCTCCCACTACTACTCCTCTGGTAGTAATCTTGTAATCCTCATTACCGGGCGCAACTGTTCCCAAAGCATAAGTTAAAAACATTAAAGACACAATTACGCCTATTAAAATCCACTCTTTTAAGAAAAACAATATAACTACCAGCAAAAAAACAATGGCAGCAATGGTAGTAAAATATTCCCTGTCTTTTTTCTTAAATGGCCTTGAAGGTGCTTTCCATGCCAAAAGTTGCTTGGCCGGCGGCGGCACTAACGTAACCTCAGAAGTATTATTTTTTAAAGTGCTGGGCATGTTTACTTCTCCTTTTTATTCTTTTTTAATAAAGGTGGCGGAGGGTACAGGATTCGAACCTGTGAGAGCTTTCGCTCACTGGTTTTCAAGACCAGCGCTTTAACCGCTCAGCCAACCCTCCTTTAACTGGTCTTTTTAATTATAACATCTCTTGAAAACAGGGTAAAATAAGACTAAAATCAGGTTATGAAAAATTACCGTAGTTTAGTGCTGGCCGGTACTTTTGACCACTTGCACTTAGGTCATCAGCAGTTTATTAAAAAAGCTAGTCAAAACTCTCAAAAAATGTATCTGGGTTTAACCACCGGCTGGGCTAATTCTGGTAAAGTTTTAGGTAAAAACATCCAGTCTTTTTCCTCCAGATTTAAGAGTTTAAAAAACTTCCTTTCTTTAAACAGCTTAGACAAAAAAGTACAAATCTTTGGCTTAACTGATCCTTATGGACCGTCTCTTAAAAACAGGTTTGAGGCTATTGCGGTTACACCTGATACTTTTAACGGTGCCCATCAGGTTAATTTAAGACGTCTGTCTCTTGGTCTTAAGCCGTTGCTGATTAAAACCTTTGATCTTGTCAATGCCCAGGATAAACAAAAAATCTCTTCCACTAGAATCAGGCTGGGCCAGATTAACCGCCAGGGCCGGGTTTACTCTCAGGTTTTAGGCACCAAGAATCTTTCCCTACCTCAGGAAAAACGCCATCATTTTAAAAAACCTTTAGGCAAACTGCTTCTAGGCTCCCAGCATAATTTATCTTGGGCCGGAGTCAAGGCCTTACAAAATATCAATAAACTTAAACCAAGCCTGGTTATTTCTGTTGGCGATATTACTACCCAAACTTTGCTTTTAAATAAAGCTCCTGTTAATTTAGCTGTCTTTGACAACCGTTGCCAAAGACAACCTCTAAAAGTTAATTTACATCAGGAGTTAAAAAATAAAGCCTTAAATTATGTAAGAGCTCCTAACAAACCGGGAACCATTTCTTTTAAAGCTGTAAAGCAACTACAGCTGCTTTTACCCTCTCTTGTTCTGTCAGAAAAAACCGGCGTGCTGGAAATCAAGGGGGAAGAAGATTTGCTGGTTTTACCTTTGGTTTTGCTGTCTCCTCTTAAAACTCTGATTTTTTATGGTCAGCCTCATAAGGGATTGGTCCAGATTAAAGTTACCGAAAGCTTAAAGGAAAAAACAGCCTCTCTTTTAAGCCAGTTTCAACCGGAACTCTAACTTTCAAAAACCTCTTTTATCTGGCTAAAACCAAAGCCCAAACTCTACTAATCCCTTTATGTTTCAGGCTGTCAGCTACGCTTAAAAAACTTTGCCTATCCCATAAATCATTAAAAAGCAAAAGTGATTTATAACTGCCTGTCTTTATTCCTTTTTTAACTTCCCCTACCTCAGGCACATAAGTAAGACCCAGACTTTTAGCCAAATCCTTGCCCAACAACTCTGCCTGATTAAAACCTTGTTTATTTTCCTGTTTTTTGCTTAAAGGCAGAGGGTTAAATAAAGGTTTTTCTGTTTGAATAATCTCTACTAAAGCCTGATGTTCCCCAAGACAAGAAAGGGCTATTTCCAACAGCGTGTTTTTTAAATCAGTAACGCCCTTTTGCCTCAATTTATACAAGGCTTTTTTTAAAATCCTGTTTTGCCAGAACACTGCAGTTAAGCCTTTAAGATTTGTTTTTTTTAAACAGTCTAAATGTGTTTGGCCAAACCGGCTTGATTTTAAACAATATGGACAAACATTGTGTTGACAGCTTTTAAGATAGTTAACACAGTCAAAACAAAGATAGCTGCCGTTTTTCTCACAGCCTAAACAGACTTTTGGAAAAACTATATCAAGAAGATTCACTAAATTACTTTCTTTTTTAAATTGTTAAAGAAAGTATTGGTGGAGATGGGGAGCAGTGAACTCCCGTCCGAAATTGCTTTTAAGAATAGTTTACAAGCTTAGCTTATTTTTTAATCAAAGGCTGAAAACAAGCAAAACACACGTCCTTTGATTTGACTTGGTTGCGCCGCTAGTCTGTAAGTCAGGCAGTCTAGCTAAGTCCTAAGTGAGTTTTCACCTTTAACTGGTTCCTTAGGAAAAATCAGTTAAGATGCCAACTTAAGCGAATGCTAAAGCTGGAGCAACTTGTTTTTCAGGAAGTAAAGAAGCTGCAAGGCTTACAATCCTATCCTTCAATTTAGCTGCTTCGTCAGTAAATTTGCTGACAGTTTTTGTTTAATCCTGTTTTAATCCCATGGATTAAGGGATGCTTGCTATTTTTTAAAGAGCTATTCCGTCAAATCTTTACATCCCCTTTTAAGTCACGTTCTGCTTCCCTGTCTAAGTCTCTTCTTCTAATCTGCTCTTTCTTTTGCCAGGTCTTTTTACCCTTGGCAATACCTATCTCAATCTTTATTTTACCTCTGTTAGTATAGCATGAAGTAGGTACCAGGGTCAAATTACGTCCCTCTATTTTTTTTTGCACTGACAACAGTTCTTTTTTATGCAGTAGCAGCTTTCTTCTCCTGGTTGGATCATAACTAACATTTGGAGCAAATTTATATGGATGAATGTGGGCGTTTACCAACCAGGCTTCATTGTTTTCATCAATTTTAACATAAGAGTCGTTTAAGCTTATTTGTCCCTGTTTAACGCTTTTAACCTCCGGACCGGTTAAAACAACTCCTGCCTGAAAAGTTTCTAAAATCTGATAATTGAACCTGGCCTTGCGGTTTACTGTTTTCATCTTAAGCTGATCTCGTAAACTCTTTCTCCTGTTAACAACAACACTTTTCCTTCCTGTTCAAATCCAAAAATATCAGTCACCCCGGCAATACCAGACCAAACATATTGTGACTGATAATCGCCGGTTTTACTGATAACTACTATTCTGGTATTTTTCCTATCTAAAATATAAAGATTATCTAAGTTTTCATCAGTATAAATATTAACCTCTGAGGAAAATGGCTTTGTCAGTCCAGTAAGAATAAAATTATCTTCAACGCCTCTTACAAACTTGGCTATCCGGGAGTTGGCAAAAACCACCCAAACAGAACCGTCAATTGCCAAAGCTTTTGCCTGAGAAAAATCAGTCTTGGTTTTGAGAAACTCTTTTCCTGAACCCAATCCTTTATCTAGGCCTGCATACTTCCATATCTGTCCCGCCTGACTATCTAGAAGATAAGCATTACTGGCAAATCCCACCATGTCTACAATTTGCCCCCAATCTTCTGCTTCAACTTCATCAATAACCTCGGACTGAACCACACTAACAACCAAAACTCTGCCAGTAGTTAAAACAAAAACCCTCCCCTCAGCTGCACCTACCATTCTTCCTCCTTGAAGTTTTTCTCCTCCAGCCACTACCTCAACTGCCTTGGTGCTTAAATCAACTTGTAAAACCGTCCCTTTGTTAGTATCAAAAATGAATAAATCATTTTCATAAACCGCCCATTGTTCGCCTTTAAAACCCTCTTTCACTAAACTTATGTCCAAAAAAATATCAGCGCTTTCCAGTTCATATTCTTTATCTACCTGCTGCAGCTTATCATTGATTTTACTCTGCAGCTCTAAAAGTTTTTCCTGCTCGTCTTTGCTGCCAGACTGTTCTTGGTTTTCCGTTAAAAGCTGCCTAGCTTCCTGCAATAAAAGCTTAGCTCTTAAAGGATTTATCTCCTCCAATGATAAAGCTTGCTCATAACGGTAACTCACTTCCTGAATAAGATTGTTTGAAACTTGAGTGATTTCTGAAGATGTCTTTTTTCTTAAACCTAAAAAAACACTCACTAGAAGAAGGCCGATTAAAACAACGGCAATGGTAAAAGTTGTTTTCTTTCCCTTTGTTTTTTGCTTCTCATCAGAAACATATAAAGAGGGTTCTTTTTTAAAACTTTTAATATGACTAATAAAAGCTTGCGAAAACACTTTCACATTCCCCCATTTAACTCTTTTGAAAAAGGGCTGTTTAGCAACTGGAGCTTCCGAGGGGGTTTTAATTTCAGGATCTTCCTCTACAGTTTCCTTTTCCTTTACAAATTCAACTGACAAACTCTCTTTTTCTTCCTTTTGTTCTCCAACTACCTGAAATAAAACAGCCGCTGCCTGGCTGTTTTCACTATGACCGTGAACAATAGGAGCCACACTTTCCACCGCTTCAGTAATATCTTTATTTTCCAAACCTGCTTTTAGGCTTCCCTGAGGTACTAAACTTAAAAACTGTTTGGTAGCTACAACCAGCATGTCTTCATTTTGTAAAAATCCTGAGGCTGTCTGTAGTTTGTCGTTTTGCCCAAAAAGAGGTACTAAGTTTTCTGCCCGTAAAATCAAAGCCTCAAAAAAGGGGGTGGCGCTAAAATAACCCACTAATTTTTCTTCTTTTTTTATGATTACAGCCGCACAAAGACCTATTTCCACCTGCTGGGAAAATTCTGCTGTTAAATCAGCAATGCTGATTTTTAGTTTTTCAAAAACAGTTTCCTGAGTACTGGAGTAATAAATTTCATGAAAACGGGAAATAACCTCTTTACCAAACGAAGGAATATCCAAATCTTCTTCTTTAGCCTTTAGGCTAAAGGCTGCCAAAAGATAACCAAACTGTTTTTGTTTTTCCCTGTCTTCAGGCAGAAAAACATGGGTTTGAGACCAGGAGTCCGGTTTAGATCCGCCGACAATTTTACCAACTTTAAAAATTAAACTCATAAGAATATTATAGCTAAAATTAAAACCGCTAGGCTAAACAAGAAATGGATCCAGGCAACCAGCTTAATAGGTAGTTGAAAAACACCTTTAAGAGTATTAAGCATGGCATCAACTTCCCTAACAACCATAAAGGCAAACACTAAGTATACAACTAAAGCCAAAACCAACAAAATCTTGACTACTCCCCAGACATCAAGGTTTAAAAGCCCCTCAAAGATAACTTCTATGGGAGTCATCTAACCCTCCCTTCAATCTTTTCCTGCTGTTCTTGAATGATAAGCTGGTTTAAAACCCTGACTACTTTATCCGGCTTAGGTACAGATTCAAAATCAATTTCCGGTGATTTGCCGGCGGTTTGAATAAAAACATCCCCATAATCAAAAACCGCCCTTAAAAGACCTCCGGTTTTATAAGTAATGTCCTGAACTCTTTCAATCTGGGCATCAGAAATGCGCCGGTAAGTTAAGCTGGTAAAATCAACATCAACAATTCTCTCATCAGTAATAATATAAACGTTGAAAAACCAGGATAAAAAGCTTTCAAACACAAAGGCCAGGGTTAAAAGATACCAAATAATTACGGTCATTAACTGAAATCTGGGAGGCATAAATTCAAGCAGGGGAACAACATTTAAAATCAAGGGGGCTAAAATCATTATCAAAGCTATAAAAATCCAGTGAAAATTGGTTATCCAATGCCGGCGCAAAAGCAAAATAATCTGCTCTTCTTTTTCCTGCGTTTCAAACTGAACTCCTTTAGGCAAAGCCACAAAAGCGGCTAAAGGATTTTTGGTTTCACTTTCTCCAATTCTTTTTAAAATCTGTTCTGATTCAGACTTAATTCTTTTTTTTGGAGAAGACACAAAAATATCAGGCATTTTTCCTTATTAATTTAAACTTTTTTAAAGTCTTTACTAATCTTAATTTTACTATTTTTTCTCAATATTAAACAAACCTGATTTTAAATGAATAGCTCCTGGAGCCCTTAGGTTAAAAATCTTATAGAACTTGTTGCCGTCAAAAGAAACACTTCCTCTATTGGTAGAAAAAGTTACTTGGGCGGTTACCCCATTAGTGGCATAAGTAACGGAAACCGAACTGACCGAAGTAATTGCGCCTCCATGCTTTTGTGCTTCCTGTTTTAATTGAGCCTTACTCCAAGTATCAGGAATTGGTGTTCCCCAACAGGAAGAATCCTCCTGGGAAAGATGAGAGATGGCATTTTCATCTTTGGAAAAGACTAAAACAGCATTTAAAATATCAGCCATCTCGTCTTGATTTAACCAAGGGTGGGAACGGCCACAAGATACTCCTCCTCTTGATTTATACCAACCTTTATAAAACCAAGGAGAGCCTGACTGCTTTTCCCAAGCCTGAGCTGTCCAGCAAGACTGATTACCACAAGCCGTATCCCATATCCCGGGAGTTGAATGACCTAAAGATGAGTAAGATTCTTGATAACCCCCCGAAGTTGAAGCATACCAGGCATTAACTACTTCATTACTGGAATTGCTCACCAAAATCTTTCCCTTAGTATCAGCTACTGCCTGATGCCATCTGGCTGCGGCTCCATCTGTAGCTTTAGAAGCCCGGTAAACCTGACAGTTTTCTGACGTACAAATAGAACCTGAAGCACTACGGTTTCCCATGCGCCAACCTACATAAGCTAAAGCATAAGACCTGGCAGCCACCGCCTGAGCTTTCAAAGCTTCATACCCGCCTTCATCGGCCCAGGAAGAAGGCATCTCAGCAATCCCTTTTAAATAATCATCTTCAAAGCTTTTGGCTCCCTGATCTGTAGAAATACTAAAGTTAGTATCAACGCTTTCTAACCTAACATTACCATAATAAGCTTTTAAAATGGCTTCATAATTTTGACCGGATTTAGCTCTCCCAAAAGCGCCGTACTGGCTCATTCCCCTGAAATGCGGCGCTCCGAAAGAAAAGGCTGCAAACGCAGGTGAAAAACCGGGATTAAAATCAGGGCTTGAAGCTGCATCATCGGCCAAAGGCACCTCACCCACACTAGTTTGAAAAGTAGCTGTTTTTTTAGCCAATAGTTCTTGCTGTTTAGCTGTCAGTTCGGCAATCTTGCCTTCCAGATTTTTTTGATAATCTTTGGCTCCCTCAATTTCTTTTCTGAAAAAAGAAGCCTGTTCATCAGTTTTTATTTTTAAAGCAGCCAGGGTAATCTTGTCCTGTTCAAGCTTTTTTTTATCAACCTCAAGCTGCAGCAGTTCTTTGGAAATTTGAGCAATCAACCTCTTGTCCTCATCAGCCACTGCTTGACGATAAGACAAGTCTTTACTTAAAGACGAAGCTGTTTGTGAGGATAAAAGGAGGATAAAACCTGAAGGTTGACGCAGTTTTTTGTAATAACTTTCCACTTTCTCTGCTAAAATTGCGTATTGAACTTCAAATTGAGCCTCCCTGTCTTTAATGCTTATTTCCAGATTAAAAATATTCTTTTCGGCTTTTTGCAAACTGGACTGAATATTTGCCAATTTCTCATCAAGCCGGTTAAGCTCAGCCTCTAAGGGTTTGGTAGCATCAACACTCTGCTGTCTGGCCTTTTCCAGCTCAGAAATTTGTTTGGCTAAATCTTCAAGTTCATCTGCTAAAACAAAAGAAGAAGCTTTGGGTAGTAAAAAAGCAGTTAAAAAAATAATCAGGGATAAAAACAGAGCTAAATATCGATACTCAGGCTTCATTATTTTATTATAACATTTACTCTCCTAGTCCTTTTTTGTTAGGATAAACTAATGAATAAAAATATCCGTATCTTTTTTATTTTATCAATATTTTTATTTGTTTTTTCTTTTTTAACAGCAAGAAAAACCTTTGCCCAGGTTCCTACCAATACTTTCAGTTGTCAGTTTCAGCCAGGATTTGGTTGTGTGGTGGGAATTAATGACTGTAATCCGGGATTTGAACCAAATGAACAGCAATGTTCAACTATAAGTGATGAATTTACTTGTAATGGAACAGCAGGATTAAGCTGTCAGGATACGAATCCTGGCCAATGTTATACGTGCGTCAGCGGCGTTTGTCAGGGAAGCCCGACAGGACCTTATTGTGGTCCTGATGGTTTTCAAAATTGCCAAGACAACTGTTCCAGTTTTATCCCTACAAACTTTCGCTGTGACCCTATAACCGGCTGCATTGAAGACACCGGTGGACCCTTTTCAACTATTGGCGAGTGCGAGTCCTCTTGCCAGGCAGATCCTGATGCCTCCCCTGAAGCAACAATCTCCATTATTAAACCTGAGTCGTGTGACTGCAAGGGCGTTATTAGTCAGGAATGTGTTGACCAGGGAAATACTCCGGCTGAGTGTACCAGGCAAGTGTGCGGTATCAGAACCATGATTGGCTGTGTACCCACTGATCCGGGATCTATTCCCGGCTGGTTGTTTACTCTGTCTTTGCCCATTGCCGGAGCAGCTGCTTTTGCCTTAATGCTTTACGGTGCCTTTCTTATTTTAACCAGCTCTGGAAACCCTGATCGGCTTAAAGAGGGCCAGGAAATCTTGTTCTCCGCCCTTGCCGGTTTGCTTTTAATTATCTTTTCTGTTTTTACAATGAGGCTTGTTGGTGTTACTATTTTAAAGATACCTGGATTTGGTTAAAATTTAATAATCAAATGAGAAAAGTTTCTTTTATTACCCTCATTATTCTTTTATCCTTAAGTCTAATAAATAAAAATCATGCTTATGCTCAGGGAACTTTTGACTGCAGCTGGAAACAAAGAGGAGCCGGAGGCCAGTGGTACTGCGGTGTAGAAGTTAACTGCGAATCGGGCTTTCAGTCAGATCAAGCAGTTTGTGATCAGTTTTCTAATGAAGCAAGTTGTAATACATCTATAAATAACAGCTGCGTTATTCAAGGGCCTGACGAACAACTTTGCTCAAATGTAAATTGTCCCCCGGGAACTAGCTACTTACCCATATTTAAAAAATGCTGTGAGGGGGCAGGAAACAACTGTAAAACTCCAATTAATGCTGACTGCCCTAATGGCTACATATTTCAAACACAGGGATTAGAATGCCACTGCGTTAAAAATAACGTTATTGATAAACAAATCTCCATTATTAAACCTGAAGAGTGTGAATGCAAAGGTATTATTAGCCAGGAATGCGTTGATCAGGGAAATACTCCAGCTGAATGTACCAGACAAGTGTGCGGTATCAGAACCATGATTGGCTGTGTACCCACTGATCCGGGATCTATTCCCGGCTGGTTGTTTACTCTGTCTTTGCCCATTGCCGGAGCAGCTGCTTTTGCCTTAATGCTTTACGGTGCCTTTCTTATTTTAACCAGCTCTGGAAACCCTGATCGGCTTAAAGAGGGCCAGGAAATCTTGTTCTCCGCCCTTGCCGGTTTGCTTTTAATTATCTTTTCTGTTTTTACAATGAGGCTTGTTGGTGTTACTATTTTAAAGATACCTGGATTTGGTTAAAATTTAATAATCAATGGCTGATTTAACTTTACCTGATGGAACTATTATTCATGACCCTACCGGATCTAAGTTTCCTGATCTGGCTGCGGTTATAAATAATCTTATGCCTTATTTATTTCCCCTTGGAGGCTTAGTGTTCTTTTTTATGCTGGTAGCTGGTGGTTTTCAGCTTTTAACTTCTACTGGCAATCCTGATTCCACTAAAAAAGGCTATCAGAAAATATTATTTGCCTTTATTGGTTTTATTGTTATCTTTATTTCCTATTGGATTGTTCAGATTGTAGAAAAACTTTTTGGAATCACTGTTTTTTAAATGAATAAACCCAAACACCTTGCTTTTATTGTTGACGGCAACCGCCGTTGGGCCCGTAAAAAAGGCCTTCCTATAACTTCCGGCCACGAAATCGCCGCTAATCAAAGGCTTGAGGAAATTGTTGACTGCTGCCTTGAAGAGGGAATCTCACATGTTACCTTCTGGGTTTTTTCCACGGAAAACTGGAAAAGAGGCCAAAAGTTTGCCTCCATGATGTTTTCAATTTTACGCTCCGGTTTAAAAAGGAGCATTGAAAAATTTATTAAAAACGGAGTAAGATTAAACACTATCGGTGATCTTAGCAAACTACCTAAAGGCTTGGTATCAGATATTAGTAAAATTAAAAATGACAGTCAGCATAATAAAAAATTGGTAGTAACAATTGCCATTAATTACGGAGGCCGGGATGAAATCTTAAGAGCAGTTAAAAAGCTTTATCAGAATAAAAACATTAATATAAATAACTTAAAAGAGGAAGACTTCGCCAAGTTTCTTGACACCGTCAATCTGCCTGATCCGGACATGATAATAAGAACAGGCGGAGATCAAAGACTATCTGGTTTTATGGTTTGGCAGGCTCAATATTCAGAGCTTTACTTTACCAAAACCCTATTTCCTGATTTTGGCAAAGATGAATTTTTAGCTGCCTTAAAAGAATATGAGGCCCGGCAAAGAAGATTTGGCCAGTAAATTTCCGCATATTTTCTGCAAATTTACCGCAACGTTTAAAAAAGATGTTTCTTAATTAATCTTGCTCCTCTTCCAGGTTTATTAACAATAATTTTTTTAACTATTTTTAAGTTTTTAAGTTTTGAAACTAACTTATTAAGGTCTTTTTTTTGAGTTAAAAGGTGGATATCCTGGCCCGTGTTAATGGTAAAGTAAACATTTACCCCCTCTTGTCGCCATCTTTGCACCTGCTTCATTAAAGTTAGGGTATTGGGGGTCCAGTAAAGTAAAGAAGGGTTGGACGTAATCATAACCGCATGCATATTTAAAGCCTCCTGCTCGCTTAAGCTGGCAAACTTGGAAAAATCTTTTTGTTTTAAATACATTTTTAATTTTTTTATCTTTTCTGGCATCATTTTAAGCCTAACAGGCAAAAAAGGACTTGACCCAGCTAAACTATGACCCACAGTGCTACTAATATCTTTTTTTTCCTGGGAAGCAATAACAACTACATCTAAAATTTCCCAATAGTCCGGAGGGTATAAGGAAACAGCCACAGAAGTCTTATGATCATTCCCCGCCTGCCACTGCACAAAGCCATCAGGAATAGACCTACAGCTAGAACCAGAACCTAACCGCGCCAATCGGGAAAGCTCTTTTTTACTAAGTTTTAACTTTAAAGCAGCCGCAGCCGCCACAGTCAAGGCTGCCATTCCCGAAGCTGAAGATGACAAGCCCGTACTTGCAGGAAAATTGTTAACTGACATCACTTTAGCTTTGTAAGTTATTCTTGCTTTTGCTCTTATCTGGTCAAGGTGTTTAAAAACTCTTTGTTGTTCTTTAACCTCAGTCTTCTCATTTTTAAGCTGAAAGCTATCTTTTTTAAAACGAGGAGAGAATTCCACTGTGGTTATGGTAAACAATTTATCCAAATTCATGGAAATAGAACTGTTTTCCGGAACTCTTAAAACCTCATCCTTCTTGCCCCAATACTTAATGAAGGCAATATTGGTTGGAGCCTTACAAGAAGCCTTTAACACTGTTGGCATAAAACTCCCTGGGCATTTATTTTTACTTCCATTATCGTTCCTCCCGCTTCTTGTAAAGCTGTCTTTATTTTTTGCTTATTTTTAGTAGCCAGCACAATAATATTGTCGCCGCCGCCGGCTCCTGACAGTTTTGCCCCCTGTGCTCCTGATTTTAAAGCCGTAGCTACAAGCCTTTCCAATTTGGCTGTGGAAACTCCCAGCTGTTCCAAAAGTTTTTGGTTTTGGTTCATAAGATTACCTACCTTATCCCAGTTTTCACGGGGCAAGCTTTTTTTAGCTTCCAATACCAATTGGCCGATTTTGTCAAAAATCTTATTGATTTTTACCGGATTTTTTCTTTTAAGTTCATTAACTTGTCTTACTAAAGTAGGAGTATCGGCTTTAATACCTGAATAACAAACAATCAAAGGCAGTTTTTGCAAATTTAAAGACTTGACGGTTTTAGCGCCTTTTTCAAAAAACAAAGTTCCTCCCCACAGGGCGGCAGCCAAATCAAAACCACTGCCTACTTTCTGAATATCTAAAACAGTTTTATAGGCTAGATCAAAAAGCTGTTTATCGTTTAATTTAACTTGATAAAGTTTGGCTAAAGCTTTTAGGGTGGCAATGGTTACAGCTGAACTGGAGCCAAAGCCAAAGGTGTGGCAAAACTGACAGTGGGTAATAATCTTCAAGCCTTTTTTAAGTCCAAAGTTAAGATAAAATCTTTTTACAGCCGCCTCTATAAAAGAAACCTGCTTGGGCATCTCCTGATTGCCCAAATCGCCAACATCTTTATGATAATTTTCTATTCCTAATTGAGGGGCATTAACCATTAGTTTGTTTTCACCATTAAAGGAAGCTTCTACCTCCATCCTTTGGTCCACGGCCGTAACAATACAGGGCCTATTGTGAACCACTGCATGTTCACCAAAAAGCAATAGTTTTCCTGGTGCTGATGCTTTAATCATAAATTCCTTCCCTTAAAATTTTACCATCATCTGTCCAACTTTACCTTATAGTCATTTTTCTATTTTAACTCCCGGCTGATTTACTTTAACTTTAATAAAATCTAAGCTTTTTAATTTAAGAGTTTCCTTTAACATGGTTAGGTCTTGAGGGAAAGCTAAGATCATGCCCGAACCCTTTTTAACACCGCCGGCACCGCATATTTTAGCTGCTACCCCTTCTTGTTCTAGCATTTTAATAATTTTTTTGGCTGGTTTACCAACTACGCCCAAACTTTCCAGCTGTTGCTGATTTTTTAAAATCAGCTTGTTTAAATGCTCTTGTTTGCCTGTTTTTAAAATATTAATTATTTTTGTTGTTGTTTTACCCATTTGGGCAAAAATGGATTTGTTTTTTACCTGACTAGCTTTTGCTACCATTTCTCCTGTTGATTCTTCCGGCTGGCCACTTGAAATTAAAATTAAGCCGGAAAGGTTTGTTTTAATTTTTAAATTTTGAAAAACTGGTTGCCCCTTCTGCTTCTGATAAAGCAAAATTCCGCCAAAACAGCAGGCCGTATTGTCGCTACCGCTGGGATTACCATGCTGAAACTTCTCCACTTCCCAGGCAACTTTACTAATGATCTCTTTATCAAACTTAACCTTTTCCCAGGTTAAAACAGCTGTCACTAAAGCTATTGCCAAGGCAGCTGATGAACCTAAACCCTGACCAACCGGAATTTGGGAGTTTATTTCCAGTTCAAACCCTTTTTCTGGCTTAACTTGTAAAAAAGAGTATGTCTTATCTATACTTGCCTTAACCAAACCAAGCTTGTCACTGCTTTCCCAAGCTTTAGGATTAAGATAAGCAAACCGTCTTATTTGAGGAAATTCAAGTGTTTGCTTTAATTTTAAGCTGTTATCTTTAACAATTATTTTACTGTCTTTCCTTGCCGCCAGTTTGACAATCACTCTTTTATCAATTGCTGAGATTAAGGCTGGCTGTCCGTAAACAACGCTGTGTTCGCCGGAAATATGAATCTTTCCCGGTGCTGAAACTTTAATCATTTTCCATCTCTCTTCCAAGTTCAGTAATAAACTTTCTGCTAGTAATAATTTTTTTAAACCAAGGAGTAAACTGGCCGGAGTTTTTGTTTATCTGCTTTTTAAGCTCAGGTAACCCTATCCATTTAAAATCAGCCGCTTCTTGAGGATCAGGTTTTATGGTCTCTTTATTGTATCTGGCTATAAATACCCAAGTTAACTCACACTCTCCCTCACCATTTTTGTATTCAAAACAATAGCTAAGTTTAAAAATCGGCTTAAGTTTTAACCTTAACCCCATCTCCTGATAAAGTCTTCTTTGAGCTGATTGAAGAGGCGGCTCATTTTCCTGAGAATGAGTACAGCAGGTATTGCTCCAAAAAAGAGGCCAGAGTTTTTTGAACCTGCTTCTTTGCTGAAGTAAAAGCTCTCCCTTACTATTAACCACAAAAACAGAAACAGCCCGGTGTAAAATTAACTCCTTATGAGCTTTCTTTCTGCTGATAAGTTTTAATGGTTTGTCTTGTTTATCTACTGCTTGGACTTTCATCTTTTAAATAAGTTTAAATTTTACTCCATAGTTAATAAGCTCTTTGCTGTCTTGTCTGCCTATAATTCTTAAAACCGCCCTAACTCTGCCCCCTCTGACTGGTATTTTTCCTTCTAAAACCAATTGGCCCGTTTGTTTGCCTTGTTTGCCAAAATCAACTATTGCCACATGGTAGGGCAGGAGTCCAAATCCCTGAGGCGGATTGGTAATTTTAGTAAAACTAACTATTCTACCTTGTTTTCCTAAAAGCTGATATTTTTGCTTTTGCTGGCGCCAGTTTAAAATTGGGTTTTTCATTTTTTAAAGTTGCAGGATATGCACTACTGCTGTTCCTCCTGTTCCTCCGACATTATGAGTCAAACCTAAACAGGAATCTTTTACCTGTTTTTGTCCTCCCCTTTGCTTAAGCTGATCAAAAATTTCCACTACTTGCTTAACTCCGGTGGCTCCAACAGGATGACCACAAGCTTTAAGCCCTCCGGAAACATTAACCGGTCTTTTGCCCCCTAACCTAACTTCACCGTTTTTTACTCTTACATATCCTTCGCCCTTATCAAACAACCCCAGATCCTCAAGGGCCATAATTTCCGCAATCGAAAAACAATCATGAACTTCAAGTAAAGATAATTCCTGAGGTTTGATTCCAGCTTGTTTATAGGCTTGACAGGCTGCTTTTTGGGTGGCTTCAATCTCTGTTAAATCTTTTCTTTTGCTTAAAACTAAAGATTGACTTGCCTGGCTGCTAGCAGAAATAAAGACTTTTCTGCCTCTTTTTTTAAACTTTTTGGGGTCAGCCAGAACTACAGCTGCGGCTCCGTCTGAAATCGGCGAACACTCAAGCATTCTTAAGGGACTGGCAATAAGGGAGCTTTCCATTACCTGTCTTAAGCTAATTTGAAAAGGAAAGTGAGCCTTAGGATTCAAACTGGCATGAAAATGGTTTTTTAAAGCCGGATAAGCTAAATCCTCCTGTTTAGCTTTAAATCTGCTTAAGTAAGTTTTTGCCATTAAAGCATAAAGGCCTACAAAAGATAGGCCGCTATCTTGTTCTTCCTGACCTGCTGCTGTCATTAACCCTGAAGAAACCTCGGCCAAGTCCATATCCGTCATTTTTTCTGCTCCTACCACTAAAGCTGTTTTATACTCGCCGGAATTAATGGCCAGGCAACCCTGTCTGATAGCTACTCCGCCTGAAGCACAAGCAGCTTCAACTCTTATTATAGGAACATCCATATTTAAAATTTGAGCAAAAAGAGCAGACAAGTGATTTTGGCCGGAAAGGTTGCCGGCCAGTTTGTTGCCTAAAAAAACAATCTCAATCTGTTTTTTGCTTAATCCTGAATCTTTAATCGCTTTTAAACTAGCCTCTCTGATAAGATCATCAAGGCTTTTTTGCCAAAGTTCACCAAACTGTGTTTGCCAGGCTCCTAAGATTAAAACCTTGTTCATACTAACTCCCTTTTTTGCAAATACTCATCATAACTTATAACTGATCCTGCTTTAGCTTGTATTTTTAAACTTCCTTTGCTGGCTGGCTGGTTTTGAATCTGAAGCAAAAAAGCATCACTGCCAGCTCCGGAACCATAAGAAGCCAAAAGGACTTTTTCCTTAGGTTTACCTGCCTGCAGACTAGCTATTAAACCTAAAAGGCTTGAGGCAGTATAGGGGTTTCCGATAAAAGGAGCTAAAAACCCTGCTTCTATCTGACCCTCACTAGCCCCAAGGTTTTTAGCAAGTTTTAAGGGAAATTTGGCATTGGGCATATGAAAAACAACCTTATCCACATCTTTTATTTTCAATCTGCTTTGTTTAAGCAAGTTGTTAATGCATTGCTTTAAGTGTTTAAAGTAGCTGGGTTCTCCGGTAAATCTGGAAGTATGTTCCGGATACCGGCATTCTGACCGGCGCCAAAAGTCAGGAGTATCTGAGGCAACTGAATATGTTTGCAGTATCTTAGCTAAAAATTGATCTTTTTTTCTTCCCAACACAAAAGCTGCAGCTCCTGCCCCAGCCGTATATTCAAGAATATCTCCTGGTTTTGACTGAGCCTTATCACTGGCAACCACCAATCCATACTCAATTAATCCCGCCTCAATTAAACCAGCTGTAAGCTGCAAACCAGTAGTTCCGGCTTTACAGGCAAATTGCAAATCAGCACAAAAATAGTCTTTTAATCCTAAAATTGTCCCTAAAATTGTCCCTGTTGGTTTAACTGCATAAGGATGAGATTCACTGCCGACAAAAACTGCTCCTATGTTTTGAGGTTTAACCCGACACATTTGTAAAGCTTTTCGACTGGCCTCAACTGCCATGGTTAAACTATCCTCATCTGCATTGGCAACTGCTTTTGCCTCTACGCCTAAACTCTGTTTTACCAGCTGTCCATCCTGTTGCCAAAACTTGGCAATGCTTTCAGTTTTTATCCTGTAATAAGGGAGGTAGGCACCAAAGCCAATAATTCCTACTGAGTTAAATTTTTTATTATTAATCATCGTAACTTAAATAACTCCTTTGCCCAGTTTTTGATGAGCTCTTGCCAAATCCTGGGATGCCAGGGCTGAAAGCAAAGACAGTTCTCCCGCTAACACTCCAGCGCCAATAATTTGGGCCAGCTTTCTGGCATCACCTTTTTTTCCTTTTAAACCTAAAATTTTTAATGCCTCCTGCTGGGTTTCAAGACCTGTCCCTCCGCCCACACTACCCACCATCAAACTAGGTAAAAAACAGGAAAAATAAAGAGAACCGTCCTCCTGCACCTGAGCCCAAGTAATCCCCAAACTTGCTTCCACCGCGTGAGCTGCATCTTGACCGGTTGCCAGAAACATAGCCAGGGTAATATTGCTAAAATGACTATTAAAACCCAGAGAGCCTGATAGGGCCGAACCTAAAAAACACTTGCTTTGCACTATGCTGACAATTTCTTGGGGAGTAGTTTTAAGGACTTTTTTAACTATCTTTTTGGGCAAAACAGCTTCTGCCCAAACAGATTTGCCTCTTTTTTTAATCAGATTAATCCAGGCAGGTTTTTTATCAATGCAATAGTTGCCGGATAAAGACAGACAAGTTATCTTTTTTTTGTTTTTAATAAAATTAACGATTGCCTGAGTTGCTAGAGTAACCATATTCATTCCCATTGCTTCCTGGGTATCAAAATAAAACCTGACAAAAACTCTGTTTCCCACCACCTCTGATTCCTGCTTTAATAACTTTAAATGGTTTGAGGTTTTAACTGCTATGTTTTTTAAAATGGCCAAGTTTTTTTCCAGCCAACTGACAAAAGCAAAACTTTCAGCAAGGTTTTTGGTGGCAAAAACTGGTCCTCTGGTTGTTCCTATATCTTCTAAAAAACAGTTTATTCCGCCGCTAAGTCTTGTTGCTTTACAGCCACGGGAAACACTAGCCACTAAAGCTCCCTCTGTAGTTGCCAGGGGAAGATAGTAATTTTTGATTTTTCCCTCAGACCCCTTAATAAGACAAGGACCAGCAATACCCAAAGGAATTTGGAGAGCTCCAATCATATTTTCACAGTTTTTATTCTTTATCTTTTTAACATCAAGACTAAACTTGGCAATATGCTTTAATTCCACCCCAAGCTCTTTTTCTAGCTCTTTTCTTAAGTCTTTGGTTTGGTTAATCTTCTTTAGATCAATCATTTTAAAAATTTAATGTTTCTGAATTTTTGGTACTTTTTCAGCTGTAAAAACCAATAACCCAAATAACAAAAAATAAAAAAAGAAGTAATTAAAGTTAGCCCCAGCAATCCCTTAGCTAAAAATCCCCACTGTTCTGGAGCCTTAATAAGAAACCTAGCCGAAATAATAAAAATTACCCCAAATAGAAAAGTATAAAAGGGCAGAGTAATAATAAGAAAAGCCTGAGAGTAATCTTTATCATCAATAATGTTTCTTAAGGTTTTAAACGGATGACAAAACAACCCTAAAAGGTTTTTACTAAGAAGATAACTCTCTTTGATGGTTAAAAGCAGAGAGTACTTGCCAAGCTTTTTTATTAGTGTTGTCTTGTCCATATTGACCATATTCTTTTTGAAAAGCCACTCTAGCCCGAGACAGTTTTGATTCAACTGCCTTAACAGTTTTACCAAGTTTGCCTGCAATTTGAGCCATAGTCAGCCCTTCTATATATTTTAGTCGTAAAATCTGGGCATATCCTTCGTTTATGCGATTAAAAGTAGCGGCAATTTTAACCTTAGCTTCTTTTTCCTGCAAAGCCAGCTCTGGTCCCAAAGCTTTATCCACAATTTTTTCTAAAAAAGGGAAGCGGGAAAAAACAATGGTTTTAATTTTTTTCTTGCGGAAATAATCCGCCGCCTCATGTTTGCAAATAGCAAAAATCCAGGTTCCCAGCGAGGCATTGCCTTTAAAGGTAGGCAAAGACTGTAAAACTGTTATAAATACATCCTGAACAACTTCTTCAGCATCTTTTTTACTGCTGATTTTATTTTTAAAATAGGCGGCAATTTTAGGCTTAAAAGTTTTATAAAATAAATTTATAGCTCTTTTGTCTCCCTTAAGCAAACCGCCTACTAACTTATCTTCCCTCATATCTTTATTCTAGCATGTTTGTAAAAGTTCATCTCAGTTGCCGTTTTAAGACTAATTTTGCTATACTGATTTTGTTATGGCAGTTAACATTGGCGATGCTTTTAAGGTAGGCGGAACCGGGATAGCTTCTCATCCTGGTTATTCCAGTTTAGGAACTTTTGTTTCCAATATTATTCCTAATATCTATGTTTTCGCCGGCATTATTTTGTTTTTTTTGGTTATCGGCGGCGGATTTGCTATTATTACTTCAGCCGGCAATCCTGACCAGAAAAATCAGGGAGGCAAAGCTTTAACTGCGGCTGCTGTTGGTTTTATAATTATTTTTGCCTCTTACTGGCTAGTACAAATTGTTGAATATTTAACAGGTGTAAAAATTTTTGATCCAGGAATTTAATCATGCTACAAGTTTTTGGCAGAATTGATTTACCAGGTCCTTTACAGGGAGGATATGGAGATTATGCTGGAGCCGGAGGAACTGGCGGTGGCTTGCCCGGACTTTTAAGCAATATCATTAAAATGGTAATTGTTGCTGCCGGCCTTTATTTTGTTATAAATGTAATTTTAGCCGGTTATAAAATAATGACCTCCCAGGGTGATCCGGAAAAACTGGGAAAAGGCCAAAGTCAGATTTGGAACTCTATGATCGGTATGGTGGTTGTGGTTGCTTCTTTTGCCATTGCCGCTCTTGTAGGCTGGATTCTTTTCAAAGATCCCAATGCCCTACTCCAGATTAAAATTTATGGAGTTGAACCATGAATTTAACTAAGTCAATTTTGACAAACCTCATTAAAAAAGTTGAAGCTGCCTCCACAACTCTTGGAGATATTGAAGGTATGGGAGGTTATGTTCCTCAAAATACTCCTGGCTCTGGAGCTGGGGTAGGAAAGGTCCTAACTGATATTTTTACCAATCTTTTTGGCGTTTTAACTGTTGCCGGAGGCATTATCTTTATAATTCAGTTTGTTTTGGGAGCCGTAGCCTGGATTTCTTCCTCAGGCAAGCCGGAAAAAGTACAAAAAGCTCAGGATAAGATGATCAATGCTGTTATCGGCTTAATTGCCGTAGTAGCTGTTTATGGTCTAACCTTTATTGTCGGTGAAGTTTTAGGCCTGAATATTTTAAATCCGGCTGAGTATATTGAAAATTTCTGGTAAAAATTATTTACATGAATATTTTACAAAAAGCTCTGGCAGCTGAACCAATTAAAAATCCTGTTATCGCTCCTGAAGAAGGTACTTTTCAGGGAGTAAGTTCTAATCCTTTGGGAAGTTTTTTTGCCCGTCTTTGGTGGGTTGCTGTTTTGGTTGGAGCTTTAGCTTTACTAATATTTTTAATCTGGGGAGGCGTTGATCTTTTAACCTCAGAAGGAGATCAGGAAAAGTATAAAAATGCCAAAAACAAGATTACTCATGCTTTAATGGGCATGGCTTTACTAGCCGCCAGCTTTGCATTTGTAAGAATTCTTGATGTTATCTTTAAAGTGGATCTTTTAAATCTGGAGTGGCCAACGCCTTAAAATTATTTATATCTTATGCCAACAACTAACATTGAAACTGAAGTTTTAACTCAGGGTCATTTTAAAATTAAAGATATTGGTCTTTTCATCACTAGGCTTGTAAGCAATATTTTGATTATTTCTGCTATTATGGCTTTTGGCTTCCTCCTTTGGGGGGCAGTTAACTGGATTATGTCTCAGGGAGATAAGGCTAAAGTTGAAGAGGCCAGAAACAGGATTACAGCTGCGCTTATGGGGCTGGCTCTTGTAGCTGTTGTTTACCTTTTATGGCGGATTGCCATCTACTTTTTAGGCATAGGAGATACCGTGGGCGATGAAGTAATCTTTGAGCTGGAATAGAAAAGATTGACAAGGAAAAAGAAAAAAGGTTATAAATAGATAAGCTTACTCTTAAAGGAGGTGACTAATGCTTGTTAAAAAAGTTTTGGCTCAGGTAGAAAAAATTACTATTGACCAACCTGATGAGGTTAAAGTAACCGAATTAGGTCCCTTAATTCAATCTGGCATCTCTATTGCCGTTATTATTGCTGCTATTCTGACTTTTGCTTTTTTAGTCTGGGGAGGAATCCAATGGATAACCTCGGGCGGAGATAAGGGCAAGTATGAAGAGGCTAGAAACAGAATTACAGCGGCTTTAATTGGTTTAGCCATCGTCGCTTTAGCCTGGCTGGTGATTAAACTGGTAACCTACTTTTTCGGTATACCTGATCCTTTTGGCGGTACCGTTGATCTTCCTACAGCCTACGAATAAACTAAAATTATGATTAGTTTATATTCTCTCACTGCTTATGCTGCTGACCCGCCGGGAGTATATGACGGAGTTGCCAGCTTTAAGTATTTTGAGATTATTTTTGCCAATATTTTGGCCATTGCTACTCCTTTGGCCGGTATTGTTGTTTTTATTTTTGTAGTAATGGGCGGTTTTAAGCTCCTTTTTTCCGGCGGCAATCCGGAAAATGTCAAAAAAGCCACCGGTACAATCACCTGGGCAATTATTGGTATTGTTATTATGCTTTCAATCTGGTTTATTTTTAGATTTATAGAACAGTTTACCGGCGTTACTGTAACTGAACTTGAGTTACCAGAACCATGAAAAAACTGCTGCCCATTTTAACAAGCATTCTTTTATTTTTAGTTTTTATTGCCTTTCCTGTTTTAGCTTTAGCTCAGAAAAGGTCAGGTATTCACATCGGCACCAAATATTCAGCCGCCGATCAGGCTATTGCCGGAGTGGGACCAGGGGGTTGGATTGTAGTTATTGCCGGCGGAACCGGTGACTGTGAAGCTATCCAACAAATTATCAGCAAAGCCGAAGCTGCTTCTGTAAATGTAGTTGTCAGGGGTCATTTAAACAACTATCTAACTCCTCCTGATGCTCTGGGATGGGCCGCTACTTTAGGTTCATTACAGGCCAATCAAAAATTTTACTTTATGCCCTGGAACGAACCAAACCAAGCCGGCTCAGCAGACTGGGGAGAACCTGCTGATGTCGCTGCTTATACTGCTGCCCTACAGCAACATCTGGCTGCTTCAGGAGTTTCTGGTAAAACAGCCCTGCTTTCTCCTATGCTCAATCAAACCTGGGTGGGCGGAGCCGGAGATTTTGATAATTATGTTAACAGTCTTAAAAGCATTAACTCCGCTTACTTTTCCCAATTTGATGGCATTGCAATGAATCTTTATGATTTAAGTGAACAAATTTGCGGCAGTGCTTTATGCGCTTCTGATCCCCATTTTAATCCAGCCAAGTTTTCTGAACTATTAAATATTATGGGAGCTTCAGGCAAACCTGCTTTTGGAGTGGAATCAGGTACGGCCGGGGAGAATTTTTACTGGAAACAGCCCCCCGCAGCTGGTTCTCCTCTTTATCGCTTTACTCAAAAGTTTTTAGAAACTGCCCAGCCTCAGATGTTTGCCCTTCCTGCTTATGATCTGGCAGGAGAAGTTGGACATACCTGGGATCTTTTTACTCCGCCAGATGTGGTTAACCTACTTGGCAGCGAGGGTGGCGGCGGTACTGTTCCAGCCTCCTTTGATCAGGCCTCTTTTCAAGCTTGGCTGCAATCACTACTTGCCAGCGGTGAACTTGTCAGCTGCGGTAATAGCTGCGGCTATGCCAGCAGTCAAAACCCCGGTTTGTGTACTGCTACCGGTGAACCTGTTGAGGGTTTAACCGAAACCTCTTTAACTGAATGCATTCTCATCGACGGCACAGGCGGACACGCCTCAGAAGACTCTTCTCCGATTTATATTGCCGAAGCTGTAACCTATGCTTCTAATGAAGACGGAACCCAGCCAAGCGGAGAGGAAAACCGCTGCTTTGATGTTTTTTGGACAGCCCAGCTGCAAGTAGATAAAAACAGTCTACAGCTACCTTTTGCCTATTATTTAAATGAGTACTTTCTCGGAGCTCTTGACATTCACCGGGTTCCTCCAGCAATTATAGATCCCGGGCAACTGGCTTTAAGAAATGCTCTTGAGCTGGCAGGGCCAATTCATAAAATTACCCCCCAAAGAGTCCAGGATAGGTTAAAAAATGCCTTTTTACAGGAAACTATCCGCCGAATTGAACAAAGCAGACTAGAGGGAGAAGCTAAAACTGCTTATATTTCCGAAGACCTAAGTCAGGTTTTTACCATTGGCCCTTGGGATTTGGAAGAAATTTTTTATAATCATAATGTTTATAAAGCACGAGAAGAGTATTATGCCTGTCTTGAAGATAAAACCAGCCAGGAATGCCATCCGCTTATAGCCTCTCTTGACGAACAAACTTTGGCCGTCTGGCAACTAGTGCCATTTTTTGCCAACGAGATGACTGAAGGTAGTATCACTTTCTCCGCTGTAGATATGGAGTTTGACCCCAATCCTTTAAAAACAAAAGTTCCTGAACTCTACCGGTTAAACAAAATAACCAGCTTTATCCAAGATCTTTTAGTCCCCAAAAGCTCCCGTTCTTCTCCTGGAATTCCTCCTGGAGGTGGAAGCTATGGTGACGGAGACGGCTTATGGGAAAACAAAGAAGATGGTTCTGTTTGTTATAACGCTTCTCAAGAAAAAGACAATAAAGAGTCTTTATATCTTATTGAACAAAACCTAACTTCTTCTGATTATGAAGCCGGAATTACTCTTAATTTTAAGGAAAAAGTGGCCAAAATGGGTCTTTGGTTTAGAGTTACTATTGACGAAGAGCTGCAGGCCAGTCATCGCCGGGAAACTTTTGCCGGAGTTAAAGGTTATGGTTTTATGATTGCTAGAGGCAGTTCTGGTGGATATAAAGCAGAACTGTGGAAAACAATGCCCCCTGATTACATTCTTGATAATCCGGATTTAATTGACTCTCAAAGTCTTGGCGATTTGGGAGGAAGACTAAATATTAAAATAAAGGTTCGTGCCGTAGCTGACCATATTCAATGTTTTGTTGACTTAAACGGCGATAATGTTATTGATGAAGCTACAGAACTTATTATTGATGCTTATGACAGTGATTTTACTCAGGGCGCTATTGGTTTTAAAGTTTATAATCCTAACAATAGTGATGTTTGTTTTACTAACTATGAGTTTGCTTACGCCAATCAAACGGCTGTTAATTACTACAATGATAACTTTGACCCTTTTGCTGAAATTAAAACTAGTTTAAAAACTCAAACAGCCAAACTGTATGAAAAATTAGTTCCTGATAAGATTAAAACTCTTTTGGCCTCTTCAAAAGTTTTTCAACCCCTTGATAATCTGTTGGCTCAAAATAGCGACTCCTGTGATGATCCTTTTTTTATGGCTATTGAGGGTGTTACTTATGACGGAAGTCAACTTTTTTATGGCGTCCGATTTACCAATAATCCTCCGGAAAGCGGCTTTGAATGTCATTTGTATGTTAATAGCAGTTTTTGGGGAGGATGTATTGCTCCTGGTGGTTCTACTTATCTTCAAGCGGGGTCTTCCTCGGGACTAGTTAATCCTGTGCCTGCTCCAGACGATGGCATCTATACCATTTCTGCTTCTGGCCAGCTTGATAGACATTCACGTTGTGGGTTTACCAACATTGTCAGCACTAGCTGTCAAGTTACCATTACGGGAGGACAAATTGTAAATACCAGCTGCGGTGAAGGCGCCCCCGTCTTTCCCGGATCCTGCTGGACACCCCCATCGATCCCTATTCTACCCGATCCAGAAGCTATTTATGATGAAAAAAACTATACTCCTAAAATTTGCCTAAAGGAAAGTGTTACTAATATTGAAGGAGAAAGGGCCGTAGAAAACAAATGTGAATACAGAGTTGATCCTCTTACCGGCGCTTTGGTACCAAGAATTTGCACAGATACTTACATTTCCGCCATTAATGTTAAAAACTCTGCTCCCTGGCTGGAAACTATCCGCATGCAAACGCTGGAAATCACCTCCGGCATCTTTAGGCGCTGGAACCCTCAAGGCCTTTATAATGAAAAAGCCATGAATAATCCTTTTAGACCGATTCCTGCCAAAGATCAGGTGGGCTATGCTTACTCCCATACTGGCGGCGACCCGCGCATAGATACTTCAATGCTGCCTGGTCCCTGGGATTTGCTTTTCTCTTATTTGGGAGGAATCGTTAATACTCAGGAATGGTTAACTGGCGGATTTTTAAATCCTTTAACTGGAACCTCTAAACAGTATCCCCCTGAAAAACCACCCGCCCCGCCTGTTCCAAGCCGTCCGCCCAGCAGCCCCGCTCCTGGTACCAGCCCTAATCCCAGCATTGAACCCGGAACCAGCCCTTCTCCCAGTGCTTATGTTCCTGTTCCGCCGCCGCCGCCCACACCCATAACCCCCCCCTCTGATAATTTGGGAGAGTGTACTTCTCCTTACGCCTATATTGTTAACGACTCCAATAATAACAATTATGTTTACGGCAATTATCAGGGAGGCCTACAAAGAACAGAAGAAAATGCTCATTCTGACAAGCCTTATTTGGCAACCATTGTTGAGTGGCCAGATACAAACTTTAAATTTGTTTTTTCTCAGGAAACCGGCGCCAATAGTCCTTACTTTGAGTTTGACGATAAAAGCGGCGTTAAATTTTACTTTTATGCCCCTCAAACAGGAGACGATCTTTATAATCACTATGGCCGGTTAACAGAAAATAACCGGGTGGAAGTACTACAAAATAATAATGAAAAAGTGGTTGTTCAATGGGAGTATTGGATTACAAACAGCTCTGGAGAAAAACTTAATCATGCCGTTGAGTTTTATTCTTTTTACCCCTGCGGTTTAGTGATAAGAGAAATGAAGTTTTTGGAAACCATAAACCCCCAGGCATATGCCAAAGAACCAATTATGATTTCCCTGCTTAACCCTGTTTCTTCCCGTTGGTATGACCATCTTTTAAAAGAGGAGGACTGGTACCGCTCTTTAACTATTATGGATGCCTATTCTGATAACAAGCGCGAGTTTTATGCCAAACCATTACCAAATCAACTTGACGGTTCGGAAACCAGAGAAGAAGGTGAAACTTTATCCAATCTTGCTTTAAGCCAAGGAAAAATAACTAAAATCCACACCCAAAAAGGAGACGTGTTTATAGTTTTTGGGGACAAGTCAGGACTTACTGATGAAAACCTGCTGGATGTGGGTAAAAGCTCTGGCCATGCCTGTTTTAACTCCAGCGTAATTGGTTGGACCAACAATCAGTGGGAAAAATGCACCCAAGATAACTTTGCTGTTTATCCCAATGAAACTCCTCTTTTAAAAATTACTCACGAACCCAAAAACAACCTGGGAGGACAACATAACTTTACCCTGATGGGTGTTGGTTCTTTATCTGAAGAACAATTAAAAAATTTAGCCAAAAATTGGTTGGAACAAAATAGTTTTTTTGAATAAAATAATGTTAAAATTTATTGCAAAAAGCAGGCTGATATGTTAGCTTTAGTTAAGATGATGTCTGCCAATAAGTTTTTTAAAACTATTCTTTTCTTTATTCTTTTCCTCTTTGTAGTCTTACCTGTTAAAAATGCCTTGGCAGAAAAAAATACTTACTTTACTCCTACCCAAGAGGGCTGGGAACAATGTGTTTTTGGAGGCAGTGAAAGTGATGTTTCAAGCTGCAGATATAATTACATGATTATTGATAATGCTCTTAAATCTTTTCAAATTTTGGTAGGGGGAACAGAAACCAAGGTAGCTCAAACAAATGGCTTTACCCACGTCGGCGCTACCGGTCAATTAAGCGGTATGATTGCCGGCATGATTTCTCATCCCCCCGTCAGCACCGGAGAATATTTAGCAGATTTGGGCAGCAATCTGGGTCTACCTGTCAAATCAGCTTATGCCCAAAGCTCAACCGGATGGAGAGCTTTGTCTCCAATTTTGCCTGTTTGGAAGGGTTTTAGAAATGTTACCTATATTATTTTTGTTTTTATCTTTATTGCTGTCGGTTTTATGATTATGTTCCGCAGCAAAATCAATCCCCAGACTGTCGTTACGGTTCAATCAGCTCTGCCAAAAATTATCTTAACCCTGTTATTGGTAACCTTTTCTTATGCTATTGCCGGACTGATGATTGATCTTATTTACATTGGTATTTACCTTGCCGTTGGCATCTTTGCTCTTGGTAATATTATTATTGCCGGAGATGCGGGAACGGTAATTGATATGCTTTTGTCAAAAAATCCTTTTCAAATGATCTTTATTGATGGAGAAAACCTTCTACTTCAAGGACCAGCTACGGCCGTAGAAAATTTAGTGGGCAGCTTTGTGGGTATCGACTGGTATGAAGATGTACTTGAGGCTCAAAAAATAAATCTGGTAGGCGGGTTGGCAAAACTTATTTTAAGCATTGCTGTCTTATTTTCTTTATTCCGACTCTTTTTTGCCCTTTTAATGTCTTATCTTTCCATTATTTTAAGTGTTATCTTTGCTCCTTTTCAAATTTTAGCCAATGCTTTTCCTGGAAGTAACACTTTTGGCTCCTGGCTTAAAGGACTATTTGCTAATGTAATTGTTTTTCCGGCTGTCGGCCTTATGTTTTTATTGGCTGCTGTTCTAATTGGACCCAGAAACGGCTATAACCCCTATCATGTTACTTCTGAGGTTGGCTACTATCCTGCCATTGAAAGCGGTCAAGACATTTGGGTTCCTCCTTTTCTGGTTATAGGTGAATCAGGTGTTGGCGCTAATACTATTCAGGCCCTACTTGCCTTTGGTATTGTCATGATGACGCCCCAAGTTGTTACTATGATTAAAAAATCTTTGAAGGTTGAGGGCGGTGGTATGGCTGCAGGAGTTATGGGAGGGCTTATGGCTGCACCCAGAATGGTGGCTGCTGTTCCCAGCACTTTATTTGATCTTGGCGTTAAAGGTAGTTATATGGGTGTTGGACCTTTTAA
>DBQG01000003.1:0-1077 GCA_002305125.1 Patescibacteria group bacterium UBA1400 | reverse complement strand
CTCCTCAAGAAAGATTTTCAAAAGTATTACTGATCCTATTAAAGGAACTCTCATTGTATATTCTAAAGCTAACCAGCCGCCTGTACATCTTAATCTTTTTCTAAGTTTTCTTTCCTGCTCTTTGGTAATATGCCCTGCCAGTCTTGCCTGTCCCAGCATATTTCTTAAGTCTATACCTCTCCAAGAGTTAGCAGCAAAACCATAAACCTGTTTGGCATAAGAAGTTTCCTTTAAAAAAGGAACGTTATCTCCTAAAAAGTCTACCACGCTGTCAAACGGAACCGGCAAAAACCTCCTTAAAAAGTTTCCGGCATTAAACCTTCCCACTCCTTCATAAAAAGAAGCCACTTTCTCTCTGGCGCCTTTTTTAGTATAGTTTCTATAATTCTTCCAAATCTCATCCATTCCCTTAACAATATCTTCCGCTTTTCTCATTTTGGGAAAATCCTGTTGAAAATTATTTAAGGCTCCCATCACTTTATAAGTAGCATAATAATCTCTCATTCTTCTGGCATATCCTTTTTGCCCCATGCGGGCAAACTGTAAATCTCCCCAAGGCACATCATCTAAAATAGGAGTGTAGGGATTGTGTTTTTGACCTAGATAATCCAAAAGACTGCCTTTATGTATTTCTCCGTCTCCTCCTCTCCAGGTTCTTGTATTAGGCTCGTTAACAACTTTTGTAATGGCTTTATAGTAGGCCTCTGCCAACCTTCTTTCCCTTGGGTCCTGAATTCTACTAAAATCAATCTCTCCTTTCCTTCCCCTAATTTCAAGCTGGCTTAAAACAGTTAAAAGATCTTCTGCTTCTGTTAAAAACTCGTCTTTCCCTTCTTTGCCCCTGGCTATTCTTTGTTCCTGGGCTTGTCTTTCTCCTCCTGGTAACTGCGATAAAGTTTCTAAAATAACTTTTTCCTGAACTGTCGGATCTAAAATTTCACCGTCCTGTAATTCAGCTTCTCTTAAAATTTTAACTGGTGTTCTTTTTAGCTCTTCTGCATAAATTTGTTTTTTAGCTGCTACTTGTTTGTCTTTGTCTTTTATTCCATGCTCTGCCTGAGCAATACGAAAAGCCAG
>DBQG01000037.1:19962-26506 GCA_002305125.1 Patescibacteria group bacterium UBA1400 | reverse complement strand
ATGAAGGCCTTCGGGTCGTAAACCACTTTTATTAATGTCGAGAGACATTTTTGAATAAGCACCCGCTAACCACGTGCCAGCAGCTGCGGTAATACGTGGGGTGCAAGCGTTGCCCGGATTTACTGGGCGTAAAGAGTATCGTAGGCTGATTAGCAAGTCTTAGCTTAAATACCAAGGCTTAACTTTGGAAAAGATTGAGATACTGCTAGTCTAGAACTAGGTAAGGGGTGCTGGAATTCCTGGTGGAGGGGTGAAATCCGTTGATATCAGGAAGAACACCGAGGGCGAAGGCAAGCATCTAGGCCTTAGTTGACGCTGAGGAACGAAAGCTAGGGGAGCGAAAGGGATTAGAGACCCCTGTAGTCCTAGCTGTAAACTATCCCTACTAGTTACTCCTTTTTTAGGAGTGACGTAAGCTAACGCGTTAAGTAGGGCGCCTGGGGAGTACGGCCGCAAGGCTAAAACTCAAAGGAATNNGCACAACCAGTGGAGCATGTGGTTCAATTCGATACGAAGCGTAGAACCTTACCTGGACTTGACATGCTACTGCATTCTTTGGGAAACCAGAGAAGCCTTAGAGGGTGTAGCACAGCTGCTGCATGGCTGTCGTCAGCTCTAGTCGTGAGATGTTCCCTTAAGTGGGGTATAGAGCGCAACCCTTACTCTGTGTTGTATATCACAGAGAACTGCCTTTGCATAGCAAAGGAGGAAGGAGAGGATGACGTCAAGTCAGCACGGCGCTTACGTCCAGGGCGACACACATCCTACAATGGATATTACAACGGGTTGCTAAGTCGTAAGGCGGAGCTAATCCCTTAAAAATATCCTCAGTTCAGATTGTGGGCTGCAACTCGCCCACATGAAGTTGGAATTGGTAGTAATCGCAGGTCAGCAGACTGCGGTGAATACGTTCTCAGATCTTGTACACACTGCCCGTCAAGTGAGGAAAGTTGGGGGTGCCCGAAGTCGTTTTCCTAACTTCGACATTTTGTTAAAGAAGGAAACGCCTAAGGTAAACTCAGCGATCAGCGCTAAGTCGTAACAAGGTAGCCGTTCTGGAAGGAGCGGCTGGATCACCTCCTTTCTAGGAGATTTTGGTTCCTGTTCTTCACGACCAGGGTTCCATCTTTCTTTAAAATAGAAAGAAAAATTATTAGTCAGAAATTGTCACTGACAACATTCCTACCACGTTTTAAGATTAACAAAACTGTTTTTTATTGACTTTTAAGCTAAAAGTGCATTATTCTTTAGTTAATGCAACTAAAATTTAAGAGAAATTTTTTTATTAATTTCCAACCATTAAAAAAAATATCTTCAGAAAATAAGATTTTTTTATCGATTCTTTTTATTTCTATAGTATTAGGTATAGTAGTGGGAGTTTGGAAGACTAATAAATTACTTCTTCAACGGGGAAAACTTTCAGAAATGTTTCCTGGCAATCCTTATGATAGCCCTTATCCTACTAACCCTCCCAGTAATTGTTCAGGTGTGTCTACTTGTACTGTTCTAGAGCCTCTTCAAGCAGGTTGTACAAAAATCTCCAGTACAGGGGATTGTAATCAGCAATGTTCTCCTGGAAGCTTGAAATGTCTCGGTTACGAAAATCCTAATAATGTTTGGTGTTGTCCTAGTTATAGTTCTAGTCCATCTCCATCTTTATCACCATCTCCATCTTTATCACCATCTCCATCTTTATCACCATCTCCATCTTCTGATATTAAAACAGTTTTAGATATTAATATTAAACTAGCCGGCGTTCCAGCTAATGGTAATGATCATTGTGGAGATGATTATTGTAATCTACCTGATGAAAATAGGGAAAAGTCAGTGAGATTAATAATTGAAACTAATAGTAATCAGCAATATTTTTATTTAGAAAAAAATATAGTTTTCCAATATAATGAGGAAAGCGATAATTATAATGCTTCAGTAGAAATCGAAGATCTTAAAAGCGGTAAATATAATATTTTAATTAAGGGGCCATCTCATAGACAGATTCGTTTTTGTAAAAAAGAAGATCAGGAGTTAGGCTTTATTTGTCTAAAGGATATTTATTTTGATTTAGAAATGGGACAGAGTAATAAACTAGATTTTTCACTTCATCCTTTAGATTTTGGAGATGTTGATTGGGATGGGAGTGTCGGTGTTAAAGATTACTCGATCGTTAAAGCCTGTAAAGAAGCTGATGCAAGGATAGGTAGTTTAGATTATAAGGAGGGGTGCGGAGAAGCAGACGGAAATTTAGACGGAGTAGTGGATAATACTGATGTTGATTTGCTTTACACAACTTTATCTAGCAAGCCTGATGACGAATAGTATTTGAAATTATGTTATTATTTATTTAAAAGATGAAAAACTTAAAGAAATTATTGCCAATTTTTGTTTTGATTATTTTATTAGGTTTAGGTTTTTATTTTTATAAATTTAACTTTAAACCTAAAGATCTTAAAACTAAAATAAATCAAAAAGAGTCACAATTTGTTTCTAATAGAATTCCTTCTTTTTCAGTAAAAGATATTGTAATACCAAACCAGCCGCAATCAAAAAAAACTGCCTCAATTTCTCTAAAAACAGATAAAAATTATTATAAAGTGGGAGAGGTTTTTAATATACAAGTTATAGTGTCTGGTGACGGTGAGAATATTGATGGCTCTGAATTTTTATTAAATTTTAATCCTTGGTTAATTTCAGTAGTAGAAATAAATGAAGGAAGCTTCTTTTCTTTATATCCTCAAAAAACAATAGATAATCAAAATGGAGAAATTAGAGTAGTAGCGCTCCAAGGAGCTAATGAGAGTAAAGATTTATATAATGAAGTTATGGTAACCCTATCTGTTGAAGTAATACAAGCAGGAAATCTAGAATTTTCTTTTAATAAAGAAAAGACACACATAGCTGCTTATGGCGGTCAAGAGCTGTTAAGCTCTGTAGATTCTTTAATAGTTGAATTGAAGTAATGACAAAAAAAGTAATAATATTTCTTTTAGCTTTTATCATTATATTTTCTTCAAGAATTTTTTTAGTTTATGCTGCCAGTGCTCACCTAGAGCTTTCTCCTAGTTCAGGTGTCATTAGTACTACTGGTACGGATATTGCTGTAAAGATTGATACGGGGGGGCAGGAAACTAAAAGTGCTAAAGCAGTAATAAACTTTGACGCTACTAAATTAGAAGTTATTTCAGTTCAAGCAGGAACTTTTTTTGATGAAGTTTCTCACAATATTTATAACTCTACTGGTCAGGTTATTATTAATGCCAACCTATCTCTAGGATCATCTTTAGAAAGTAAGACTGGAATAGGTACTTTAGCCACAATGACAATAAAGGCAAAAATCTCATCTAATACAGGCAACTTGACTTTTAGTTGTACTGAAGGAAGTAGCACTGATTCCGGAATAAACGATACTACTGCCATAGATATTATTGACTGTACTGCCAATGTTAATGGGAGTTACAATTTAGGATTTAATTCAACATCTTCACCCTCTCCATCGTTAAGCCCTGTACCAACTCCGTCAGCATTACCAGTTGCTGGAAATACTGGTCCTACAACTACTATTTTGATATTTAGTCTTAGTTTCATTTTCCTTTCCTTTCCATTATTTTTAATTACTAGACAGAGTTGATCCATTTCTTGCTTTAAAATTCCTTTATGTGATACAATTTGAATTGTATTTTGGGCTGTTAGCTCAGTTGGTAAGAGCGCTGTCCTGATAAGACAGAGGTCCTAGGTTCGAATCCTAGACGGCCCACAAAATTATCATGTTGACTTAGATGTAGGTTTTGCTATAATATTTTAGAAAGTATTAAAGGAGATTTTCCAGAACTTAATGAGTACATTTGCTTATCAGAAAAATTTACAAGTTTTAAAGTTTTATTTAGAAAAACTTTTAACTTCAGTTTAAAATTAATCCTGATCTGCTATGTATAGTCTCCTTTAGGAGACTTTTTAGTTTAAGGGCCGATAGCTCAGTTGGAAGAGCATCCGCTTTGCATGCGGAAGGTCAGCGGTTCGAACCCGCTTCGGTCCACTAGCTCTTTGACAAGTGAATAGAATTACCGATCTTTACAGTCTACTCAAATTAAAGCAATCAGTGGATGCCTAGGATTTTTGGGCCGAAGAAGGACGCGGAAGACTGCGATAAGCACCGGGTAGGTGTCAACAACCTTTAATCCGGTGATGTCCGAATGGGGAAACCTGCTTTATCTTTAGATAAAGCTTTTTAAGACTAATTCATAATCTTAAAAAGGTAACCTGGGGAACTGAAATATCTAAGTACCCAGAGGAATAGAAATCACAGAGATTCCCTTAGTAGCGACGAGCGAAACGGGAACAGCCTAAACCTTAAGTTTTCTTAAGGGGTTGTAGGACCTTAATATGAGACTTTTTTAAATAGAAGAATGTTCTGGAAAGGACAGCCAAAGAAAGTGATAGCCTTGTATTTAAAATTTAAAAAAGCTCTAAAGGATTCCTGAGTACCACAGGAGACGGCAAACTCCGGTGGGAATCTGGGGGCGACCACGCTCCAAGGCTAAATACCCAAAAATACCGATAGTGAACTAGTACCATGAGGGAAAGGTTAAAAGAAGGGTTAATGACCCAGTGAAATAGAACCTGAAACTGTTTGCTAACAAACAGTCGGAGTCCATTTTTTAATGGATGACGGCGTGCCTATTGAAGAATGAACCGGCGAGTTTCTCGTTAACTGTTAGTCTAACCAATTTTATTGGGAAGGCGTAGTGAAAGCAAGGCTTAAATGGCCATTTAGCAGTTAGCGGAAGACCCGAAACCAGGCGAGCTACCCATGGACAGGGTGAACCTTGTAGAAATACAGGGGGAGGCCCGAACCTATTGCTGCTGCAAAAGCATTGGACGATCTGTGGGTAGGAGTAATATGCTAAGCGTGCCTGGAGATAGCTGGTTCTCCCCGAAATATATTTAGGTATAGCGTCTTAGATTAAACCAAAGGGGTAGAGCACTGGATAAATATGGGGTATTTATATCTCATCTTTAACCAAACTCCGAATACTTTGGCGTTACTAAGGCAGTCAGCGGCTGGGGGCTAAGCTCCAGTTGCTAGAGGGAAACAACCCAGACCCTCGTTTAAGGTCTCTAATTTTTGGTTAAGTCAAAGGAAGTCATTGATCTCAGACAGCCAGGAGGTCGGCTTAGAAGCAGCCATCCTTGAAAGAAAGCGTAACAGCTCACTGGTCGATTTGGATTGATGGCGCCTAAAATTTAAGAGAATTAAACCAAAAACCGAAATCAGGGTTCAAGTTTAACTTGAAGGTAGGGGAGCGTTCTATGTTTGTTGAAGCTAAATTGGAAAGTTTAGTGGAGAGCATAGAAGTGAGAATGCCGGTATGAGTAGCGCAATTCTGGTGAGAAACCAGAACGTCGAATGTCTAAGGTTTCCTCAGCAACGTTTGTCGGCTGAGGGTTAGTCGACCCTAAGGGGTAGCCAAGAGGCGGACCCGATGGATAACAGGTTGATATTCCTGTACTATTATTATTTCGTTATCACTTATGACAGGACGATAAGGGAAAAATGAGCGGTGCGTTGAAGTTGCATTCGTTCAATTAACAAAACAGTTTTAACAGGAAAATCCGTTAAAACGACGTTGAGTTAAAATAAAAAGATTTACTTTTAGTAAGTCAATTCAAAAATTTTCTTTATCCGAGAAAAGTGTCTTAAGGAGAAATAATGGTAATCGTACCGCAAACCGACACAGGTGGACAGGTCGAGAAGACCAAGACGAACGGGAAAACTGTCTCTAAGGAACTCGGCAAATAAGCTGGACGTAACTTAGGGAGATGTCCTACCTATAAAGCTTTAGCTTTATAGGTCACAGCAAAAGAATCTCAAGCGACTGTTTAACAAAAACACAGGTCTCTGCAAAGGCGAAAGCCAAAGTATAGGGGCTGAAACCTGCCCAGTGCCGGAAGGTTAATAGAGGGTATAGCTAGTTTACTAGTAGTGTCCGATTGAAGCCCCGGTGAACGGCAGCAGTAACTATAACTGTTCTATGGTAGCGAAGTACCTTGTCGGGTAAGTTCCGACGCGCACGAAAGGTTCAACGACTTGAGAACTGTCTTGGGGACAGACCCGGCGAAATTGAAATGGCTGTGAAGATGCGGCCTACCTACTGCAGGACAAAAAGACCCCGTGGAGCTTTACTGTAACTTGGCACTGAAATCAATTTGTCAATTGTCGAGAATAGGCAGGAGGTTTGGTCATTGATCAAACCGATAGTGGAATACTGCTCTTTGGCAGTTTGCTTTCTAACCTAAAAACCCTTTAAGGGGTTTGGGGACAGTGTCTGGTGGGCAGTTTAACTGGGGAGGTTGCTTGCTAAAAAGTACCGCAAGCGCACAAAGGTAGCCTTAGCTTGGATGGAAACCAAGCTGTAAGTGTAAAGGCATAAAGGTTGCTTAACTGTTAGGCATACTAGCCAAGCAGGAACGAAAGTTGGTCTTAGTGATCCTCGAGTGCCATGTGGAAGGCACCGGGCTTATCGGATAAAAGCTACCCCGGGGATAACAG
>DBQG01000037.1:0-19956 GCA_002305125.1 Patescibacteria group bacterium UBA1400 | reverse complement strand
CCAAGGGTTGGTCTGTTCGCCCATTAAAACCCTACGTGAGCTGGGTTCAGAACGTCGTAAGACAGTTCGGTCTCTATCCGCAGTAGGCGTAGGATACTTGAAGGAATTCGTCCACAGTACGAGAGGACCTGGATGAGCTAATCCCTGATGTGCCAGTTGTTGCTGTCAAGCGCATAGCTGGGTAGTCACATTGGTTGTGGATAACCGCTGAAAGCATCTCAAGCGGGAAGCCATTCCTAAGATGAGGTATCCTTTCTGGCTTTGCCAGATGAAGATCCCTGGAAGATTACCAGGTATATAGGCTGAAAGTGTAAGTATAGTAATATATTTAGCTAATCAGTACTAATAGATCGAAAGAGTAACTGTTAGAGGTCGGCTATTTCTATTCACTTTTTAGAGAGCTAAACAATTTCCCGGTTGTTTAAGCGCCATCGTTCTACCTGATTCCATTCCGAACTCAGTCGTAAAAGGTGGCAGCAGGGACGATAGTAATCCTTCTCAGGATGGCGAAAATACCCCACAGCCGGGATTTTTTGTGTGTATTTTATCATCCTTGTTATTTTTTTTAAGTTTGTGTAGTATTTTAGTTGTCATGAAAAATAAATATGATGTTGCTATAGTTGGTGCTGGCCCTGCTGGTATCTTTACCGCGCTAAAAATGGCTTTAGAATCTAATAAAAGAATAGTTATTTTGGAGCAAGGTAAAAGTTTAAATAATAGACATTGTTTTCAACACAAAAAAGGTTGTTTAAGTTGTCAGCCCTGTAATTTAATTTCCGGATGGGGTGGTTCTGGAGCTTTTTCAGATGGTAAATTATTATTTACCAAAAAGGTCGGGGGATGGTTGGGAGAGTATTTATTGCCTAATGATTTTAAGCGTTTAATTTTTGAATCAGAACAATATTGGCTTAAGTTTGGAGCTCCTGAAAAAGTTTATGGTTTAGATACAAAGGCTATTAAAAAAATAAAAAGGCAATCAAAAAAAGCAGATTTAAAGTTGATAACTTATCCGATAAGACATATGGGTTCTGATGGTGGAGTAAAAATTTTACAAAATATTTATGCTTTTCTAAAAGATAAAGTTGAAATAAGATTCAATGCAAAGGTTAAAGACATTTTAGTTTTAAAAAATAAAGTTAACGGAGTTGTATTGGATAATGGTATTAAAATTAAAGCTGATTCCGTAGTAATTGCTCCTGGTAGAGCTGGTTCTTCTTGGTTAATTGAGCTGACTAAAAAATACGGACTGCATACTGAATGTAATCCTGTTGATTTGGGAGTGAGAGTTGAAATACCTAGTAATATATTTGATTCTTTAGCAAAAGTTCTATATGAACTTAAAGTATACTTTAAAACTAAAACTTTTAAAGATAAAGTTAGAACTTTTTGTGTATGTCCTAATGGAGAGGTAACGATGGAGCAATTAACAGGAGATTTTCCGGTTAAGACTGTTAATGGTCATAGTTTAGCAGATAAAAAAACTAATACTACTAATTTCGCACTTTTAGTTTCCAATAAGTTTACAGAGCCTTTTAAAGATCCCATTTTATATACTAAAAGTATTGCTAACCTCTCTAATATTTTATCGGGTGGGATTATGGTTCAAAGATTAAAAGATTTAGCTTTAGGTCAACGTTCAACTAAAAAAAGAATTGATATGGCTTCTATTAAACCTTCATTAAAATCTGCTGTTCCCGGAGATTTAAGTTTTGTATTACCCCATCGTTATATAGTTGGGATTTTAGAAACACTACAGGCATTAGATAGGTTAATTCCGGGTATTTGGGGAAATGGAACCCTTCTTTATGGAGTAGAAATTAAGCTGTATTCTTCAAGAATAAAAGTAAATAAAAATTTAGAAACTGAGCTTAAAAATTTATTTGTGGCAGGAGATGGAGCTGGTTTAACGAGAGGTTTGGTTCATGCCTCAGTTTCTGGTTTGGTAATAGCAAGAGCTATTTTAGAAGGCAAATAACAACTTCTGGTAAATTGTTTTCATTTTTTGTATAATAAGGTCACAACAAAGAAAGTGAGGATATAAATGAATGTCAGCAAAAGTAAAGCAAAAAGTTAAAAGAAAAAATTTAACTTCAAAAAAGGTAGAAAAAAGTAAAGTAAAAGTTTCTACAAAAAATACTAAAACTTCTAATAGAAACCCTCAGACAATGGAAGAGTTGATTAAGACTACGGGTTATAAATTTACTGGTCTTAAAAAAAGTGAAGAGGTAGAAGGGGTAATTACAGATATATCTAAAAAAGCTATTTTAGTTGATATAGGTGCTAAAACAGAAGGTATTATTTTAGGTAAAGAACTGGATGAAATTGCAGAATTTATTGAAAACCTTGAGGTGGGAGAAAAAATCAAGGCAATTGTTCTTTCGCCTGAAAATGATAAAGGTCAGATTCTTTTGTCTATTAGAGATTCTGCCATGGATTATAAGTGGGATACTTTTGATCAATATCTTGAAACCGGAGAGGTTGTTGAGGTAAGAGGTTTAGAGGTTAATAAAGGCGGTTTGATTGCTAGATTTTTAGGAGTAAGAGGTTTTGTTCCTGCTTCTCAGTTTGGGAGTCAATATTTAGGTAAGATAGAAAATCTACAAAATAAAGTTTTTAAAGTTAAGGTTATAGAGCTTGATAGGGAAAAAAACAGACTTATTTTTTCTGAAAAAGCTGTTTCTGAGGCCGCAGCTTTGGCTCAAAAGCAAAAAGCTCTTAAAAAGGTTAAAAAAGGTGAAGTTTATGAAGGCTTAATTTCTGGAGTTATGCCTTTTGGTATTTTTGTTAGAGTGGAAATAGAAAATGACATGTTTTTGGAAGGGCTTGTTCATATTTCAGAAATTTCCTGGGAAAAAGTAGATAACTTGAATAGAATTTATAATGTTGGAGACAAGGTAAAGGTAAAAATTTTAGAAATAGATAATGAGTCAAGTAGACTAAACTTATCCGTTAAACAATTAACGCCTGATCCTTGGCTTGATTTAATTAAAAAGTACCCTAAAGATAAAAAAACTAAGGGTAAAGTAACTAAGCTTACTTCTTTCGGAGCCTTTGTCCAACTTGAAGAGGGAGTAGAAGGTTTGGTTCATATTTCCAAAATTCCTGCTGATTTAGTTATGGAGATAGGAAAAGAAGTTGATATTTACGTCGAGTCTGTAGATGAAGAGAAGCGAAGAATGAGTTTAGGATTGGTTTTGAAAGAAAAACCGGTTGGCTACAAATAAATTTAACTTATAACAAAAGTTAAAAAGGAGATTTTATGTCAAATCAGCGTATGATAGTTAATGATGAGACAATTTTAATTGATTTTAGACTGGTTTTTAAAGCTATCAGGGAAGAAAAGGGTAACTGGGAAAAAGTAGAGCAAGAAATGGAAGCCTATTTTGCTAGCTTAAATCAAGAATCAGAATAATTTTAACCTTCATATAACCTACTATTAGTTTTTCTTTTTTATTGTTAAAATTAGTTAATGGTAAAAGTTAAAACTTACTATGTTTGTCAAAGCTGTGGCGCTAAAAGTTTTAAATGGCAAGGACAGTGTTTTGAATGTGGTCAATGGAATAGTTTTGTGGAAGAAGCGCCAGCTCAAAAAGTTAGTGGATTAAAATCAGGAATAAACAATGGAGAAATTGTCAAAATTTTAAATTTAGGACAGATAAAAACAAAAACCCATCATAGAGATAAAACCGAAATCTTAGAATTAGATCGGGTTTTAGGTGGAGGAATTGTGCCGGGTTCGGTAGTTTTAGTGGCAGGAGAACCAGGTATAGGAAAGAGTACATTATTAACTCAACTTGCTATAAATAATACTTATAATAATAGTAAAATTGGTAGGGACATTTTATATGTCTGTGGTGAAGAATCGCCTCATCAAATTAAAAGAAGAATTGAAAGGCTGGTTTTAAAAGAAAAGCAAAAAAGAAATCAAAACTTACAATTTTTACCTGAAACTAATATCGAAAACATTGTTACCACCGTTACCAGTTTAAAAATTCCCCCTAAGCTTATTATTATCGATTCTATTCAAACACTTTGGACTCAAAGATTAACCGGTGCTGCAGGATCAGTTGGTCAGGTTAGAGAATGTAGTAATATTTTACTCAATATTGCTAAGAAAACTAATATACCTATATTCTTAATAGGTCATGTTACAAAGGAAGGAGCTATTGCTGGGCCCAAAGTTTTAGAGCATGTGGTGGATACTGTTCTTTATTTAGAAGGTGATAGGCAGCATGACTTCAGAATCTTAAGAACTAGTAAAAATAGATTTGGTCCTACCGATGAGGTGGGAGTATTTCAAATGACTGATAGAGGAATGAAGGATGTTTTAAATCCTGCAGACCTTTTTTTGCAAGAAGACAAACAAGCTGTTCCCAAACCTGGCTCTGCTGTTATTTGCAGTGTTCAAGGAATAAGACCAATGCTGGTAGAAATACAGGCTTTGGTGGTGTCAACCCAACTGGCTATGCCTAGAAGAGTTGCTTCAGGTATAAATCAGAAAAAACTTCAGGTTTTAACAGCTGTGCTTCAAAAAACACTAAGTCTGCCCCTATATCAGCAAGATGTGTTTGTTAATGTAGCGGGAGGCTTAAAACTTCAGGAGCCAGCGATAGATTTAGGTCTTTGTCTTGCTATTGCTTCTTCTTTAAAAAACAAACCTTTACCAAAAAACGCTGTTTGTATTGGTGAAGTGGGCTTACTTGGAGAAATAAGAAAGGTGTCTTTCATGGATAAAAGAGTTAAAGAAGCAAAGAAACTTGGTTATAAAACTATCATAGGTGAAAAGGAAAATGATCTTCGTCAAGTTTTAAAGTATTTAAATTAATCGCCTCCTTTTTATTTTTTTTGACTTTTTGTGGTAAAATATATCCTGTAGTATTAAATATAGATATGATAATTACAGGATTTTTATCTAAAACCATTGAGGAAGGAAAGTTAGTAACTATTTTTGATGCCAATTGGTATCAGGAAAAAAGTAACTTTCAAATCCAAAAGCAAACGGGTTTAGCTAGAAAAAGTGTCAAGCTAAACTTTAAAAAGGCTTTGGGTTTTTTAATGCTTACAGCTTCTTTAGCTGGGTTTTTGCTATTTTTAAGCCCTCTTTTAGCCGCTAATCTTCAAAAGGAAAAACAAAAAGGTTTTGAGCCAATTGTGGCTAAAGAGATAAAACCTTTAAAGGAGAACTTCCTTATTTCTATTGATAAGATTGGTCTTTCCAATGCCACAGTTATTCGTAATGTAAATCCTGGCAGTGAAGAAGAATATTCTAAAGCCATGCAGGAGGGGGTAGCCCATGCTGCTGGCACAGCTTTTCCTGGACAAGGAAAAATGGTTTATATTTTTGGCCACTCTACTAACTATCCTTGGTTTGTTAAAGATATTAACGCTTTATTTTTTAAACTGGAAACCCTAGAAAAGGGAGACAGAATTAAAGTTGAATTTAATGGCAAGCATTATATTTATAGCGTTGAAGATAAACAGGTTGTTTCTGCTAGTGAAGTTGATACTATATATAAACATCAAAATGAAGACATGCTTATTTTGCAAACCTGTTTTCCTCCAGGAACCTTTTGGAAAAGACTTGTAGTTTTTGCCAAGCCAATAATGAGCGAGACAAACTGAGCATAGCATATAGAACCTATAGTCTTGACAAAGAAGATTTTGTATGTTATAGTACCACTTACAAATTTAAAAGTTTTAAAAAATAAAAAATACCTGCCTACTAAGTTTAAGTAGGCTTTTTAAAAGGAGTAATATGAGTTTAAGAAAAATTCTAATAACAGCATCTTTATTAAGTGCAGTTTTACTAGTTCCAGTAAAAGTTTTTGCTGAACAATATGGTGAAGTTGAAGTTACTAAAGATATTACCATTGATAAAAAGGTTAAAAATCCTAACACCGGTGATTTCGTTGACAATCTGTTTGCCTCTGACTACAGGTTTAAACAAGATCAAGAGGTGGAGTTTAGAGTGGTTGTTAAAAACGTTGGTAACAAGGATTTAGATAAAGTAGAGTATAGAGACACTTTACCAACAGAATTAAAATATGTTTCTGGAGCTTTAGAATCAACAATCTCTGATTTTAAAGTTAATGAAGAGAAAACCTTTTTCTTTAAAGTTAGGGCTGATATTAGCAATAAAAGTGCTGGTACTTACTGTACTGTAAATACAGCTTATGCCTGGATTGAGGGTGGAGAGAGCGAAAAAGATACAGCCCAGGTTTGTATTGAAAAGGGAGAAGCTAAAGGCTTTGTCGCCGAGAAGCTTCCTGAATCCGGTCCTGGAGCAAGTTCAATATTACTTTTAGGATCAACATCTATGGCCCTGGCAGGTTGGGCTTTGCTGAAAAAGAAATAATATTTTTAAAAAATTAAAAAAGAGACAAAGCCCGCTGCCCAGGTTAGGTCTCTTTTTTTAAAGGGGAAGGTAGAGAAGGATAAAAAAAGGTTTGTTGGTAGAGAGAAGGTTAAAACCTTCTCCCTGCTAATAAAGCAGGAAAGTTGAAGATAAGTTTTGAGACTTAAAAGCAAGTTAAAAAGACTTATCTTTAGCACCTTAAAAATCAGGTAATGGGAATACTCTTTTTTCCCTTTTATCTGCAGAAGGAGAAGAATTAATTTTCTTTTTCTCCTGCAGGTAAAATGGGGAACTAGAGAAAGAGAGGAAAGAATGAACTGGGGAGAGTTGAAGACGTTCCTGGAAGGGAACAAGAAGAACAGGCAGGTTGTGAACATCGTGGCGATCTTGTTGGGGACCGGCATTCGGAACGGCAGAGGAAAGACCTATCGGTATGCCTTGGACGCGGTGGAGGTCCAGGTAGCTGCCAATCCCGCTGCTCCCGTGCAAATCGCCCTCAGCCAGGACATGGTAGAGGACCTCCGTGAGGAAACGAGCGGGGTTGTCGCCAGAGTCTGGAACTATCGGGTCGGAGGTTAATCATGAAACTGGGGCACATCATCATCATTTTGCTGTTGGCCGCGTTGGTGGGAGTTGTTTTTTACATGACAATGTTCGTCTGGATTCCCGCCTCGCCCAGGACCTTGAGTCCCGAAGAAGTTCACGAAACCGCAGTGGCGCTCGAAGTGGCCGCTAGGCTGCCGGGACGCGTAGAAGCAGATGCACAGGCGACTATTGCTGCTATCGAAGCTGCCGCGCCCGTTGCTACGGCTACCGCCCGCCCGCCCGTCGCCACCGCCCGCCCGCCCGCCGAAACGGATCAGGTGCTTATTGCCCTTCAGGGTATGGGTTTTACGTCCAGGCAGGATTTCATCGACTACTTTCAGTTGGATGTAGCCCCGTATGAGCTCCACAACCCCGACGATGAACCGGACGCCATTGCTGTCAAGCACGAGAAGGACAACAACAACTACATCAAGCCCTTCAAGGGCTACAACCCCAGCGACACCACCTTCGATGGCTGGCGTGCTAGCACGCAGCCCTACGTCCCCACATGGGATAGCAATCAGGCCAAGGTGCCACCGGGAGGTCCATGGATGATCGAGGGCATGACAGTGAGGCCGCCGTTTCGCAAGCAATAGCTTTATTCCCATTTAACCTGCAGATGATGAGACCTAGGAGTTTGTCCTGACCTTTTGGCAATGCTGCCACTTGGTTGCCCTCACCTTGGGCTTTGACAAACCGTTTTTCCTACCTCATCATCTTTTCTTTGATCAGAAGGATTTTTCCTTTTCCTTTTCTTTCTGGTTAAAGAAAAGATTTATTTTTATTATTTTATTAATTATTTTTTATTTGTTTATATGTTGACATTATCTTTAGTTATACCTTTTTATAATGAGGGAGAGAGAATTAAAAAAACTCTGTCTGTTTTATCGCGGGGTTTTTCTTGCCCTGGAGTTTGTCTTGAAAGAATTGTTTTTGTTGATGATGGATCCTTGGATGGTGCTTCTTCTCTTGTCCGTTCTTTTATGTCTTCTTATGCCCATTTGTATGATATGAAATTGATTTCTTATTCTCCTAATAAAGGAAGGGGATATGCTGTTAGACAAGGAGTTTTGGCTTGCTTATCTTCTGATTATATTTTATATACTGATGCTGATTTTTCTATTCCTTTGGCCAATCTAACATCTTTTGTTTCTTATATGAAATCTGGTTATGATCTGTTGTTTGGTAGTAAGAAGAAGCCAGGAGCTAAGCAGCTGGTAAAAAGAAGTTTACTGCGCAATATTGTTGGTTACGGACATAGTTTAGTTGCTTCTTTAGTCCTAGGCGTTTTTGTTTGGGATTACCAAGGAGGTTTTAAGATTTTTTCCTCCTCTTTTGCTAGAGAGGTTTTTCCTTATTTGACCGTTGATCGTTGGGGTTTTGATATGGAGGTGGTCTTTTTGGCTAAAAAGTTTGCTTTCAAAACCATAGAGCTACCTGTTTTTTGGGGACATATTGAAAAAGACAGTAAAGTTAAGCTGATCCGCGATATTTTAAGATCATTAAGGGAAATGAGAACTATTAAGGCTAATTGGTCTAGAGAAAAATATAGTATCTTCCCAATTCCTTATATTTCCCTGTCTTCTTAAATATTTAAAAAACATGTTAGACTTTAATTATGGAAAAATTAATAATCATTTCTCCTTATCCTCCTCAGGGTTCTACTTACGAGAATAAATATAGTGCTTTAGCCTCTTTTTGTAAAAACAAGGTTAAAGCTTTGGTGAATTTACAGCCTGATCTTAGAATTTTAGTTTTGGCTGATATTTTTCCCGGAGCCAAATCTTTTAAAGAAAAGAGAGTAGAGATCAAACGTGTTTGGCAAAGAGGAAAACTTTCTTCTTATTTTTCAATCTTAAAAGAGATTTTAAAAGAAAAAGAGGTTAAAAAAGTTTTATTAGAGCTTGAGTGGGCCTTATTTGGCAAGAATCCCTTCTTATTATCTTTAGTACCTCTACTTCTATTTGTTTTAAAAGTGTTTGGTAGAAAAACATTTGTAGTTTTACATGGAGTGAGTTTAGACTTTTTATCTTTATCTAAACAGGTTGGTATTAAGCAGAAGGGTTTTAAAAGCATTGTTTATAGTGTGGGCATGAAGTTATTTTATTTTTTTGTTATTACTTTTTCTTTTAAAGTGATTGTTCTTGAACAGTATTTTGCTGATCTTTTAAACAAAAAGTTTAAATCTAAAAAAGTAGTTTTTATCCCCCATGGAGTGGATACCTCCTTTAGATCTACTGCCAGTGATTTGGCTAAAAAAAAGCTAGGAATAGGAAAAGAGACTTTTGTTATTACCAGTTTTGGATTTTTAAACTGGTATAAAGGTTCTGATGTTTTAATTAAGCTCTTTATAGGGTACCTTAAAAAGAATAAGGATAAAAAGATTCTACTCCTTTTAGCCGGAGGAGAAAGTAAAGTTCATAAGAGCACAAGAGCTTATAAACAATTTATTACTAAAACTAGAGCTTTAGCTGCAACAATAGATCAAGTCAAAATTACAGACTTTATTCCAGAAGACAAACTATTTATTTATTTAAACGCTTCTGATTTATTTGTTTTGCCATATCGTTTGTTTTTATCTTCCTCAGGCCCTTTGTCAATAGCTTTTTCTTTAGAAAAACCCATTTTATTATCTGAAAGCTTAAAAAATTATACTAAAAGTCCTGATTTTAAATCTGCAATTAAGCTTTCTAATTTAAAAATCAATGATCTTTTTTTTAAATCCAATCTTCAAAGTTTTTCTAACAGGTTAAATGCGATGAAGAAAAACATGAATAATTATTTTGTTTTTTCTAAGAAGATGAGAGTAAAAAGAGGCTGGCAAAATGTTGTTAAAAAATATTTAGAGTTATTATTTGAAGAAAATGTTTAAAATAAAGAATTTTAAAGTTGAGATATTGGTCAAGCTAGCTTTTTTAAGTTTCTTTTTTCTTTTAGCCCTATTTACTTTTAAAATTGGTTTATATTTAGATGATGCTAATTTAGCCTTTCCTGTTTTTATAAAGGATTATAAAAATCATTTTATAAATTATACTTATGATAATGGATTTTTTAGACCTTTTGGTTTAGTTTACTACTATTTTATTTATACAGTTTTTTTTAGTGCCCCTTGGCTGTCTCATCTGTTTCCTCTTTTTTTGTTTATTTTAACTTGTGTCTTAATTTATAAAACTCTTGTTTTACAAAAATTGAGTCATTTAAAGTCTTTTTTAATTTCCTGCTTGGTTTTAACTCTACCTTTTGTAGCAGAGTCTATTAGTTGGTTTGCCGCCAATATTAGTATTATTGTTTTGTTTTTATTTTTTCTTCAAGTTTATTTGATTGAGAAAAAGGGATTAGATTTTAAAAACATTTTTTTTGTTTTTTTATTGCAGTTTTTAGCAACCTTTATTTACGAAACAACCATATTTACCCCTCTAACATTAACCTATCTTTTTCTGTTAAAAGATGACAAAAGAAACAAGTTTAAAGAAAAAGTAAAAAAATATTTATTTTTACTTTTTCTTTTTTTAATACCTTTATTTTTATATTTTTTAGGAAGAGTTTTTATTCCTCCCCAAGTTGACAGTAGGGTCGGAATGATAAACTTAAAACTTTTTATTAAAGATTTACCTTCTTATGCTAATCAGCTTAAAAGCTTATTTTTTATCAGGAGTCCTGATTTTTGGTTTAAGGAGTCTTTTTTAGGTCTAAGGTTAATTTTTAGTTCAGTTTTATCAGTTTTAGCCTTTATTATTTTAATGTCTTTTTTCTTCATATCTTCATTTTTTAAAAAAAAGAGCCATTATAAGCAACTGGAAAGAGTTAAGTTTTGGCTGGCAACTTTAATTGTTAGTTTATTACCCTTATTATGGCAGCGTCTTTACTTTCCTTTTAGAACTTTGGTTTTACCCTTAACTATTTTAACAATTGTTATTGGGTTTTATATTTCTTTTGTTGTAGCAAAATTAAAGAGCATAGCCTTATTGAGAATAGTAATTGGTTTAGTTTGTGTGATTATTATTTTCTTTTTATCAATACAAGTTAAGATGTTGGATAATTATTCTAAACAGTATGCCTTTGATAAAAAAATGGTTAGGAATATTTGCTATTTAACAAGGGGAGCCAATTTTACTGGCGAAACAAGAACTAAACTTTTGATTTATGATTTTCCCAATAATTCAATAAATTCTTTTATTTCAGGCGATTATCTTTTTAGCATTTTTCATTTTTATTGGAGTGCAGAAGCATTTTTGGACCTAAACGCTTGTCCTGTAAGTGAGTTTGGAGCACAGATAAAAGAGGAAGATTTTTTTATTTCTAGACATAAAAAAGAAGATTTTTTGGATTTAAGGCCTTTGACTATTGTAAGATATACTAAAGATAAAAAATGTGAGGTTGGCAATTGTTTTAACCTTGTTAGAGTACTATATGATTAATTTTCTTAAAAAAAATATTTACCCCCTTTTACTATCTTTAACAGTTTTTGTAATTGTTTTATTAAATTTTAAACAAAACACCTGGTTAACAGGCTGGGACAATCTTCACCCAGAATTTAATTTTTCTTTAAATATAAAAAGGAGTTTATTTGCATCTTGGCAAGAATATCAGGGTTTGGGTCTAGTTGGGGGAATGGGTCATGCGTCTGACTTTTTAAGACAAACTTTGTTATTTTTACTATCTTTTATTTTAAAAGTAAATGTACTTCGTTATTTTTGGACTTTTTTAATGCTGTTTTTGGGCCCCTTGGGAGTTTTTTATCTCTTAAGAGTTCTTTTGCAAAAAAAATATTCTCAAGTTTCTTTTTTAGGGGCCCTATTTTATCTTTTAAATCTGGCTACAGTACAAATTTTTTATACTCCTTTTGAAGCCTTTACTACTCATTATGGGTTTTTACCCTGGCTAATTTTAGCCTTTTTAAAATATTTAAAAAACAGTTCGCGAAAAAACCTGATTTTCTTTATTACCATTAATCTTCTGGCTATATCCCAATCATATGTTCCTACTATTTTTATTGTTTATCTTTTGGCTCTAGGCTTTATCTTCTTGGGGTTTTTAATTAAAAACAGCCAAAAAAATCTTATGACTAATTTTGTTAGAAGTTTGGTGATTATTTTTCTGGTGAATGCTTTCTGGTTGCTGCCGTTTTTATACTTTACCTTAGCTAATATTAAAAATCCTTTGGAATCACATAACAACTTTATGCAAACAGAAGCAATATTTTTAAAAAACAAAGATTTTGGAGATCTGGGCAATACGGCTATTTTAAGAAATTTTTGGTTTGATTATGTGGAGGGAGGAGAAAGAACGGGTTTTTTAGTCGCTGGCTGGCGGGAGCACTTAGATAATTTTTTTATCTTAGGGTTGGGTTATGCATTTTTTGCCATTAGTTTAATAGGGGTTTTGTATAGCATTAAAAAAAGATTTGAATATACTTTTCCCTTTCTTTTTCTATTTCTTTTTTCCTTTGCTATGATTGCCAATAATACCATTCCTTTTTCTTGGCTTAATGATTTATTAAGAAGAGAATTGCCCTTAATTTCTCAGGTGTTTCGTACTCCTTTTACTAAGTTTGGTAATTTGGCCATTTTCTCCTATGCTGTTTTTTTTGCCTGGGGACTAGTTGGCTTAAAGGAAACATTGTGGAAAGAGAAGAAAAAATACCTCTCCTGGTTAGTAGTGTTTATACTTAGCGTGCTTTTAAGTATTTATACTCTGCCGATTTTTTCTGGTAACCTATTTGATAAAAACTTAAAGCTAGTAATCCCTGAGGATTATTTAAAGGTTTTTTCTTTTTTTGCCAGTCAAGATCCATATGCCAGAATTGCCAACTTGCCTCAATCTTCTTTTTGGGGTTGGTCTTATTATCAATGGGGTTATCATGGCTCGGGATTTTTATGGTATGGACTGAATCAGCCTATTTTAGATAGAGCCTTTGATGTTTGGAGTAAAGAGGGGGAAAACTACTACTGGGAATTATCCCAAGCAATTTATGCTGATAATTTAGAACTCTTGGAAGCGGTTTTAGAAAAATATCAGATCTCCTGGTTATTACTTGATGAGAATATCCGGGGACAGGCAAATTATAAAGCTTTGAATTATGAAAACATTAAGAATTTATTTACAAGATCCGAGAAAATTAAATTAGAAAAAGAGTTTGGTCAGGTTAAGGTTTATAGAGTTGAACTAAATACTCCTGTTAAAGACTTTATTTTTCTAGTAAATAATATGGAGAAGATTGGACCGGTATATAGTTGGAATGATTGGGATCTTGGTTTTCTGGATTATGGTCATTACATTTCTGACAATCAAAACCTGTCAGCTTATTATCCTTTTTACTCTCTTTTCACTGGAAGAAAGCAGGAAGAGCTAGAATTTTCCATTAAAGAGGGGTTCAACTCTTTGATTTTTCAAAACAAACTACCTGTTTTCCCAAACAGTAGGTTTATTATTCCTGCTTTAAGAGAAGAAGAAATTATCTTTTGGACACCAGAGTTAAAGGAGGAAATAAAAGTTCCGGGAGTTTATATAAACAATAATTTGACTTTTTCTTTGGCGGATAAAACAGCCAGTAAAAGCGGTAAAAACATTATGCTTACAAAAGAAGGACAAACAGCCTTTGAAGTAAGTATTAATAAACAAAAAGGATTTTTTAGTTATGATTCTTCGGAGGATAAAAATTTCTTTAATGCTGAAGCCAAAAACTGTGATGCATTTAGAGAAGGTTTAATTAAAAAGGAAGTAATCAAAGAAGATGAGGGTAAAGTGGTGCGCTTTACTTCTCAGGATTCAAGCAACTGTTTGGCAATAGATCTTTTTTATCTATCCCAAAAAATAGGATACCTTATTAAGGTAGAGAATAGGAATATCAGCGGCCAGCCACTTTTATTCTATATTACCAATCAGACATCAAAAAAGGCAGTTATAGAAACGTATTTACCCAAACAATCAAACTTAACTGCCTCTTACTTTATTATTCCGCCTATGGAAGAGTATGGAGCTGGTTATACACTTAATTTTAACAATCTTTCTTTGGCAGGACAAAAAACAGTTAATGATTTGGGAGCCATTAAAGTCTATCCGATTCCGTATCAATTTTTAAAAGAACTCAAGGTTGTTAACAATCAAGTGGGAAGAGATTTTTATTCTTCACTGAAAAAGGATGATTTTTTTGTTGACCATTCCAACACAAGCTTTTATAAAATAGCAGTCAATGATACTGCTTTTTCTGGATTACCCTTAACTTTAGTGTTATCTCAAGCTTATCATCCCGGCTGGATAGCCTGGGAGGACAAGCCGTTTATTGGCAGAAAGCTGGATCATGTTTTAGTTAATAACTGGCAAAACGGCTGGCAGTTGAATAAAGCGGGCGAAGTGTATCTTTTTTTCTGGCCCCAACTACTGGAGTATCTTGGATTTATTTTTTTGTTTCTTTGTCTTCCTTGTGTTTTAATAAGATTTAGACGTGAACACGAAAAAAATAGCTAAAGTTATTCACTGGTTTTTTTATGGACTTTTGTTTGGTCTTATTTTATTTGAAGTTATTTACTTTTTAAAACTTCAACCTCCCTCTATTGATAAACAGGATTTTAAGGTTGAGTTTAAACCCGAGGTTTATACGGCTCAGCTTAAAAATTTAAGCTTAGAAGAGAAAGTGGGTCGGTTGTTTATTATTGGCTTTGAAGGAGTTGAGGTTTCTTCTGAGAGCTTGGCCTTTTTTAAACAACACAACTTTGTTAACTTTTTACTGCTTGGTAAAAATATTGAAAGGCTGGAACAGATAATGTCTTTAAACGCTTCTTTAGCTGATTTGGCTACTGTTTCAGGCTTTCCTGGTTTAATTACAGTAGATCAGGAGGGGGGACAGGTTTCCAGAATTACCTTCAGCGGCATGGACAACACTCCTCAAAGTCAGATTAATGATCCTGACCAGGCTTTTTTCCTGGCTTCTAAAAGAGGAAAGTTACTGGCAAATCTAGGCTTTAATGTTAATTTTTCGCCCTGTTTGGAAGTGGTAAGAGAGGATGACAGCTATATGATGAGTCTTAAGAGAGTTTTTCCGGGCAACGAACAGCAGGTGTTTTTACTGGGTCAAAGGATGGTTGAGGGTTATCAGGGCCAGGGAGTTTTGGCTGTAGTTAAACATTTTCCCGGAGGGTTGGGAAGAGTAAAAGTTGACCCTCATCTGCAACTGCCGGTTTTAGATATTAACAGCTCAGAACTTATAAGAGACCTTTTACCTTTTAAAAAAGCGATTGAAGCCGGGGAGTTAAAAGCTTTGATGGTTACCCACCTTTTATACTCCCAAATTGATGCCAGTTTTCCTTCTTCCCTGTCTGAAAACTTCATAAGATCAATTCTAAGACGAGATTTAGGTTTTAATGGTGTAGTTGTAGCTGATGATTTGAACATGAAAGCTATTAGTAATAAATATAGCATAGAGTTTGCGGTTAAACAGTCTTTTTTGGCAGGCACCGATTTAATGATTATTTCTGCTGACTCAGAAGCTCAAGTAAAGGCCTATAAATCTATTTTAGAGGCAGTCAAAAAAGGGGAGATAACGGAAAAGAGATTGGATGAATCTTTGTTGAGAATTTTAAAACTGATGGTTACTAACTAAAACCTCTTTTACTTATTAACTTACTTTTATACAGTTTTCCACATTGGCTTAATTTTTGTTTAAAAAGGGTATTTAACAGGGGAGAATGTATAGTAGTATTTTTTATAGGTTATGCCTATTTTCCTGTATTTTATGCTATAGGATTGACATTAAACTGATTTTATGATAAATTAGGTTAAATTGTCTGAAAAGACAATAAAAAAAGAGCATTACTATCGCTGCTTTTCCTCTAACCAAAGGTTAGTATTAACACGAATAGCAATGCTCTTTTAAATAAAACTTAAAATTAAATTTTTAAGTTCTAAATAACATCAAAGCACAAAATTTTTGGTTTGTCAAGAAACCTATAGCTTTAGCAATATTTTGATATAGAAGATGAGGAGTCAAGCAGGAAAAGATTAAAAACTTTAATCTTTTAAGAGGGGGGTGAAAGGTAGGGCAGGCATTTCACCTCCCGCTTAAGAAATTAAAAGCCGCTGTTTTTTTGTTTTAGTTCTTGACAAACGTTTTTCAGAATGTTTGAATCTAGGTTAGAAGAAAATTTGTAATTCCCCTTATTATTATATTTTAAGAGAATGGTTTTTAAATTTTAAAATGATTAAACTTCACTGTTTAATTTTTCAGACTTGTTTGCATTATAAAAAAAGTTTTTTGCGCAAGACCAATTAAATAGGCATTGGTTTTTGTAAAAGGAGGATATATTTATGCCTACAAAAAAAGATGAGAAGACTTCTAAAGCTTCTGAAGTTAGTGTTGATGAACTTATTAATAAACAGGACGACGTGAAACAGCCGGAAGAAAAAAGCAAGGAGAAGGAAAAAGTAGAAGAAGTAAAGGTAAAAGACACTTCTGATTCTACTCCTGATTCTTCCAGTCAAGTTCAGGAAGGCAAACCGGTCAAAAAATCTTTTACCGGCATGGTTGATAACCGGGTTATTCCTGATGCCGGTGTGCCGACAGAAAAAGTAGAAGGTGTGCTTGATCTGGAACCCAGTGGCCATGGAGTCTTGCGGCCCGAGTTTATGCCTTCTAACAATGATGTTTATATCTCTTCTTCCCAGATAAGACGGTTTGCCTTGAGGCCGGGGGATATGGTATCTGGTCCGGCCAGGCGTCCTAAGGAAAATGAACGCTATTGGGGTCTTTTAAAGATAGAAAAGGTTAATGGGGTGCCGGTGGCTGAACTGGACAGACGCCCTTATTTTGACAGTCTGACTCCTATTTATCCTGAAGAAAGATTAACCCTGGAAACAGGGGAAACACCTTTGGCTACGCGCTTAATTGACTTTGTCGCTCCTATTGGTAAAGGACAAAGAGGTTTGGTGGTTTCACCTCCTAAAGCAGGTAAAACAACTATTTTAAAGCAGATTGCCAATGGGATTAGTGTTAACTTTCCCAAGGTTTATCTAATGGCAGTTTTGGTTGGTGAGCGTCCGGAAGAGGTAACTGATATCAGAAGAAGTATTAAAGGTGAAGTAGTGGCTTCAAACTTTGATGAGGTTCCTGATAGGCAAACCAAGGCAGCTGAGATTGCTCTTGAGAGAGCCAAAAGACTGGTGGAGATGGGCAATGATGTGGTGATCCTGCTTGACTCTATTACCAGACTGGCCCGGGCCTACAACCTGTCCATTCCTACTTCAGGCAGGACTTTAACAGGAGGTTTTGATCCGGTGGCCTTGCATCCGCCCAAGAAGTTTTTCGGAGCGGCCAGGAATTTTGAAGAAGGCGGTTCTTTAACCATTATCGGTACTTCTTTAATTGAAACAGGCAGTAAGATGGATGATCTTATTTATGAAGAGTTTAAGGGTACTGGTAATATGGAGTTACATTTGGATAGAGCTCTGGAGGAAAGAAGGATCTTTCCGGCCATTAATATTTTAAAGTCAGGCACCAGAAAAGAAGAGTTGTTGTTTGATCCTAAAGACTATGAAAAGATCATTACTTTAAGAAGAATGCTTGACGTTTTAGGTAAAGATGAAAGAACCCAGCTTGTTTTAGAAAGACTTGGTAAAACCAAATCTAACAAAGATTTTTTAGAAACACTTAAAAAAGGCTAAACTAAACTAAATGGGCTTTTTTACTAACCTAAAAGAGTTTTGGTATAACCTTAAAGATTACTTAATCTTTTTAAAAGGCTATTTTCGGCACCGTTTTTATCAGGGCTTTTTACACTTTGAAGATGTTAAAAGCGTGTTGGTCGACGGACTGGTAGCTAAAAGAGGTAAGTATATCAGGCCTTTTTTGCATACTTCCATGAGCGGTTTGTTTTTAATCGGCCTAATGTTGGCACCGGTGATTAAGAGTGTTTTAAGCCAGGATGATTTGGGCCAGACTTTTTCGATTGCCCAGGTACTTGGTTCTACTTCTCTGGAGGATTCCACTACTACCCAAGTTTCAGTTAAGCCCAGAGACTCGGTGGTCTCTTATACGGTTAAGCAGGGAGAGACGATAAGTTCCATTGCTATTAAGTTTGGAGTATCTGAGGATACCATTTTATGGCAAAACGATCTTGAGGATGATGATATTATCAAGCCCGGCCAAAAGCTGGAAATTCCTCCTGTTACCGGGGTAGTTCATAAGGTAAAAAGAGGGGAGACAATCAACTCGATTGCCAAAAAGTACTCGGTGGAGGCTCAAAACCTGGTTAACTGGCCTTTTAACAGTTTTGCTAATGATGAGACTTTTGAACTGACTGCCGGTCAATTGGTGGTTGTACCTGAGGGAGTTATGCCTGAAGAACAGGCTGCCCCAGAATATATTGCCCAAAAAAGACAGACAATTTCTGCTGGCAATGTTTCTGCTACAGGCAGCTTTGTTTGGCCAGCTTCAGGTTATATAAGCCAGTACAGCACTTGGTATCATACGGCCATTGATATTGCCAATCCTGCCTCTCCCGATATTTTGGCCGCTGATTCCGGTACGGTGGTAACGGTTTTAAGGCAGAAGTTTGCTTATGGACATCATGTTTTAATAGATCATGGCAATGGTTTTGTGACCCTTTATGCTCATATGACTGATATTTATGTGACTCAGGGTCAGACTATTGCCAAGGGTCAGGCGGTGGGACGAATGGGTTGTACCGGCAGGTGTACCGGAACCCACCTTCATTTTGAAATCAGAAAAAATGGGGTGTTGCAAAACCCGATGGGTTATTTGCAGTAACCTGCTGACTTGTTTTTTCTTTTAGGATCTTTTTTTAATTCCTTTTTAAATTTTCCTTGATAAGGTATAATTTTTATAAACGGGCCGTTAGCTTAAGCGGTAGAGCACACCCTTCGCATGGGTAAGATGGCGGTTCAACTCCGCCACGGTCCACATTAAAAAAGGAGGGCTTGGATGACTGATAAAGTTTTTATTTGTATTCAGTGTGGTCAGGAGTTTGCCTGGACAGAAGATGAACAGGAGTATTATATTCAACAGGGTTTAAAACCTCCGTTAAGATGTTGGTTGTGCCGCAGTGCAGTGGCAGCTGCTAAAAAGGATAAATTTCGCGGTCAGCTTAAAACTCCTCAGAAAAAAGACAAAAAAGACAGCTGATTTTAGGGTTGAGGCTGGGCAGATGAAGTGGCCGGTTGTCCTTCAGGCGATGTTTCCGGTAAAGTTTCCGGTTGGGTTAGCTGGGATTCTGGTGGAGCTGCTTCTTCAGGTAAAGTGATATTGCTAAAACCCGGTTTGGGAGAAGGAGGCGTTTGAGGTGGAGTCGTCAGCTGGTCTTCTTGCAGTCCTTTTGTTGGTGGCTGGGCTTGCAACTGATCTTTAGGTAGTTTTTCCTTTAACTCTTCCAGTTCTAAAACAGCTTGAGCCTTATCAGGACTGTCAGCCGGAACCAAATTAACAGCTGCCTGCAGATTAAGGTAGGCTTGCAGATAATCTTCTTTTTGTTTATAAGCAGCAGACAGGTTGTAGTAACCATTGGCATAATCAGGCTTTAAATTAACAGCCAGCTTAAACTGCTCGATAGCCTGGTCATAAGCTTTTAAAGAGTAGTATAAACCGCCAAAATCAATTCTTAAAAGAGGATTGGTGGGATCAAGAGCTACAGCTTGTTGATAAGAGGAAACAGCCCAGTTTTGAGCATCCTGAGCAACAGGCATAATGTTGCGGTAAAGATCAGCTAAACTGGCCCAGTAAGAACTTGTTAGGGGATTTAAGTTAATGGTTAACTTAGCCTCTCTGATACTTTGAGAGATAAGCTTGCTGACATTTTCCCTATCCTGGTCATTAAGATCTTTTTGACTAGCTAGGCTATTGGCTAAGGCAAAATTAGTTTGGGCATAAGTCAAATGATACTTTTCAGCATACGGATTAAGGCTTATGGCTTTAATCTGGAGATTATAGGTGTTAATCCCTTGGTTTGCCTGAGTGGCATCAAGACTTTTTTTAAAGTAGTAGTCAGCCTGCCAAACCCTGGTTCTAA
>DBQG01000022.1:8069-9119 GCA_002305125.1 Patescibacteria group bacterium UBA1400 | reverse complement strand
TATAATCTCTGCGCTTCTCTCATGGTCTTTTTAGCCGACCATCTTAAAAAAGAAGAAGCTGTCCGTTGTAAAGTAGAAGTAATAAAAGGCGGCGGCGGACTTTTAAAAACTTGCCTCTTTTTAATTGTTTCCACCAAAAACTCTTGTTTTTTAATATCTTCAAGAATTTTATCTGCTTCAATTTTAGTATTAACCTCAGCCTTTTTTTTCTCAATTTTTTTAAGCTCGGCAATAAACTCCTGCTGACTACTTCCTTTTAATCTGGCTTTAATCTGCCAGTATTCCTGGGGTTTAAATCCTTTAATCTCTCTTTCTCTTTCTACAATTAACCTTAGAGCCGGTGACTGTACTCTACCTGCTGATAAACCTCTTCTTATCTTCCGCCATAAAACAGGAGACAATTTATACCCAGCCAGCCTGTCTAAAAGTCTTCGCGCCTGCTGGGCATAAACAAGTTTAGCATTAACAGTTCCAGGTTCAACCAAAGCTTTTTCTAAAGCGGTTTTAGTGATTTCGTGAAATACAATTCTGGAGAAGTTATTACTTATCTTGTCTTTTGCCAATAAAAATTTGATATGATGAGCAATTGCCTCTCCTTCTCTATCAAGATCTGTTGCCAGAATAACTTCACTAGCATTTTTGGCAGCCTGTTTTAACTTAGTAAGCTGTTTTTTTTTATCAGGCATAACCAAATACTTGGGCTTAAATTCATTTTCCAGATCAATACCCAGCTCTTTTTTAGGCAAATCACGAATGTGGCCCATTGAGGCTAAAATTTCATAGTCTTTGCCTAAAAAAGAAGCCAGAGTCCTGGCTTTGGTTGGTGACTCAACAATAATTAACTTTTTCATTTTTCTATACCAATACTCTCTACCTTACAAATTAAAATTATCAATGTCAAGAAAAAGATTAAGAAAAGAAGCTATTAAAAAAATCATTTGTGAAAACGTTTATGCCCAAATATAATTTTTACTAAAAGATATATGTTTATATAGAACTTTATTTTCCGGCAAACCAAACTTCAAGCATCTGTTTGGCAATAGGGGCAGC
>DBQG01000022.1:7600-8005 GCA_002305125.1 Patescibacteria group bacterium UBA1400 | reverse complement strand
AAAATTAAAAAATGGCCAACCCGTTCCTCCTTCACTACATGCCTGTTTCATTCCATCCTTAACTAAACTTAGGCTATAAGCATCAATTTGCAAATTCTGACACTGAGGCAAACTCCCTTTTACCACATGAGGGGTACAAGAATTGCCGTTTCCGGCTACGATTTGGGTTAAATGGTTAACCTGTAAAGGTGTTAGCTGTAAATTTCCTTGCCCAATAGAAGTAATATAGGTATCTCCTAAATACCATCTTTCTGTTTTAGTTTCTTTTTTCCAGTCAGGAGTAGGAATTAAACCACAACCTTCTCCCTCAAGATCTATACCTAAGGGTGATCCAAGACCTACAAACTTAGCCCAATCAACCAATTTATTTATTCCCAACCATTCACCGGTTTTATAAAAAAAGAT
>DBQG01000022.1:5621-7539 GCA_002305125.1 Patescibacteria group bacterium UBA1400 | reverse complement strand
TCTTCTAAAGCGGCAAGGGCTGTTAAAATTTTAAAAGTTGAACCTGGAGGATAAAGTCCGGCGATTGCCCGGTTAAACATTGGCTGGGAAGAAGAGGTAAAAATTTCTCTTATCTGTCTTTCTTTTTCCTGCCTGTTTTCCTCAGTATTTAAAGTAAAAACATTGGGGTCAAAAGAGGGTGAGGACACAAGTGCCAAAACCTCTCCGGTCTTAGGATTGGTAGCTACCACCGCCCCTTTTTGCCCCTGAAGCGAAACAAAACCCTGCTGCTGCAAAGATAAATCCAGTGATAAAACTAAATCATTGCCGGCAACTGGATCTTTCTTTTCTATCTGCCTTATTACTTTTCCCCCAGCATCTGTTTCCACTAAAATACCGCCATCCTGCCCCCGTAGTAATTGGTCATACTGTTTTTCCACTCCTTGTTTGCCGATAAAATCACCAGCCTGATAAAAATCATCAGCTTTAATCTCTTCACTGGACGCTTCCCCTATGAAGCCTAAAATATGGGCTAATTCAGGACCGTATAAATAACTTCTGCCCGTCTGAAGATCTTCAGCCAAAACCTTACCGTGCCTATCATAAATACTCCCCCTTTTAGCCCGAAGCTTTTCTATTTTAACCCTGTTTTCTTCAGCTTTAACTTTCAGCAAACTTCCCTGCATCACCTGTAGATAAAAAAGCCTTGACCAAAGAGCTAAAAAAGAAACCACCAGCATTAATAAAAAAGGAATTGTTTTAATCTTCATAGACCCATTTATTTAAAGAAGTAACCTCTCTATTTTAAGAAAGAAGAAACTAATAATCAACCTTAACCAGGAACCCGAACCCAGTTAGGATAATAAATTCTTTTAACACTATCTGGAGCATTGATAATAAAGTCAGGCCTGAAAATAATCGTAAAAGCAGGTTCGGTTGCATTTTCAGGACCATCAAAATCTCTTCTTAGGTTAATTCCATTCCAGCCAACAAAACTCCCTCCCACCCATAAATGAAGATCACTGTCTCCAATATCTATTTCATTAGCAATAAAAATGCCCTGAATATTGGCAGTTGTTCCTGTTAAACTGGCTCCTCCGGCATTTTCTCCGATAGACGAGTCAATTGTAATACTGCCGCCGGAAACTACCATTAAAAATCCACCCTCAGCTACACTTATCTCACCTGTTATATTAATATCTCCAGAACTTAAAACAACCAAACTATTAGTACCGACATCGCCGGAAATATTTCCGCCAACCAGATTTTTAACCCCCGATTGACCGGCTAAGTTACCGTTAAAATCCAAAACATCCTCATCCCGCAAAAACTCAACCCACCAATTATAATTATAAGTTTCCGCACTGTAGGTCGTATTAACATACCAGTCACTACTATCCTCAGCTATGTGACAAACCTCATTACCACAACTGCCAAAAGGAACATCACTTCCTAAATCAAAACTGCTCCCATAAAATAAAGTTCCATGAACACCATCGCCATTTAAAAGTAGATATGGATTTAAGGCTGTATTAGGAATGTCACTTATCACGCTGCCGGCAGCATAAACACTACCACCAACAGACTGCCACCAACCTCCGGGGGAAGGAGTAAAACTCCAAATAGCAGAATCAGCTGTCTGGGCACCGTTGGTAGCCCTAACCCTCCACCAGTAAGTAGTTCCCCATTCCAAATCACTAGTACTGCTGTTTATACAAGAAGTGGTGTTTTCATCAACATTACAGACTTGAGTAGTGGGCGGATTGGCAGGATCAAGATAAACGAGAAATCTATTGTTATTACCAGCTAAATTACAGCCCCAGGAAGAAACATCATTCCATTGCAAATTTATGTCATTAATGTTTGGCTCTAGTCCGTTTGTTGGCCAGGAAAGGGTAGGTGTTGAAGGGGCAGAATCGCCTCTGACAAAAGATCCTTC
>DBQG01000022.1:2713-5466 GCA_002305125.1 Patescibacteria group bacterium UBA1400 | reverse complement strand
GCTGTACAAGTATAAGAATCAGTAGCAGCAGACCAAGCAGTATACTCACTAACACCACAGGTTTTATAAGCATAAACATTATAGGAATGAGAGTTAGCATCAGGACAAGCAAGGCTTACAGTTCTGGTGCCAGTTCCGGACAAAGGTCCTCCGGTGTCATAAACAACATTATAAAAATAATCCCTGACAATCCTAAAACCTGCCTCATCATCACTATTATCACTCCAGCTGACTTGAAAATTACCGCAAGTAGTTCCAGTTACGTTTACATTTGAAGGAACAGCTGGTAATGGACAACCAACCTCAAACCAACGGTGATTAAGTCCTCCTGCCACGGTAAGAGTTTGACTGCAGCTACTAGGATTAATACACTCATATCCTGTAGGAAGGCCAGAAACTGTACAAGTTACTGTTTCTCCGGCTGAAAAAGTAGGACTGGTATAAAAAGCTCCTCCACCATTACAGGTCCACACAGAATTTTGACCAGAACAAGTAACCTGAAGATTAGTCATGGCCTGACAACTTCCCCCAGGACAAGGAGAGGTACTACAATTTGAACTTGAACCTCTAAGCCAATATATATCAGTAGCCTTATCCTCCCATACTCTACCTAAAATAGTAGCCGGATTAGGACAAGTAAAACTACAAGAACTGGCCGGTCCCCAATCATTAGGAAGACAATTTATATTATAACTATGAACCCAGGCATGGTAGGAATGACCCGCCTGACCAACTCCTGAAAAATAAGTCATATAAATATTATCATTACAATAGTCACCTAAGGGTGAATCAGTAACAGGACAAATTCCTGTCCAACTAGGCGTTTCGCCGTCAATTCTTAAAGGATACTTTTGCGAACCGGTAACTGAATCCCAGTCTATAGTTATATTCAAGTCACTATCACAACTACAAAGCAGATTTCCCGGAGCTGTTAAAGGAGCACAAGAAGGGAGAGGAACTGAACTTCCAGGAGGAGCTGATCCTCCTGTTCCAGGCTGACAATCAGAATAACAAGCATTATTAGGACCACAGGCTACGGTACAATCCATTGGAGGATCATCATAAGGACAACTGCAAATATAGCCCATGGCATAACAGTCTGCAGCTGAATCACAAGCTCCTCCGCCATTACCTCCGCCGCAAGGAGAACAGTCATACCAACAACCAGTCCCACCACCACAAGTTGGACTGTCACACCTTAAATCAACCAAACATTCACCAGCAGTAGGATCACAATCATAACTACCGCAGTCATAACCGCAACTACCACAATCGGTGCAGTTTTGACAATCTTCATCAGGCCAATCACATTGACCATCGCCATCACAATTATTATCAGGACAACAGTCATCTGGACAACCCTGACAAGTTTCGCCACAGTTATCAAAATCGCAGGTTTCGTCACCACAGATACAATACTGAGCTTCCACCTTATAACCGTCGTTAGGAAGAAAAAACAAAAATAATTCACCGACAACAAGTAAAATTAAAAAAAAGATTAATTTTTTCATTTTTAGTTTATAAAAACTCTATTTAATTCCCAAGAAATTATTTTAAGCTGCCTGTTTTCTCTATCCACTTCATAAGTAATAAAAAACTCCAGATGTTTTTTAGGAAGCTCTTTGAAAAAAGCAGGAAATAAATTACCTTCCTGATTTTTAAGATTTTTAGGAAGAATTAAATCAGTAAATCGACCCACAACCTGACCGTTTTCATCAGCATCAAGAAAACTCAACTCTATTAAAGAATACTCGCAGTTGTCTTTTGTAAACTCACGGTAATTATGAATATAACCATTATATAAATATTCAGTAAAATCAGTGTTAATTTTAGCCTTTTCTGACTTAGAACCAATGCCGGGATCATAAAAATCCACATTTTGACAATTGGAATCAAGCTGTGCCGAAATACTACTTTGTTGTTTTTTCAACTCTCTAATAAAATCCCCTAATTTTTTTGCCTGAACAAATTGAGTTATTTCTTTTTCCTTTTCTAAATCAACAACCGAAGTTTGAGAATGTTTTATCTTAAAAAAAAGAATGAAGTTAATAATAATTAAAAGTAAAAAGAATGCTACTAACCCCAGCACTAGCAAATTTTTCTTTATAAAAGAAGTATCCATTTACTTCATAGTAGTATAAAAGAAAATCACTGTCAACAAAACAAAAATAGTTAAAAAAACTAAATTTTAAGAAGTAATGCCGAGAGCCCTGGCTTTAACAAACTCCTGATTCTGAAGCATTTTATTAGCCCTATCCTCTTCGCCGCCGCAAACTGCTCCAAACCAGTCTCCCTCCTGTATTGTTCTTAAAGCCTGGTTTTCCCTTGAAGCTATCCAAGGATATCTTACATTTCCTTGTCTGGCAAACTCAAACTGGGTCACAACTGCACCGCTACTCATAAGAACTTCTACTTTTGCCGTCCTACCATCTCCTAATTTTAAAGTTACATTTAAACTTCCTGCTTTAATATTAGGATAAAACTTACCATTTTCAACCTTAATAACTTCACCAGCAACAACCCAAATTCCCTGAGTGCCGTCAGCCATTAACACTTGCCTTTTATCAAAAAATGCTCCTCTGGCCCTGGCTTCTGCTGCTGTCCTACCACTTCCCCTATTTACAAAACTAGTGTCAAGATTGCCTCCTACCATTTGTTTATATTCATTAGCAAAAGCAGTTGTAACATGAGTTCCCTCTAAATAAGAACCGGCAGGTTGTTCTGGCTTGGCTGTTGGCTCTGGAGGTTTAGCC
>DBQG01000022.1:0-2668 GCA_002305125.1 Patescibacteria group bacterium UBA1400 | reverse complement strand
TGGCTGTAGCTGTTGACTCTGGAGCAGGAATATTACCTAAAACCAAAAACTCCTGTATAACACCGTTGCCATCTGTAGCCTGCCAACCATACCGGCCATTAGATAGTTCCATAATATCCACTCTTCCACCCTCTCCCAGATCAAGAAGTTTTGATTTGGGTTCAATTGTTTCCACTTCTCCCCGACCATTAATCCAAGCACAGGCAATTTCCAAACCCTCATTACCATGTTCATCTGGTCGATAGACTTCAAGATAAACAGGTTCGCAGGAAGCAGAACATTCTAAAGGCTTATTGACTACCAGGGGCAGAACTCTTGTCTTTCCATCAGTTGTTTTAACCTGAAAAGCATACTGTCCATCTAAGGGCTCCATGCTTTCAATTAAATGATTTTGTTCTGGATCAGGAATGCTTCCCATAATAAAGGCTCCCTCAAGCTGTCCGTTGTCATCTAAAACACGGGCAAAGCTTTGGCGTTGTTCCTGCTGTAAAAAGCCTATTCTTTTAACTCCTTTAAATTCAGGAGTAGCTGAACGGCCAAAAGTAAGCCTGGCAAAAGCTGGGGGTAAATTTTGTTCTACTGTTGCATCCAGGGGGAAAAGTCTTTCTTCAAACCTATTAACAGCAAAAGGGTCGCCCGCCTCAGCTTCACCGCCAAAACCAGCAGCCTCAGCATGAGCAAGGTCAAGTTGTATTGAAGGAATTTGTACTAATTCTGGACCTAAAAGTCTGGGCTCAACTTCACCAGCTAGAGAAAGTGCTTTACTAAGAGGGCCATTTGCAAGTTTATCTGCAACAAGTGAAGCAAACTTTAAAAAACCTCTTCTTGATAATTCTGCTTCCATATAATTAATTTAACTAATATTAAATCCTATAATAAAATATTATAAATAAAGTTGTCAAGGTGTAAAAAATGTGTATTTTATTAAGAAATTTCTATTTTATTATAAAAATTATAGAATTATTTTACAATATATAGTAAGCTTTATTCTATGTCAAAAAAAAGTTTTTATATAAAATATGGGAAAAGATTTTTTGACCTTATTTTCAGTCTATTTGTCCTACTTATTACTCTTCCCTTGATTTTAGTGATTACTATTTTAATTAAACTTTCAGATTCTGGCTCCATCATTTTTAAACAAAAAAGAGTAGGTAGAAATGGTAAGGTTTTTACAATGTTTAAATTCAGAACAATGGTCAAAGACGCAGAAAAGCTTCAACCACAGTATTTACATTTAAATCAGGCTGATGGACCGGTTTTTAAAATTAAAAATGATCCCAGGTTTATTAATCAGCTCACTAGATTCCTGGCAAGAAGCGGACTTGATGAGTTGCCAAACATCCTTAATATTTTAACAAATGATATAAGCTGGGTTGGACCCAGGCCTCTTCCAGTTACAGAGGCAAAAAGCGTTCCAGCTAAATTTAGAAAGATAAGAGAAAAAATAAAACCAGGAGTAACTTCTGCCTGGGTAACTAAAGGGGCTCATAATTTGAGTTTTACAAAATGGATGGAGTTGGATCTGGCATATATAGAAAATATTAATTTTTTAACTGACCTGAAAATAATTGTTCTAACAACAAAAATGGTTTTCAAGCTCATGTTTAAAAAACTTTTAAAACTTTAGTTTAAGGCTTCTAATTCTTTTTTGCATTCATTCTTCCACTGATCAACTTCAACACAACTCTGCAAAACCTTCCTTAGCTCATTCTCTTCTCCCCTAAACTTATAAAGTCTGGCTAAACCTAAATAGGGCTTTTCTTCCCAAGGATTAATCTGCTTAGAACGGTTTAAATTATCTTCACTTAATTTAAAATTATTTTCCCAAAAATTTATTTCCCCCAAGAAGTAGTAAACTTGGGCTATATGAAACTTTTCATAAAAGGCATACTCCTGTTTATTAGTAAAAACTTTTGCAAGCTGCTTAACAACCGAAAAATTGCCATTGTTAAACTCACCCTCTATGCTTTTCATAGTTATTAAGTCATGTAAAAGATCTTTATACTCTTTTTTATTATCCAGGCTAACGGCTTTTTCTAAGAGAATAATATCTTTCTGCCAATCTTGTTCATAAGTTGTTAATATTGCCTGCCAAAAATAAATTCTTGCTTGTTTATCCCTATTAAGGTTAAAAAAGCTATCTGATTCAACTGCTTTGCTTAAAAGTTTTAAAATTTTCTCTTCATTATCAAAACCTATGCCTTTTAACAAACAGCATTCCCCCTTTATTTGCTCTATCTTGGAAAGCACGCTGTAAAGTTCTTCCAATTCTTTTTCTTCTGGCCAGAAATTAATAATTTTAAAATAAAGATCGATTCTTAAAGGACTGAACTCCAAAGCCTTTAAATAATAATTAACTTTTTGCTGCTTGTCGGTTTCAAGTTCTGCCATCCAAACGTAATTTTCACAAGCTATTGGCTCCAACTTTATTAAAGCTTGCAAAACATCTCTTTCTTTCTGTTTTTCATTTTTTTCTCTATAAAATTCTTTGAGTAGTTTATAGTTCTCAATTTTAAGGGGCCAAAGTTTAATCGCCTGTTTATACATATTTTCTTTACTTAGAGAATCCGCATGGCTAAAATTTTTATTTGCTAAAATCATAAGCAAATTGCTTTCAAAAGCAAAAAATCCTCCTAAAAAAACAACAATTCCTAAAAATAAAAATATA
>DBQG01000039.1 GCA_002305125.1 Patescibacteria group bacterium UBA1400 | reverse complement strand
TTATAACTATCCTGACCATCACCTATTTTTTAGTAAAGAAACTTTAGGTAAAACTTTAAAAGCAGCCGGCTTTAAAAACAGCAGAATAATAATAAAACCGGACAGCCCCAGATTTTTCAGCCTTAACTATATTTTAAAAAGATTAAAAATCAATAAGCCTGCCAACATTAACCTTCCCATTCCTACAAACCCTTTTGGAGACCTGCAGGTTGTAGTTGTTAAATAAAACGCGCTTGGTCAAAATCAATAACATATAAACAAGACACTCTGCTGGAATCAGGTTTTCCCTCATCATCTCTTAAACCTCAAACAAAAATTTCCTGGTTTAAAGAAAGGGCTTAGTTTATTAACTTAAAACTCCCTTTTACCTGAGAAAAAAACAGCTCTCCCTCTTTTAAACATAAATCAGAGACACAATCATAGCTAAAAAGAAACAAGTACTTACCGGACTGAAAAAACATTTCCCCGCCTATATTAGTAGTAGAAACATCAACCTGCCAACCAGTAAAATCACTTGTCTTTACCCGGGAAATATGGTTTAAAAACAAGGGTTCTCCCAAATAATCAACCCTACCTGTTTCCTGTTGAAGCTGCAAAAGATTAAATAAATAAAAATTCTCCTGCTCTTCAGGCAGCAAAAACACTGCAAATTTAACCCTGGTATTAGGTTTGCTGAAAACTGCCGAAGCTGAACTGATAAGGTTTAAACCGGTAACATCACCAAAAAAATAATCTGTTTCTAAAAAATCCTCTTTAGTAAAAATATCAGGATAGGAAAAACTAACCCCTCTTTTATCTTCATAATCAACCAATTGAAAGTTAAAGTTTTTGACACCAACACTAGCTTTAGAAGCTTTTTTACAACTATTTCCCTGATGATCCCAAACATTACCAGCATCCAAACACCTATCAATCTGTAAAAAATAAGGATTAAAGTCATGAGAGACAAATAAAAAGAAATTATAAAAGAAAAAAAGTAAAAACAAAGGAAGGATAAAAATAAGAACGAGTTTCAATAAAATGTTTAAAGATTTGGGTTTATTCATAAAAAGCCTAAGACCGGGTGATTTTTTTAAATTCTGTCATTATTTTTTGACAGACAGGTCCGGGAGCCCCAGGGCCGATTTTAAACCCATCAATCTTTATAACCGGCATAATCTCTTTATCAGAAGCAGAAATAAAAACTTCGGAAGCAGAAGAAAGCTCAGACATCAAAACCTCCCTCTCCTCAACTTTAAAATGCTTTCTGGCAAGATTCAAAACCACTTTTTTAGTAATCCCATGCAAAATATCAGCTTTAGGTGTAATAACCACTCCATTCTGAACCAGATAAAAATTAGAAGTGGTACACTCCAAAATCCTACCATCGCAGGTATATAAAACCTCAAGAAAACCAGCCTTGTTAGCTTTCCTTTTTTCCACGGCTGCCGTTAAATAATCAATGTGTTTGGCAGAGGCAAAAGGGCGCAGATACTCAAAGCTTTTAAGTTTAATACCGAAATTATAACAGGAAGCAGGATAAGGCATTCTTTTTTCAATTAAAATAGCGGTATTGGCCTTTCCTTCAGGAAAAAGGTTGGAAGAAGATACACCTCCAGTTACCACCAAACGAAGAGTAAAGTCCTTAGCCTTATCTTTGTTCTTAGCTATTAACCGCAATACAAACCCGGAAATCTCTTTCCTGGTATAAGGAACTTTAAGACCGATTTTTGAGGCTGAAGCAAACAACCGGTCCACATGCTCAGTTAACATAAAAGGTTTCTGCTTGTAAGTGACTAAAAAGTCAAAAACTCCATAACCCCGAAGCACACTTATATCAGCAATAGGAATCAAAGCCAGGTGACTTGGAATATATTTACCATTTAAAAACCAAATCATTTAATCATTGTAGCATAAAATAAGGTCATTTTTTCATACTATCGGCAAACTCGCGGTAAAAAGCCAGCTCCTCCATAGCCCTGTCATCTCCCATAGCAGCAAACATTTTAAACTGAGCTCTTTTCAACTCCAGATAACGCTCAAGCATTCCCCTTTTAGCAGCTAACCGCAAAGCACATCTAATAGCTTCATAATGATCGGGGCCAAAAGGATCAACCTCTGTTTTTCCTTTAATTAACCATAACTCCTGAGCCTCATGTTCTATTTCAAAATCAAGACAATCAGTAAAATCCTGACCCAAAGAAGATTGATAATAATCCCAATTAATCAAAATCCCCTCATCATTTTCATCCAGTCTAGACCGGTAAGCTGCAGCTCCCGCCATAGGAATAGTGGACAGTTTCTGATGGCAAAGAAGAACAAAGTGATCTGTATGTAAAACCATAGCCATCCGATGTTTTTCTTCAAGATAGGCAGTTCTTTCTGGAGAATAAGAAACTTCTTCTGCCATCCATTTAAGAAAGTTTAACTATTGTTTCTATTAAAATATCCAGACCTTTATCCAAAACATTCTGCTTTATAGTTAAAGGAGGCATAAGCTGAATATTACTGTCTCCATCACAGACAAGATGCAGACCTTTGGCAAAAGCCCTGTCAACTACTTTTTTAACTAAAGAGGAGTTTTTTTCCTTGGTCTTCTTGTCCTTAACCAAATCTAAACCTATCTCCAAACCCCAGCCCCTGATATCTCCAACAAAAGGATTATCTCTCAGCCTCTTCCTTAACAACTCCCTAACATACTTACCTTTTTCCTTAGCCATTTTCCAAACCTTATCCCGTTTATGAATCTCTAAAACCTTATCGGCTATAGCACAGGCCACCGGATTCCAGCCAAAAGTGGATTGAAGATTAGTTCCAGACCAAGTCGCTTCTCCTACCTCGCGAGTAGTAGCTATCGCCGCAATCGGAGCCGAACCATTGGAAATAGCCTTAGCCAATAAAACCATATCAGGATAAATTTTAAAATGACGGCAAGCAAATAAAAATCCCATTCTGGAAAATCCTGTGCCTACCTCATCTAAAATAAGAAGAGTTTTATACTTTTTAGTTATTTTACGCACCACTTCAATAAAACCTGTAGGAGCCGTGTAAGTATGGCCAAAACCGCTAATAATTCCCGCTTCGGTAATAACGGCTGCTACATCCCCGGAAGAAAGCTTTTCCTCCAAACCAGCCTCAAGTTCCAACAAAAGCTGTTTATCGCTTTTTGAGGTTCTATAGGTATTGGGATACTCCAGATGAACGATATCAGATCTTATGTCAGACAGCCTTTCCATCCACTCTTCCCTATAGCTTAATGACAAAGCATTAAGACTGCTGCCATGATACTGTTCATAAAACGATAAAATCTTTTTCCGACCAGTAAAAAAACGGGCGGTCTTTAAAGCCATCTCCACCACCTCAACCCCGGCATTAGCCCGAGCCACTACTCCAAGATCAGACCCTAAAGCAGAAAGCAAATTAGAAGCATATCTTTCCTGAGCCTCATCCAAAGCCCACATCGGAACATAAGTATTCCCTTTCATCTTAGACATTCCGGCAGCCACAATCTCAGGATTATTCCAACCCAAATTAACTACATTCCAGCCTGAAGTAAAATCAATATAACGCTTACCGCCAGAAAATAAAAAAGAACCAGAAGCTTTATCCAAAGTAAAACGATAAGAAGAAAAAGGAGTAAAAATAATCTTTTTAGTAATCATGAAGATATTATAGCAAATTCCCTTTCTTGCACCGGAAACTGAGTTACAGCTACTGCTAGCTGGGAGTTGAAGAAACTCTACACTTAAACTTGCTGATAATATTCATGTTCTAGCTTAACATAATTTAAGTTTGTTTCAACTTAAAAGAGTCATAGCTCCCTTTAAAGAACCATATTCAGGAAGAGGAAGCCGACCGCAAGTTACCATATCCTTTGATAAAAGATCCATTGCCTGAGACCCATCAGGAACAAGCAAGTCTTCAAATAAATCCATAAAGGTTGCGCAACGAGCACATGTCGGAGCCTCTGCTTCAGGGGAAATCCTCACAAACTCTGTTTTAAGAGCTCCTTCAATTCGCCAAAACTTGCCGTCAGGAGTCATTTTAGCTGAAGAACCAACTAACAAAGTTTTTTGAGTCAATCTTCCTTCTTTAGGACATCTCCAGCCAATCCAATGGTCTTCTCCTAAAGGAGTAACATCAGTTACTTTATCATTCCAAATTAGAACATTTTCCTCGGGCTTAGGCCATCTGAATCTATTTGGCATTCCTTCTTTCATAAGTAAATATTATAATTCATATTTACTATGGGATCAATATAAAATACTTTTAAAATAAAAAGTTAGTGGCATTAAATATTTTTTAAAACTAAACAAAAATTAGTATCTCTTTTTTAATAAACTAAAAAGGTTTAACTTATGATCAATATTAACATTGTCTTTCATTAAAACTTCATAAATCTCTCCTAATCCATAAAATAAATGAGTTACTACAAAAAGAAGATAAACTCTTGAAACTAAATAAATTTTCTTTTCTTTTAAAACAAAAAACAAACTATAAAAAAAGATAAAAGGGAAATAAAAAAGTCCTGCCAGGGGTAAAATCAGCACTAAAATAAAAGGCATTAAAAAAAAGATGTTTAATCTTTCAGGATGTTTTTTTAAAAAAGCCACCCTTCCCCTCCCATATAAAAACATATTTTTAGCCCAGGCTTTAAAATTCCCCCTCATCTTATGAACTATTCCCCCGTCTTTTAAATAAAAAAAACGATAACCTTTTTTCAAAAATCTGTAGTTTAAATCTTCATCCTCAATAATGCTTCCCAACCTCTCATCAAATCCCCCTGTCTCAAGCATTATCTTTCTTTTATACAAAACATTTAATCCGGGCAGATGTTTAACATAGTGATCATGACCATAAACTTTTGCCTGAACTGATCCTCTGCTGCCTAAAAAAGTATTAAGCATTATCCCTAAAGCCTGGTAAAACCTTGTTGTTTGAGGAGGAATATTACTCCCTCCCACAGCTACAAGCTTTTTATCTTTCCTGCTGACTTTTTTAAACCCTGCCACCAAAATCTTAAGCCAATCCACGGGAGCTTGGCAGTCAGCATCAATAAATGCCAATATGCTTGTTTTTGCTTGATTTAAAGCTATATTTCTGCTTTTAGCCAGTCCCTTTCTCTTATTAATAACCAACCTAATTCTATTCTTATGTTTTTTTTGCAAAGCTTTAACAATATCCAAAGTTCTATCAGTAGAATTATTGTCAACCACCAGAATTGCAGTATCTTCTTTTTTATAAGACTGGTTAAGTAAAGACCCAAGACAATCCTTAATGTTTTTTTCCTCATTCAAACAGCAAACAGCAATCGTTACCTTCATAAAACCTTTTTAAACTTAATTTTTAAAACCTAAAAAATTTATAAAAGACCTTAAAGATCTTTTACCCTCCTCTGGATCTTTCACAAACTGCAGTAACTTTTTAAACAAATAGCCCGGCCTTAAATGAAAAGAAAGGTAGGCGTGCTTACAAAACTCCTCCATTTGTCTGCCTGAAAGTCCTGGAAGTTCCAAAACAGTCTGCTGATGTCCTTTTTTATCCAGCCATTGGGAAAAATCCCTGGTTTTTAAAAAATCATTCTTGCCTGCCCAATCCCAGGCTCTGGTGCCAGGATATAAAAACAAGGGGTAAAACTGAGCGCTGTCAGGATCAAGTTTTTTGGCAAAGGCCAGGGTTTTTACCATACTTTGCCTGGTTTCTCCGGGATTACCAACCATAAAACAGCCATGAACCAAGACTTCCACCTTCTTCACCCTTTTCATAAATGCAAAAGAGTCTTCAACCTTAATTTTTTTATCCATTCCATCCAAAACCCGTTGCTCTCCGGATTCAAAACCCACAATTAAAAGCCTGCAACCTGCTTTTTTCATTAACATCATTGTTTTTAAGTCCAAATCCACCCTGGCGTTAACAGACCAGGCAAGTTTACTGCCTTGTTTTAACAAAAACTTACAAAATCGCCTGACTCTTTGTTTATCCACCGTAAAAGTGTCATCTTCCAGCACCACTTCTTTAACCTGAGGAAGATTTTTTTCAATATAGGCAAATTCTGCAGCTAAGTTTTCTGCCGATCGCTGACGATACCTTAACCCATGCATAACCTGAGGATAAAGACAGTAAAAACAACCATAAGGACAACCCCTGCCCCCAATAACCATAACCATGGGCCAGCAGGCAGCCGCAAAATAATAATCCTCAACTTTTAAAAATTGTTTGTAAATCTCGGAAACAAAAGGCAGTTTATCAAGATCATGTAAAAACTCAACCCTGGAATTTGCAACTATTCTCCCTTCCCTGCTGCTTTTAAAAACAAGCCCTTTAACTCTGTTTAAATCTTTTTCCCTGCCTCCTTTTTCCAACACCCTGGCCAAAGACAGTACCCCCGCCTCATACTCACCACACAAAACCCCGTCGGCCTGCAGACATGTTTTTAAACTCCACTCAGGCATAGCTGACACATGGGTTCCAACCAACAGTAAAAAAGCTCCGGGAAGTCTTTTTTTTATCTTAGAAGTAAAAGAAAAGTCTGCAAAAATGCTGGGCGTACTGGTTTCTATAACAACCAGATCCGGAGCAAATTTTTCTAAAGCCTGCAAAGCCTTAACGTCCGTAAAATCTTTAGCTATAAAGTCAAATAAAAAAACCTCAAAACCCTGCTGTTTTAAAAAACCGGCGCCAAGAGCCAGCCAATAAGGGTAATATAAAGTGCCTGACCTGGTAACTCCGGGGCTACGCTGAGCCCGGGAATAATTTTTTAAAAATGGCGAGTTAACAAAAGCTATTTTCATTTTTTAATCTGAATTAAAATCTTTATCTTTATAAGCATAAACTGTTAGATTATGACCCAAAAAAGGAAAAAGCATATCCAGTAAAGCTAAAAACTTAAAATAAAGGCTTAAAAATAATTTGTTATTTTTTAAATTTAAAAAGGAAAGTTTGGAGACCATGGGAAAAGGAAACCAGATAAAATTGGTTTTTGTTTTTACCTTAAGGCCAAGATCCTGAAAAATTTTTCCAACCTCCTGCTGATCAATCCTTTTAGTGGTCAAGCCATCATATTCTGTATTCCAGTGTAAACTGCTTAAAATTTTAGCTACCGGTTTTTTAGAAGTTGGCTCGCTTAAAATAGCTACTTTTCTCCCAACTCTTACAGCTTCTTTTAAACCCAAAGCTATGTCTTTTAAATGATGCAGGGTTCCCATGTAAAAAACCAGGTCAAAACTATTATCTTTAAAAGGAAGTCTTTCTGCCCTGGCTTGAACAAAACTTGCCTTTTTTCCTTTTAATCTGGTTTTTGCTAGCTTTAAAAAGGACAAGGAAACGTCCAAACAAACTATCTGACCGGCTCCTTTTTTAAAAAGCCATAAAGCTTCTTTGCCGCCTCCACAGCCAATATTTAAAATATTAAGGCCGGAAAAATCAAGCTTGCTAAGTTTAACAAAAGTTTCCAAGGCTTTTTTATCAACCAGCCTGCCGGCCAGACTTAAGCCAGCTTCCCGGTCACAAAACTCTTCTTCTTGTTTATAAAACTCATTTCTAATTCTTTTGTTAAATTTTAGGTTTTTAACAAAAAAAACATATTTTTGACTAAACTGAAGATCTTTTTGTAAAAGGCTGTCTTTTTTATTACCTTCAAAAGACTTCATGATTAAAATACCTTTTTCCGTTCGGTACTTTTTTTTACAACTTAAACAAATAAACCCCTGGGGAGTTTTTTTTAAATCACCCAAACAATAACAACAGGATTTAATCATAAAATTTTTTAAAACTTTCATATTTTAAAATTATTATTTTTAAAACTTTTTCTCCCCTCATTTTAAACCTACTCCTTTTTTTAATCCTCCCGCTTTTTCTCCATCCCTAAAATAGACAGAAAAAAGGAAGAAAAAATAATCTGAACCCCTAAGATAATAAAAGTAATAGCAAAAATAGTCGGCCTGATCGCCTCAAGTTCGCCAAAGCCTTTTTTAATCCAAGGCACCAGATAAAATAACCCAACTAAAATACCCAACAAACAAAATAAAATACCAACTAAAATACCTTTTTCCAATTTAAAAACAGCTACAAGAACTGATAAAAGCTTACCCTGAAAAGTAAAGCCCGTAAGCCAAGAGTAAACTTTAGCATAAAAACCCAGCATAATAACCTGAAAACCAAGTAAGGCCAGAAAGCTTGAAATAAGCAAAGAGTGAACATCAAAACCATGTCCAAACAAAAAAACTCTTTGCCAGGATAAAAAAATCATTCCCAGCATTCCCAGTAAAAATAATAAACCTCCGGGAACTAAAAAAAGATAGGTAGGTGCAAAAAGCAGTAAAAAACGCATATGCCGCCAGCCATCTTTTAAAGGAGAAAGTTTAGAGGCGGTTTTTCTCACCTGATAGCTAACCCCTGTCTCGCCAATTACAAGTCCCTTTTGTCCTGCCCGGACCAGCATTTCTGAGGCAAACTCCATGCCTAAAGTCTTAAGTTTTAGACCTGCAATCTCCTGTTTTACAAAAGCTCTGAAACCGGACTGACTGTCAGAAACTTTAATCTTATAAAAAAGTTTTAAAAACAAGTTTAATAAAGGAGTTCCCAGGTAACGGTGTAAAAAAGGCATGGCTCCTTTGGCCATCCTTCCTTTTAATCTGGAACCTAACACTAAAGAACAATGCTCAAGTTTTTTTAAAAGTTTTCCTATTTCTAAAAAATTATAAGTACCGTCACTGTCCCCCAGCACCACTACCTCGCCCTTAGCCTGTTTTATTCCCTGCAGACAAGCACTTCCATAACCTTTCTCTTTAACCCTAATCACTCTTGCTCCGGCCGACAGAGCCAGTTTAAAAGATCTGTCCGAGGAGTTGTTATCAACCACCAGCACCTCTCCTTTTACCCTGGCTTTTTTAAGGCCTTTAAATGCCCTTTTAATGCAAAAAACTATTGTTTCTTCTTCATTTAAACAAGGCAAAACTACAGTTACGAATTTAAACATGTTGAAAATATTATACAATTAAAATATAAAACCTGCGTTTAAAAACAATGCTTAACCTAAAAAAAATTATTCTCTATTTAAAAAACATCATAAACCTTTTTAAAAAAGAAGAGCTTGTTTTAATAATCCTGATTTTGGTTTTAATAAGTTTATCTTACCTTCCTCTTCTCTGGCAATTTTTAAGCAGTCAGGACAGGGTTTTTTTGGGCAGTTATGGTTTTCCTCCTGATTTTTTTGGCAACTATATCTCTTTTCAACAAGGCAGATTAGGCCATTTTGCAAGAGTGGCTAAAATAACCTCAACCATTATCTCTAAACCAAGTTTGATTCGACTTGAATATGTGCTTCTGGGACAATTAAGTAGAATATTTCCCCTGCCGCCCATGTTGTTTTTCCATTTAACAAGGTTAATTCTGTCTTTGAGTTTTCTACTTTTGACATATCTTTTAATTAGCAAAATATTTAAAAAAAAGAGTTTAAGATTATCTGCCTTTGTTCTGGCTTTTTTTTCAACCAGCGTTGGTTTAAGTTTGGCCAAACTCATTAATTTATGGTCGCCGCTTGGAGTTTTCGAAAGATCAAGTTATTACCACCACTATCTTTTCAGTTTTTGCTTTTTGATTTTATCCTTCCTGTTTTTAACAAAAGTGCTTAAAACAAACATAAAGAAAACAAAAAAAGAAAGTAAAAGAAAAGTGCTTAACCTGACCTTAGCTCTGCTGTTTGGTTTTTTAACCAGTTTTATCCACCCACCCGTAATAATTATTTTTTATCTATCTTTTCCTTTTTATCTGATCTTAAATTTTCTGAAAAATAAAGACACATCTATTAAAAAACCGGCCATCTTAACCTTTTATGTTTTTATAACCTCTCTTCCCTTGCTCTATCTCTACAAACAAAGCCATCTTCATCCCTGGAACCTGCTGTCTCCTGTTGACCTTAATTACAATCTTTCTTCACAAATAAGCTTTCTTGAATTTGTAATAGGGGTGGGTCCAACTTTAATTTTAAGCCTGCTTGGCTCCTTTTTCATCTTAAAAAATAAAAAAGAAAACACTTTGCAAGAACTTTTAATTCCCTGGTCAATAACCTATATCCTGGGTTTTTTTCTGTTGTGGAAACTATTTAGATTTAACAGTATCCGTTTTTTACAAACACCCTTTTTTATCTTTCTGGGTATTTTATCCACCATTGCTTTAAATA
>DBQG01000024.1:24827-25545 GCA_002305125.1 Patescibacteria group bacterium UBA1400 | reverse complement strand
GCTGGGAATGGTATAAAAGGAAGTTTATCCTGCCTTCAGGGCAGGTGATTGATCCTCAGCAGCAGCCTTTTACCACTTCGGAAGGACAATCTTATGCTTTGCTTAGAGCTGTGTGGATGAATGATAAGGAAACCTTTGTCAGAGTCTGGAACTGGACTAAAGACAATCTTCAAGGATCATATGACAGTTATTTATTTTCCTGGTTGGCAGGTGAAAGTGAAAATGGCATTGCCGATGAAGCCTCAGCGGCTGATGCCGATATTGATATTGCTTTAAGTTTGCTTTTTGCCTCCAAACTTTGGCAGGAAGAAGAGTTTTTACAGGAGGCAGAATTGATTTTAACTGACATTTGGGAAAAAGAAACGGTAACAGTAGACGGTAGAAAACTGCTTTTGGCTGGTAACTGGGTAGATAAACAGGGGCTTTTGGCTGTTAATCCTTCTTATTTTGCCCCTTACGCTTTTCGTATTTTTGCCCAGGCTCAACCCGAGGTTGACTGGTCTTTGTTGGTGGATGATTCTTATTATTTTTTAGACCAGTGCACTTCTTATAATGATGAGAACCAGCTTCCCGGCAACTGGTGTTTTATTAACCAGGATGGAGAGGTGGAGGAAGATGACGGAGATGAGTTTGGGTTGGATAATACGATTTATTCTTATGATGCCTTAAGAATTCCTTGGCGGATTAGTTTGGATTACTTTTGGTTTAATGATCAGCA
>DBQG01000024.1:18706-24679 GCA_002305125.1 Patescibacteria group bacterium UBA1400 | reverse complement strand
TTGGCTTGGCTTTAAAAGAAAATTATTTACAAAATCTTTGGGAGATTGATTTTAGTAATAATAATGCCATTATTAATACCGGCAGGTTAGAGTAAATCGGTACTTGAGCTTTAGTTGAAAAGAAAAAAGGGCTTGACATTGAAAATTGGGTTTGTTATTATGCCGACTTGCCCATGTTACAACACCTGCTCAAAAAACCAATTATCAATCTTTGCCTGCAGCTATTTTTAGTTTTTACCCTGTTGGTGGGACCATCTTATTTAGTTAAAAACGTTTTTGGTGCTCAGGATTTAGTTATTTTTGATGATAGCCTAAGTCAGGATTGGCAAAACTGGTCCTGGAATACAGAGGTTTATTTTAACAGTACTGATATTGTCAAATCAGGAACAAAAGCGGTTTATTTTTCACCTCAATCATGGGGAGGCTTATATTTTAGAGCCGGTCAGACCGTGGATTTGGGGAAATTTGCTTTCTTAAACTTTTCCCTTTTTTCTTTTGACAGCTACTCTGATTTTTATCTTCATTTTTATAAACAAAATGAAGTGGTTAAAACTATTAAGTTGTCGGAGTTCGGCGGAAAATCTATGGCAGATCAATGGAAAGATTATTCTCTTCCTCTTTCTTTACTAAAAGATATGGGGGTTTCAGGTATTGACGGTTTTGCTTTTCAAGAAACTGAAGGAAGAAACAAGCCTGCCTTTTTTCTTGATGAAGTAAAATTACAGGACACGGCCGAAACCGCTCCTTCACCAACTCCTACCCCATTACCATCCGGTTCTAGTGCTTCTGTTTTGCCAACACCTACACCTACTTCTACACCTACTACTTTGCCCGTAACTAGTGGTGTTATTGTTTTTCAAAATGGTTTAGCTCAGGACTGGGAGAACTGGTCCTGGGGAGGAAGTGTAAATCTGGATTATCAGGATGGCTCCTGGGGAAGATCAATTCTGTTTGAAACTCAGCAGCCCTGGGCCGGTTTATATTTGCATACTAATAAATCTTTTACGATTCAAAGCAGTGATAGCCTGACTTTTAGGGCAAAAGTTAATGATATTAACAACTATAAAATCCTACTGGTTGATGAAAATGGAAATAATCAGGCAACAGAACTTAGTTTTTCCGGTTCCGGAGAAGAGTTTGTTTTTTCTCTTGCTTCCTTTTCCGGATTAAACTTGGGAGGGATCATTATTCAGGATAAAACCGGATCAGCGGGCGGCAGGGCTGTTTTCACCGATATAATGATTGGCGGGCAATCTAGTCCCAAACCTTCTGTTGTTCCTACTTCTTTACCAACCCCTTCTCCTTCGGCCTCGGTTAATCCTCCTGTTAACGGACAGGGTTATCAGGTAAGCAATGGTAGTATCTTTTACAATAATGCCAAGATTCAGTTTAGGGGAGTTTCCTGGTTTGGTTTTGAAACAGGAACGCATGTTCCTCATGGTTTATGGTTGAGAAACTGGCAGGAGATGACGTCCCAAATTAAGCAGACAGGATTTAATGCCCTAAGAGTGCCTTTTTGTCCTAGTACTTTAAAGGGCGTAGCTACTGACTCCATCAATTATGATCTTAATCCTGATCTACAGAACTTAAATAGTCTTCAGGTATTGGATAAGTTTATGGAAGAGTTTAACAAACAGCAGATTTATGTTTTGCTTGATCATCACAACATAAGCTGCAGCCAGATTGAAGAGCTTTGGTATGCAGATAACTATTCTGAAGAGCAATGGATTGCTGATCTTAAGTTTATTGCCGAAAGATACAAGCACCTGCCTTACTTTATGGGTATTGATATAAAAAACGAACCTCATGGTCAGGCTAATTGGGGAAGCAATAATCAAGCATTGGATTGGAAAATGGCAGCAGAGAAAGCCGGTCAAGCAGTTTTGCAGACAAACCCTAATCTTTTAATTTTTGTTCAGGGAGTTCAGGAAAATCCCACTTGTTCTCAAGGAACGGGACATTGGATGGGGGGCAATTTGGAACCTCAGGCTTGTTATCCTTGTAGTAGTCAGTCAATTCCCGCCAATAAATTAGTATTGTCTCCTCACGTTTATGGTCCTGATGTTTATGTTCAGGGTTACTTTAATGATCCATCTTTTCCTCAAAATATGCCGGCTATTTGGGAACAGCATTTTGGCTACCTTGCCGGTCAAGGATTTACTCTTGTGCCGGGCGAATGGGGCGGAAAGTATGGTAATGGCGGCGACCCTAAAGACAAAATCTGGCAGGACTCACTAAAAGACTGGTTTAAGAGTAAGAATATCTGTAACTCTTTTTACTGGAGCTGGAATCCCAACTCAGGAGATACTGGCGGTGTTCTTCAGGATGATTGGCAGACGATTTGGCCTGATAAGGTTAGGTTTCTTCAGGATTATTTCAATAACTGTTCTTACTAAAGTAAAAACACTCTTTTTCTTTTAACACCTTTTTCCTTAAAACTTCTTTTTTGTTAATTTTTGTAAAAAGAAGAGCTTTTGTTAAAATGATAGTTTTTGTTAAAATAAGAGTTAATGAAGGATAAAAAAGGATTTGAAGAGACTATAAAATGGTATAACAATAATGCTTCTGCTTATGCCCAGATAATAAAGAACAAAATAAGACCTGATACTTATAAATTTATCTCCCTGCTCCCTCAAAATGGATCGGTTTTGGACGTTGGTTGTGCTGCCGGAAGAGACAGCAGACTTTTTAAAGACAAAGGTTTTCAGGTGGTGGGGGTGGATTTATCGGTGGGTTTGCTAAGAATAGCTAGAAAAGAAAACCCCGATATTAGTTTTTTTAAGGCTAATCTTTTAAGTTTGCCTTTTGAAAACAATTATTTTAACGGTGTTTTTGCTCAAGCCTGTTTGCATCACCTTCAAAGTTTAAAAGAAGTTAAGCAGGCTTTGCTGGAATTTAAAAGAGTTTTAAAAAAGAATGGTCTTTTATTTATAACCGTTAAAGCCAAAAAAGGAAAAGAGAAGTTTAAACTTTTGAAAGATAAATACTCTTTTAACAGTTCCCGTTTTTTTCAGCTTTTTTCTCAAAAGGAGTTAAGAGATTTATTGCAGGAGACGGGTTTTATCATTTTAAAATTAGAAAAAAGATTGGGCAGGCAAACAGATTCCAGACCTGATATTGACTGGATAACCTGTTTGGCCAAAAAGTAATTAAGTTTATAAAATTTTTAATAAGGAGGGATGATGAGTAAAAAAACTTTTACTTTTCAAACGGCTAAAGAAATAGGTGAGCAGTTGGGAATTAGATGGGATAAGTTTGATGTCGAGCAGTTCAGAAGGGGGATGGATGTGGAACTGGAGCATGGACTGGTTGATCCTCATACCAATGTCTCTAATGACGATCCTTTGACAACCGGTAAAATTGCCCTGGCCCATTTAAATGAATTTCCGGATTATTATACGAGGTTGGATAAAATGGAGCAGGAAGCAGAAGAATATTGGGAAAATAACTAAAGGGAAAGTAAGAGAAAAAATAAGCAAAGAGAGGTTATTTTAATTAGGAATTATATGGAAATATTAGGAAACATATGGAAAAGAAAAAGATGGAAAAAGTGAAAGAGCAAACTTTATCTCCCAGAAGATATGAAGTTTTACAGACAATTAAGGATCACGGTACTGTTTCTTTTAATTTTTTAAGACGCAGGTTTATGGCTGTTTCTTCCAGGATGTTAAGATATGATTTAAAATTTTTACAGGATAAGGGTTTTATTATTAAAAGAGGGGTAACAAATGGAGCTTTGTATGAGTCAGTTAAAGATGGTAAGGAATAATGGGTTGGTTTTTTGATAAATTTATTTTATAGTTAAAATTAATGACAAAAAAGCTTAAATTTTCCTTATCAGCCGGTTTTATTTTTGGTTTTTTAGATATTCTAGCAATGCTTCCCTTGGAGCTTGTTGACAAAAATCTGGCTTTAATAGGCGCTTTTATAAACAGATTTACCATTGGTTTTTTGGTTGTTTTAATTGATTTGCCTTTTAAAAACTGGCAAAAAGGTTTTTTGCTGGGACTACTTTTGAGCCTTCCTGATGGGATTATTACCAAAGCTTTTTTACCGATTGTAGGTATAGGTATTTTGGGAGGAACTGTTATCGGTTTTGTTGCTGACAGAAAGTTTAAATAAATGAAAATTACAAAAGACAAAACGACTGTTTTTAATAAAGCCGGGATTAAATGAAAATGATTTTAATTACAGCTCCTGCCTGGGAAGAAAAGCATGAGGAAACTGTGGGAAAGGTAGCATGAAGCCTAAAAAATATACTTTTAAGCAGGCAGCAGTTATAAGTTTTGGAACTAAAATTATTTATAAATACCCAACGTCTACTAAAAAAATGGATCTGGGAGTTATGGTTGTAAATGGCAGGCATCCTCAGGGAAAAAACATTTTTCTTTACGAAAGGGAATGTGATTTTGTTATTTATGTTTTAAGGGGTTCGGGAAAGATTTTTGCCGGAAGTGAAATTTTTGAAGTTAGTAAAAAAGACGTGGTTTTTGTACCAAGGAAAAATAAATTTGCCGTTGAAGGAAAATTAGAATATGTAACGGTTAATTGCCCAGCTTTTTTTCCAGAGCAATCAAAAGAAATTGGGAAAAAAAGAAAAGTTTAAAACAAGCTGCCGGGAATTTTTTCTGTACCATTCATTTTTTCCCATTGGCTAGTAACACCTCTGTATCCTATTTCCTGAACTACCACTGCTTGCAGAGCAATGCCTAAAAGTTCTTCTAAGGTTGGTGGAGTTCCGTTTACCCGGTTTCTTTCTCTTAGATCAGTAGCTAATGCCCGTTCTTCTTCACCCTCTAAATCAATAGGATGTTGCAGGTAGATATAATGTAGAAGCTCTAATTCCGGCGGAGTGGCTTTTAGACAAGCTGAAGCATCGCCATTACCGTTTGCATGGCTAATTGTAATAAGGCCTGGAGATATGTTGATGCGCATTTCTCCACTAAAGGAAGAATCTTTATATTGGTATTCTCTTGTTTCTGGCATAACGTCCTATATTATAACATATACACATAAATTACATATAAAAGCAATAGAGAAGAATAGGGGAAGATAAAATTTATGTTATTATTAGCTTATGGTAAAACAAACTATTTATCCCAGGGTCGGAGTGGGCGTTATTGTCAGAAGGTCCGGATTTGTGTTACTGGGAAAAAGAAAAGGATCTCATGGTGCTTTCACTTGGAACTTTCCCGGAGGTCATTTAGATTTTGGGGAAAGCTTGTATTCCTGTGCTAAGCGGGAAGTATGGGAGGAGGCGGGAATTAAGATTAAAAACATCAATAAAGGTCCTTATACCAATGATATTTTTGTGGAAGAAAACAAACACTATCTTACTCTTTTTATTTTAGCTGATTTTGCTTCTGGTAAAGCCAGGGTAAAGGAACCTTTAAAGTGCGAAGAGTGGGCCTGGTTTTCCTGGCAAAAATTACCATCACCCTTATTTTTACCCCTTAAAAACCTTTTAAAACAGGGTTTTTCTCCATTTGAAGGTAAAAATTTGTTAAAATAGTGGCATGACAAATTTTATTCCAGGTAAAGTTATTAAAACTTTTGTCGCTAAAAATGACAAGCAGGCTGTGATTCGTTATCCCCAGTGGCAGGATTTGGATGCTCATATGCATTATATTAATAAATTATCTGCAGAAGATACTTTTATTACTTTATCAGGAAAACAGCTTAATAGAAAAGATGAGGCTAATTATTTTGCTGATTGGTTTAAAAACATGGAGCTGGGAGATAAAGTTTTTCTTTGTTGTTTTATTGAAGAAAAACTTGTTGCTACCTGCAGCGTAGATAGGAATACCAGATCAAGGGATAGATCAAAACATATTGCCAGTATGGGTATTTTTGTGGCTAAAAAGTTTAGAGGAAGCGGGGTTGGACGCGCTCTTGTTCAGACAACTTTAGCAGAAGCTAAAAAAAAGATAAAAGGCCTTAAATTAATTACTTTAAGTGTTTATGAAAAAAACA
>DBQG01000024.1:0-18627 GCA_002305125.1 Patescibacteria group bacterium UBA1400 | reverse complement strand
TTTTTTAAAGGAGGATAAGTGAAAAAAGTTTTAATAACAGGGGGAAACAAAGGAGTTGGTTTGGCGGTGACAAAAAAGTTTTTGGCCGAAGGCTTTCAGGTGAATGTCGTTGCCCGAGATTTTTCTGGTTTTAAATTAAAAGATAAGAAAATAAAGGTGTTGGAATATGATCTCACTAACTTTAAAGATATTCCCGGGTTGGTAAAAAAGATTGGCCAAGTTGATTGTCTGGTTAACAACGCCGGAATGATGAACTCTTTGCCCTTTACTGATTATTCCCAGGAAAAAATGGAGAAGATAATTGCTTTAAATATTCAAACTCCGGTAGCTTTAATAAGGGAAGTTAGTAAATATATGTTAAAAAAAGGCAAAGGAAGGATTGTTAATGTGGCTTCTATTGCCGGACATATAGGACATCCTGATATCTGGTATGGCGTGACTAAGGCGGGAATGATTAATATTACCAAGAGTTTTGCCAAACTTTTGGGTCCCAAAGGCTTAGTTATAAATGCCGTAGCTCCTGGTCCCATCAATACTCAAATGCTTGCTACCATCCCTTCGGTAAGAGTGGCAGAACTTAAAAAAGGAAGTTTTCTTAACAGAATAGCCAAACCCGAAGAGGTGGCAGAGGCCATTTACTGGTTGGGAACCAATTCACCTGAGTATATAAATGGTATTTGCCTTGATATTAACAATGGTGCTAAGATAAATTAAGAATGAAAAAAATAATTTTAGCCTCTGGGTCAAAAAACAGACAAAATCTTTTGTTAACTCTAGGTATTCCTTTTAAGGTTGTGGTGTCTGATTTTCAAGAAGATGAGATTAAAGAAAAGGATGTGGCTAAAAGGGCTAAAAAAATAGCTTTAGGAAAAGCTTTGAAAGTAGCAGAGCGCCATCAGGGTTTTATTGTTGCCTGTGATACCTATACTGTTTGTAAGACTAAAATTTTGGAAAAACCCAAAAGCTTAGCTGAAGCCAGATTTCAGCTTGCCAAGCTTTCTGGAAACCAGGCAACTTGCTTTACGGGTTTTTGTTATCTGGATACTTTAAAAAGGAAAAGATTTTTACAAACAGCGGTTACCAACCTCACTTTTAGAAAGTTTTATAAAACAGAAATTGAACTTTATGTTAAAAAATTTCCTGTTAAACAGTGGGCGGCAGCTTATGCGCCTTCGGAAACTTATGTTTTAAGCATGATAAGCAGAATTTCAGGTTCTCTGACAGGCTTAACCCACGGTCTTCCTACTGAGTTTCTGATTCCCTTACTTGAGGAGGCAGGTTTTCAGCCCAGACCTTTGAAAAATGAGCTATAAAAAAAAGCTGGAAAGGAATATTAAACTTGGTTATTTTACCAGCTTTACCTCTGCTTTGTCTTTTGCCATACCTATTTGGGTAGCTTTTTATACCAGAGTTTTAAACTTTACTCAACTGGCTTTTTTAACCGCCCTGGCTTTGGCAACCACTCTTTTTTTAGAACTGCCGACCGGAGCTTTAGCAGACCTTTTAGGCAGAAGAAAAACAATTATGCTGGGGTGGTTTATTATCGGAATTTTTAATATTTATCTTAGTTTTTCTTCCAGTTTTTGGCCTTTTGCTATTGTTTTTATCGCTAGAGGAGTGGGTGAAGCTTTAATTTCAGGAGCTGATACAGCCTTGGTTTTTGATACGCTGAAAGAACTTAAAAGAGAAAACTTTTATTCACGCTACATGGGCAGAACAGGTTTTATTTATAGGTTGGGATTGGTAGTAGCCACTTTGTTAGGAGGTTATTTATATAATATCTGGATCGGTCTGCCTTATTTTTTAACTGGTTTAATTCAGGTGTCAATTATTTTTCTGGTCTTTTTAAAAGTTGAGCCTAAAATTGATTCGGAAAAGTTTAGTTTAACTTCCTATCTTTCTCAGACGAAACTGGGCTTTGCTCAGCTTTTTAAAAGCAGTTACTTAAAAAAACTGTCCTTATATTATACTTTACTTGGTGGCATAACCTGGGTTTGTTTAACTCATTTTAACCTGGCCTTTGCTAAAGACTTTGGTTTTACTGAAGTTCAATTAAGCTGGGTGTTTGGTTCTCTTTTTCTCTTAAACTCTTTAATTATTTTTGTTTTAATGGAGAAAGAAGGCTTGTTGTTAACCAGAAAAAGAGTTTATCTGGGCTTACCTTTAATTTTAAGTTTAAGTCTGCTACCTGGATTTTTTGTAACCAAAGCCTGGCTGGCTCCAGTACTGCTTTTAGGGGTTATGCTTTGCGGCAGTTCCAGGTTTGCCATTCTTGACCGTTATACCAATAAAGAGTTTTTGTCTCAGTACCGGGCTACGGCAATATCAGCCTTAAATATGCTGGTTAGTTTTGTTTATATTGTTATTGTTGTTTTGGGCGGGCCGATTCAGGATNNATGAGTCTAGTGAAAGAACATAATCGTTATCACAAGCAAAAGTTAAAAGCAGTCTTGGCGGTTAAGGGCTAGTTTTAGCCAGCTTTTTTAAGATTAAACTTTGGTTAAAGTTGCTTTAATTAAGGTTTTAATTGAGGTATAATTTATAAATTGTGAATAGTCTAAAGGCTGTGTTTGAAAACCCTAATTTAGGCAGATTAACCCTAAGAAGAGTAAGCACAGAAATAGCCAAATTTATTAAAACAGACACTGATAGTTCTTATCGGGTGGTTATTGGCAGTGATTCTCACGAACGCCGTCTTAATGGGAAAAAAGAGTTGAGTTTAATCGGAGCTATTGTGGTTCATAAAGTGGGCAAAGGTGGCCGTTACTTTTATCAGCGGCAAAAAAGAAGAAAGCCCAACTCTCTGAGGGATAAAATTTATACAGAAACTTTATTTTCCCTTGATCTTGCTTCCCAATTTTTACCCATTTTAAACAAACAGCTTAATGGTGAAAAAAACTATGAGCTTGAAATTCATATTGATGTTGGCAGAACCGGAGAAACAAGGGATATGATTAAAGAAGTAGTGGGAATGGTTACCGGCAATGGTTATATTGCCAAAACTAAACCTGAATCATATGGAGCCTGCACTATAGCAGATAAACATTCTTAAAAAGGAGTTAATATGAAGTTGCTTGTTACGGGCGGAGCCGGATTTATTGGCTCAAACTTTATTCTTTATTGGCTTAAAAATCACCCTCAGGATAAAATCATTAACCTAGATGTTTTAACTTATGCCGGCAATCTTGAAAATCTAAAGTCTGTTCAAGATAATCCAAACTATTCTTTTGTTAAGGGAGATATCAGTGATAAAAATTTGGTTGACAAGGTTGTGGCAGAGGTTGAGGCGGTGGTTCATTTTGCCGCTGAATCTCATGTTGATAGATCTATTATGGGTCCGGAAGTATTTGTTAAGACCAATGTTTTGGGGACTCAGGTACTGTTGGAATCAGCCTTAAAGCATAAAGTCAAGCGTTTCCATCATATTTCCACTGATGAGGTATTTGGGACTCTTGAGTTTAACTCTTCGGAAAAATTTTCCGAAAAATCCTGCTTAAAACCTAATAGTCCTTATTCAGCTTCTAAGGCTGGAGCAGATTGTTTGGTTCGTTCCTATTTTAAAACCTTTGGCCTTCCTGTTACGACCACAAACACATCTAATAACTTTGGTCCTTATCAGTTTCCGGAAAAGTTTATTCCCCAGACAATAACAAATCTTTTGGAAGAAAAATCAGTACCTATTTATGGTGATGGTAAGCAGATGAGGGATTGGCTTTATGTGGAAGATCACTGCCGGGCCATTGATTTGGTTCTACAGCGGGGCAAGGTGGGAGAAACTTATCTTATAGGCGGTTTAACCGATGATGTTACTAATATTAAGGTAGCTGAAAAGATTTGCTCTATTTTAGGAAAAAGCCCTGAATTTTTAACCTTGGTGAAGGATAGGCCTGGTCATGATATCCGGTATGCTATTGACTGGTCTAAAGCTAAAAAAGAACTGGGTTATCAGCCCCAATTTGATTTTGAAGTTTATCTTGAAAAGACAGTTGCCTGGTACAGGGAAAATGAGGCCTGGTGGAGGACAGTTAAGTCTGGAGATTATCAGAAATATTATCAAAAATGGTATCATAAAAATCTAGCGATGGAGGAAAAATGAAACTTAATTATTTTGATTTAACTAAACTTGCTGACTACAAGTTAATAAAGGATGTTAAAGTTCATCCTTTAAAGGTGAACAAAGATCCAAGAGGTATTTTGGTAGAAACTTTAAAGACAAACTGGAATGAGATTTATGATCCTGATAAATATCCTTTTACCCAGAACTATTTTTCCATAACTGACGGTAATGTGGCCCGAGATGAAGATCGATGGCATCTTCATCCAACCAAACAGGTAGATAGATTTGTTGTTCCTTTGGGAAAAATTGTGGTAGCTCTGCTTGACCCCAGAAAGTATTCACCTACTTATAAAAAGCTGAATCTTTTTAAAATGGGGCAGTGGAAAAAAGAAGCTGGTTACTTTAATCTTTTGGTTCCCAAAAATGTTTTGCACTGCTTTTTAGTTGCCAGTAAAGATAAGGCTATGATTTTAAACTTTCCCAATGCCTTATATGATCCTCAAGAAGAGGGAAGAGTGCCTTTTACCGAGGCTGAACTTGAAGACGGTTCTTATTTTTCCTGGAACATGATTAGAAAAGATCTTAAACTTCCTTTAAAAAAGGTAAAATCATAACTTTAAATATTTAAACAAAATGAAAAAACAAGTTATTGGAACCGGTATTTCCGGATTGGTTGGCTCCAGAATTGTTGAACTTTTAGGCAAAGAGTATGAATTTATTAACTTTGGCCTGGAAACAGGTGTTGATATTACTAATCTTGGTCTTTTAAGAAAAGAAATGAAAAAGTATCCTCAGGCGGAGGCGGTTTTACACTTGGCTGCTTTTACTGACGTTGATATTTGCTGGAAAGAAAGAGGGAACAGAAATGGCGTTTGTTATAAGGTTAATGTTGAAGGGAGTAATAATATTGTTCATGTTGCTTCTGAGTTTGAAAAATATTTAATTCATATATCAACTGATTTTATCTTTAACGGACAACAAAAAAATGGCGAAAAATACAATGAAAAAGATAAGCCTGACCCGATTGAATGGTATGGTTATACCAAATACCTGGCCGAAAAAATCATCAAGCACAGTTGGGTTAAAAACAGTATTTTAAGAATTGCTTTTCCTTTTAAAGCTAAGCCTGCCGAGGTTGGTCTTGAACCAAAAATTAAACTTGACTTGGTAAGAAAGATCAAAAATAAGCTGGAAGCAAAAGAAAAAACGTTTCTTTTTGATGATCAGATTATTACGCCGACCTTTATTGATGATATTGCTGGGGCTGTTGGGGCAGCTTTAAAGAAAAAACCGCAGGGGATCTATCATTGTGTTGGTTCTTCCAGTCTTTCTCCTTATGAGTTAGGATTAAAAACAGCCAAAACTTTTAATCTTGACTCTGATTTGGTTTGTAGGGCCAGTTTAAAAAAATATTTAAAAACAGAACCAAATTCAAGGCCAAGGCAGATAAATACAGCCCTTGATAATAAAAAAATAGAGCAGGAGTTGGGGGTTAAAATGCTGGATATAGACGAGGCTTTGCAGAAGATGAAAAAACAGCTTAAGAGTTAGTTTTCAAGCAGATCGGGCCTTCTTTTTTTAGTATTTTCCAGAGCTTTTTGATATCTCCATTCGTTTATTTTTTTATGATTGCCGGATAAAAGAATCTGGGGAACCTTTAAGTCTTTAAATTTTTCAGGCCTGGTATATTGAGGATAGTCAAGAATTTTTACCTTCTTATCGTTTAGCTTAATCTCGCGAAAGCTTTCTTTTTTAATTGCTTCTTCTTCCAAAACCCCCGGAATAAGTCTGGCAATACTGTCGACTACAACCATGCTGGCCAGTTCGCCTCCGGTGAGGATGTAGTTGCCGATACTCAGGGTTTGGTCAACAAAGTTTTTTATCCTTTCGTCAAATCCTTCATAATGGCCACAGATAAAAATAAGATGCTTGAACTTGCTCAGGCTTTTTGCTTTGTTTTGCCCAAAAACCTCTCCCTGAGGGGTTAAGAGGATGATTTGTTCGGTTTTGCTTGGTTTTAGCTGGGGATAAATCTTTCTTGAGGAAAGTTTTTGTAAGGCCAGGAAAACAGGTTCTATCATTAATACCATACCTTTGCCGCCGCCATAAGGTCTGTCATCTACGGTTTTATGTTTATCCTTGGTCCAGTTTCGTAGATTATGAATATTTATCTTAAGTAGATTTTTATCCTGAGCTTTTTTTACAATACTTTCAGCAAAAGGACCTGAAAACATATCTGGAAAAAGGGTAAGGATGTCTATTTTCATTAAATTAAAATCTCCCAAAACCATTTGTCGATGGTTCAACAAAGCCTTTGTTTAGTATAAACCAAACAGCTAAAAATAAAAGACAAAAAGTATAAGCAGTTAAATAATAAATTGTCAGGGGGTAATGTTTTATTTTTTTACCTTTAAGTTGGTAAAGCATAAAGGCTAAAAATAAAGGGAAAAGAGTAACAGCAATTAAACTATTGTGCCCTTCAGTTGCGCCTAAGCCTAAAACTGATCCTTGAAAAATGCCTGAGATAAAGATTATTCCTATCTCAAGAGAAGAAAGTTTATCTGACAACGCTTTTTTAAACTGCAGCCAAACTAGAATAAAACTAAGAATAGCAAAGGAAGCAAATGCGATCCAGTGAGTCAGGAGTTCGTCATAAAAATAGGCAATGGGATGAGTTACTAGTTTATGAACCTGGTCTGTTCCGACATGCATTCCCATAGCAAAAATACCTAAAAACAGAAAAAATAGACCAATAAAGAAAGACAAAGACTGCTTTTGTTTTAATTTCTGTAACCAAAGATAATAAATAAAAAATAAAGTAAAGTAGATAAGAAAATCATGAACAACATAAAGCTTGATAAAGGGATGAATATTTGTTTCCCAGATGTTGAAAATAAAAAGGCTTAAGGAAGAAAGGCCAACTAAATTTAAGATTATTAGAGTTTTGGGGAAAAAAGATAATTTTTTCATTTGATTTATTATAATATAAATATAATATTATAAATTTAAAAATTTGGTTTTATTTTAAAATGTCAAAACAAGAATATTATAGGCGGGAGTATCAGCGTTTAAATCCGGGCTGGCAGGAGAGCATGGAGCTTTACCGTGATTTAATCTCTTCTTCCATCTCCTCTAAAACAAAAGTTCTGGATGTTGGTTGCGGTCATGGAGATTTTTTAAAATCTGTTTATAAGAAAACAGCTCATACTTATGGAGTGGACCCTGACAAGCAGGCCTTGGCTAAAAATAAATTTATTAAACACAAGGTGGTGGCTGAGGCTCAAAAGCTGCCTTTTGCCGATAATTTTTTTGATCTGGTGGTATCGGCTTGGGTATTGGAGCATTTAACTGATCCCCAAAAAGCCTTTTCAGAGATTTTCAGAGTGTTAAAACCGGGTGGAAAAGTGATCTTTTTAACTCCTAACTTATGGAATTACAATGTCTGGTTGATAAGGCTGATACCAAATATGTTCCATGATTTTTTAACCAGAAAGCTTTATAACCGTCAGGAGAATGATACTTACCCCAAACAATATAAAATAAATTCTGCCAGTCAAATTAATAAGATTTTAATCCCAACAGGCTTTAAGAAACAGAAACTGATCTTAAACGGAGACCCCTCTTATATCAGTTTTAACCAAGCACTGTTTAAGCTTGCCTGTTTAATGGAAAAGCTGCTTGATTTTAAACCGCTGCAGTTTATGAGGGTTCATTTAATTGGTGTTTATGAAAAGTAATTTGAATAAATCAACAGTCAAATGCCGGGTTAAAGGATAAAAAGCTCACTTTGTAGGTATCGGTTTATTATTTAAATCTTAAGACTATCAAAGGTGTAGGCCTGTGGAGATTCATTTTTTATGAAACCAGAAATTAAAAACATTACTCCTTATATTAAAAGATTATTTTTTATTTTAAACAGATCTGTTTTAATTGGTATTGATGGCAGGGCCGGAACCGGAAAAACAACGCTGGCAAAGTATTTGACAACTTCACTTAAGGCGGCGGAAATGCCTGTTAATACAGTTTTAACTGATGACTTTTATCATTTTAGGAAGAACCGCTGGCAGGGTCCGGTTGAGAAACAGCCGGTAGGATATAACTACTGCTGGCAGCGTCTTTTAGATGAGGTTATAATTCCTTTTAAGTCAGGCAGGCAGGCGAAATTTCAGCTTTATAACTGGAATAAAGACTGTTTGGATAAATGGAAGACGGTTGATTCAAGGGGCATTTTGTTAATTGAGGGATTTTCCAGCACCAGAAAGGAACTGTCAGGCTACTGTGACCTTCGTATTTGGCTTTCCTGTTCTAAGGCTATCAGGGAAAACAGGATTAAGAAAAGAGGTGATATGTCTCAAGAAGAGCTTAGGGAATGGAGACCGGCTGAAGATCAATACATTAAAGCTCATAAGTCAGAAAAAAAAGCTCATATTGTTATCGACTCTTCCCAAAACAGCCAAGATAAACATAAAAGCCGTTGGTCGGTAATCCGCTGGAAACCGCCGGCGATTAGTTAAAAAATCTTTTTATTTTAACTATTATTTTTAATATTTTTTGTTTATTGTTTAAATCAAAGATTTACAATAAAAAGATAAGTCCATAGAGATTCATTTATTTGCCTGTTTTCCTGCTCATCTTTTTACCTTTTTTAACTTCCTTTTTGCCTTATTTCTTGTTATACTTTGTTTTATGAAGATAGCTGTTATAGGAACAGGCTATGTTGGCCTGGTTACTGCTGCTGTTTTTGCCAAATTTAAGAATGAAGTTTGGGCAGTAGATATTGATAAGGAAAAGATTAAAAAGCTTTTACAGGGGAAAGCTCCTTTTTTTGAACCCGGCTTAGAAGCTCTTTTAAAAAAGGGTCTTAATTCTGGTAATCTTCATTTCACCAGTTTGTACAAACAGGCTGTTCCTGAAGCTAAAGTTATTTTTATCTGTGTGGGGACACCTGCTAAAGAAAATGGAGATTATGATCTGTCTTATGTTTTAAAGGCTTCTGAGGCAATTGCCAAAAATTTAACTGAGTATGGTGTAGTTTGTATTAAAAGCACTGTGCCTCCAAGCACTACCAAAAAAGTAGCCCTAGTGATGAGTAGGTTTACTAATATTGCTTATGATCTGGCTTCTTGCCCTGAATTTTTAAAAGAAGGCAGTGCGGTTAAGGATAGTTTGCATCCTTCAAGGGTTGTGATTGGCGCCAGCAGTCAAAAAGCCAAAGATTTGCTGTTAAAGCTTCATCAGCCGATTCCTGCCCCCAGAGTTGTTTGTGATATTAAGTCAGCTCAAATGATTAAGTATGCTGCCAATGCTTTTCTGGCCACTAAAATATCTTTTATTAACTCTATTGCCAGGCTTTGTGATAGGGTGGGAGCTGATATTGACCAGGTTTCTCAGGGCTTAGGTCTTGATCCCAGAATTGGCGATAGGTTTTTAAATGCCGGTTTGGGTTATGGTGGTTCCTGTTTTCCCAAAGATACCTGGGCTTTAATTGCTTATGCCAAAAGGCTTGGTTATAACTTTAAGTTTTTAAAAGAAGTTGATAATGTTAATCAGGGCCAGGTTAATTATTTTTTAGATAAAGTTAACCTGGTTTTTAAGGGTAATGTTAAAGGTAAAACCTTAACAGTTTTAGGTCTTTCTTTTAAGCCAAACACTGACGATATCAGGGAGTCTAGAGCCTTGGCAATAATTAAAAAGCTGCAGCAAATGGGTGTAAAAGTAAGGGTTTGTGATCCGGTGGCTGTTGAGCAAGGAAAAAAAGTTTTAAAAGATGCTTTATTTTTTAAAGATCCATATCAGGCTTTAAAAGGTTCTTCGGCCCTACTTTTAGTAACAGAATGGGATGCGTTTAAAAACCTTAATTTTAAAAGGATCGCTAAAATTATGAAAGATAGGATTATTGTGGACGGCAGAAATATTTATCACCCTCAAGCTTTACGCAAGCTTGGTTTTATTTATATGGGTGTAGGAAGAGGTGGGGAGTGAAAAAAGCCTTAATAACCGGAATAACAGGTCAAGATGGCTCTTTTTTAGCAGAACTGCTGCTTAAAAAAGGTTATCAGGTAGTGGGTTTGGTTTCAGATAAGTTTAGTATTGGCGATGAAAATATTAAAACCATTAAAGACAGGATTGTTTTGGAGCAAGGTGATCTTTTGGAAGAAGAGTCTCTTTTAAGAATTATTAACAAACACAAACCTAAAGAGATTTATAACTTGGGCGGAATTACTTTTATTCCCACTTCATGGGAAAAACCTGAGCTTACTTTTCAAATTAACAGTTTGGGATTGTTAAAATTGCTAAAGATTATGCGGGAAGTTACTCCTAAAACAAGATTGTTTCAAGCCACTTCGGCAACAATTTTTGGTAAACCTGTTAAAGTACCTCAGGATGAGGCTACTAAAGTTAACCCGCAAACTCCTTATGCGGTTTCCAAGGCAGCCGCTCATTTTCTGGTACAGAATTTTAGACATCATTTTCATCTTTTTGCTTGTTCAGGAATTATGTATAATCATGAGTCGGAAAGAAGAGGAGTTGAGTTTGTTACCAGGAAAATTACTTTAAATGCTGCCAAAATAAAACTGGGCTTGGCAAAAAAACTGATTTTGGGTAATTTAAAAGCTCGGGTAGATTGGGGTTATGCTCCTGATTATGTTAAGGCCATGTGGTTGATGCTGCAGCAGGAAAGGGCTGATGACTTTATCCTGGCTACTGGTAAAGTCCACTCTGTTGAAGATGTTTGCAAAATTGCTTTTTCTCACCTTGATCTTAATTGGAAAAAATATATTAGGACAGATAAGAGTTTTTACAGAAAAGAGGAAGCAGTTGAATTTTGCGGCAATATTAGCAAGGCCCAAAAAAAACTTGGCTGGCAACCAGAAACTGATTTTTCCGATATGATTAGAAAAATGGTTGATTATGATATAAAATTTTTACAAAGGGGAGTTAAAAATGAGTAAAAAAGCCTTAATAACCGGAATAACAGGACAAGATGGTTCTTATATGGCAGAATTCTTACTGGCAAAAGGTTATCAGGTTTATGGTTTGACCAGAAGAACCAGTACTATTACTACAGAAAGAATCAAGCATATTGCCGCCAATATTCAGCTGGTTGAGGGTGATTTGACAGATCAACACTCACTAACTCATGTGGTTAGGGAGATTAAACCTGATGAGGTTTATAATCTGGCAGCTCAAAGTTTTGTTCCCAGCTCTTTTAAACAGCCGGTTTTAACCGGTGAAGTGACAGCCTTGGGCGTGACCAGAATTCTTGAGGCTATTAGAGTGGGTTATCCTCAGGCTAAGTTTTACCAGGCCTCAAGTTCAGAAATGTATGGTAAGGCCCAGGAGGTACCGCAAACAGAGCATACTCCATTTTATCCCCGTAGTCCCTATGGTGTGGCTAAACTTTACGGCCATTGGATAACTGTTAATTACAGAGAGTCTTATAACATGTTTGCTTGTTCCGGCATTTGTTTTAATCATGAATCTCCCCGCAGGGGAACTGAGTTTGTTACCAGAAAAATAACCCAAGGAGTGGCCAGAATAAAGCTGGGTAAGCAGAAAAAACTTCTTATGGGCAACCTGGATGCTAAAAGGGATTGGGGTTTTGCCGGCGACTATGTTGAGGCCATGTGGTTGATGCTGCAGCAGGAAAATCCGGAAGATTTTGTCATCGGTACAGGAGAAACTCATTCTGTCAAAGAGTTTTTAGTTGAGGCTTTTAAGGCAGTGGGTATAAAAAACTGGCAAGATTGGGTGGAGATTGATAAAAATTTTTACCGCCCGGCAGAAGTTGATCTTTTAATCGCTGATCCTAAAAAAGCCTTTACTAAACTTAACTGGAAACCAAAAACCAGTTTTTCCCAGCTAGTGGCAATGATGATTAAAAATGATTTAAAAAAAGAGGAGGCAGGTGTTTAGATTTTAAAAAATCTAAAACCGGAAACTTTATGAAACAGCAAAAAGTAGTTATAACTATTCCTACCTATAATGAAAAAGAGAATATTGAAAGAACTGTTAAGGAATTGCAAACAGCTTTTGCCAAAGTGTCTGCAGAATATCAGATGCACATTTTAGTGGTGGATGATACATCTCCCGACGGAACTGCAGACATTGTCAGGCGGCTCGGGAAAACGGACGAAAACATCCACCTTTTGCTTAATGCTGAAAAAAAAGGTTTAGGAGCGGCTTATATCAAGGGAATAAAGTATGCTATGGAAAAACTGGGTGCAGATTTGGTTTTTGAATTTGATGCCGATGGTTCACATCGGCCTGAATATATTCCCGGCATGCTGGAGCAGATTAGTAAAGGAGCTGATGTGGTCGTAGGTTCCCGTTATATTCCCGGTGGTTCGATGCCAAAAGACTGGGGAATAGACAGAAAGATTGTTTCTTATTTTGGTAACTTAATTGCTAGGGGTGTACTGTTTACTTTCCAGTACAAAGATATGACCAGCGGGTTCAGGGTTAGTAAAACAGAATTTTTAAAACAGATAGATTTGGATAATCTTTTATCTTTGCAGTATGCCTACAAGATTCATTTATACTATGCTTTGCATAGGCTTGGAGCCAAAATTGTTGAGTATCCGATTGACTTTATTGACAGAACTAAGGGTAAAAGTAAGTTTCCCAAAAATAATGTAATGGACTCTTTGCGAGTGGTTTTTACTTTAAGATTAAGAGAAAGTCAGAGGTTTTTAAAAGTTTGTGTTGTTGGTTTTATTGGAGCCGTGATTCAGTTTACGATTTTTAATTTTTTAAGAGTAAGTTTATCTCCCGAGATAGCAAACACCATAGCAGTGGAGTTTGCCATTATCGCCAACTTTTTAATAAATAATCTTTGGACCTTTAAAGATGCAAAAATTGAGTTCCGGTTAAGTAAGCTTATCGGTAAGTTTGCTCAATTTAATCTTGTTTCTTTGGGTTCTATTATTATTCAGTTTACAGTTATGTGGATAGGAACAAGATTGCTGGGCCGTTCGTTTCTTTTGGAAAACGGATTGGTAATGATAGGTATCTTAATCGGTCTTGTCTGGAACTATACTATGTATACTAAGTTGATTTGGAAAAAGAAATGATAAAAAAAGACAACTCGGGCAAAATCCCTGAGATTTCTGTTTTTTTCCCCGCCTATAATGAAGAAGAAAATATTAAAAGCACAGTTTTAAAAGCTGTTGAGACTCTTAAGGTTTTAGCTTTAAAGTGGGAGATATTAGTGGTGGATGATGGTTCCACTGATAAAACCTCCCAAATTGTAAGGGAGCTTTCTAAAAGGCAAAAAAATATTAGGTTAATAGTTCACCAGCAGAACAAAGGTTATGGGGGAGCTTTTAAAACCGGTATGTATGGTTGCCGTTATAATCTAATTGCTTTTACTGATTCTGACGGCCAGTTTGATTTTAAAGAAATCAGAAAGTTTATTCCCAAACTTAAAACACATGATCTGGTTATAGGTTATAGAAAGAAAAGAGCAGATAATAGAATGAGACGGTTTGTTGCTAATCTGCTTAGGGTTTGGAACTTTATTTTTTTTGGTTTATGGGTTAAGGATGTTGACTGCGGTTTTAAAGTTTTTAAGAAAAAAATTCTTAGGGATATAGGGAAGTTAAGTACAGAAAGTGCTATTACGGAAACAGAATTTGTGGTTAGAAGTAAAGTTTTTGGTTTTAAGATAGCTCAGGTAGGGGTTGAACATTACTCCCGTGAAAAAGGAGAACAAACAGGGGGAAAGTTTAAAGTTATTGCTAAAGCCTTGTTTGAGAGTATAAAATTTTTACCCTACTTTTACCTCTTGCTGTTTAAAAAAGATAAAAGACTTTTTGTGTTACTTTTTATTATTTTCCTGGCTGCCTTTTTAAGGCTTTACAGAATAGATGATCTTATGAACTTTTTAGGTGATGAAGGTAGGGACGCTTTAATAGTTAAAAGAATGGTGATAGATAAAAAACCAACTTTGCTTGGTCCCATAACCAGTGTGGGAAATATGCATCTTGGACCTCTTTATTATTATATGATGATCATTCCTTTAGTATTAGCTGGATTTAATCCGGTTGGTCCGGCAGTGATGATTGCTGTTATCGGAGTCTTAACTGTTTGGCTGGTTTATTTAACAGGAAAGGAGTTTTTTTCTTCAACTGCAGGATTGGCGGCGGCTTTTTTATATGCTGTTTCTCCGGTTGTAGTTAATTTTTCCCGTAACTCCTGGAATCCCAACTCCGTACCTTTTTTTGCCCTGCTAATACTTTACTCTGTATTAAAAACTTTTAAAGGAGAGTATAAATATTTACTCTATCCTTTGATGTCTATTTTTATCCTTGTTCAGCTGCACTTTATGGCAATGGCCATCACCCCCTTTGTTTTGCTTATGCTGTCCGCTTTGTTTTTTAAGGCCAAAAAAGATAGGAAGATTAAGCAGTTTATAAAATATAATCTTATTTCCCTACTGGTTGGCTTGCTAATTTTTTCTCCTTTTATTTTGTTTAATTTAAGGCACGAATTTATTAACATAAAGGAGCTTTTAAAGTTTGTTTCCACCAATCTGGGAACTTCCAATTCCAATGTGCCTTTTTTTCAAAGAATGGGAGAGCTGGTTTTTAGGATCTATAACTCGCTGTTGGGCTTAAACAACAATGTTTACACCTATCTATTAATTGCTTTTTCAACAATCGGCGTTTTAGATGTTTTCATCAATCAGAAATTAGGGAAGTTTAAGCTTGTTCTTTTCTTATATTTTTTCCTGGGAATCTTAACTGTTTCTTTTTACGGCGGAAGGTTAAATGATTATTATCTGGGATTTTTATTTCCTTTACCCTTTTTATTATCAACTTTATTTTTAACTTATTTTAAAAACAATAACTTAAAAAAGCTAATAGCCTTTGTTTTATCCCTTGTTTTATTTTTCCCCGCTTTTTCTAAAAATAAAATATTTGCCGATGATTTATATTCCCAAAAGGATAAGGCTGAAGGAATTGCCAGGGCAATTGTAGAGGATGCCGGGGGAAAAAGCTTTAACTTAGTATTATTTACTCCGTCAAAAGATTATCGGGCTCTATCAATAAGATATTTTGCCGAACTTTTTACCGGAAGAATTATTGATTATGAAGATTATTCTCAGGAAGAATACTTATATGCAATTGTTGAAGACGGAACTCAGGATCCGGCCAAAGTTAACATTTTTGAAGTGGCAAGCTTTGGACCTAAACATAAAATTAAAGAGTTTACAGCAGAAGAGTCAACAATTATAAAATATTCAAGATAATAACCAAAATGAAACAAGAGAAAACTTTGTCGGTTATTATTCCTTGCTACAATGAGGAAAGAAATTTTCAGCAGGGAAGCTTGGAAAAAGTTTATACTTTTCTTAAAGAGAAATTTTTAAGCCAGTATGAGGTGATTATTGTTGATGACGGTTCTTCAGATGCAAGCATTAGTTTGATTGAAGATTATCTTAAAGACAAGAAAAACTGGTTTTTAATTAAAAAAGAACATCAGGGGAAAGCCGCAGCAGTTGAAGAAGGGGTTAGAAGAGCGGTGGGCAGGTATGTTTTGTTTACCGATTTTGACCAGGCAACGCCAATAAATGAAGCAGAAAAACTTCTTTCTTTCATTACCCAAAAAGGGTACGATATAGTAATTGGTTCCAGAGAGGGTAAGGGTTCAAAAAGAGAAAAAGAACCTTTTTACCGTCATCTTATGGGTCGGGTTTTTAATCTGCTGGTTCAACTATTGGCTTTGCCGGGAATTGATGATACTCAGTGCGGTTTTAAGCTTTTTAAAACCAAGCAGGCTAAAGTTTTATTTCCTCAATTAAAGGTAGGCCATATTCAAACAAAAAGAGCTTATACCGGAGCTTTTGATGTAGAGTTGCTGTATTTGGCCAGAAAAAGAGGCCTGAGAATTGCCGAAGTTCCGGTTGTTTGGACTCACTATAAAACAAACAGAGTTGATCCGATTAAAGATTCTTTAAAAATGTTTGCTGATTTAGTGAAGATAAGAGTAAACGATTTTACCGGCAAGTATGATGATTTTCAAAAAAAAAGATGAGCGTACGACGTTTACCTAAAATTCAGAAGATTCTTAATTAAAAAAGGAGCATGTTTTAGCAAAAAAGATGCGTTTTGCAAAGAAACATAATTTTTTTAAAAAATATGAAGAAGATCAGTAGATTTTTAATTGTTATTTGGATGGCAGCTGTGTTGCTGCTTTTTATTTATTCTTATACTCAGATTGATTTAAACTTAACTTTATTTAAATTTAAATTTTATCAGCTTTTGCAGGAAAAATTAATTTATATCGGCTATTTCAAAAGACCACTGTCATCAATTATGTTTACAATTCTTGTTTTGTTGTTTACTGGTATTTACTTTTATTTGTTAAAAGCAAAGATTAGTAAAAAGCTTTTAAAAATTCTAATTGCCGTTAGTATAATTTTAATTTTTGCTTATCCTGCTTTTTCTCATGATATTTTTAATTATATTTTTGATGCCCGGATTTTAGTTCATTATCAAGATAATCCTTATCACTCTCATGCATGGGATTATCCTCAGGACACCTGGATAAGATTCATGCATTGGATTCACCGGCCTTTTCCCTATGGTCCAGTTTGGCTCGCAGCTTCTTCGCTTTTTTACCTTATCGGCTTGGGAAAGTTTAGTTTGACCCTTTTTAGTTTTAAAATTTTAAGTTATTTAACCTATATAGGCAGCGGTTATTTCCTTTGGAAAATTAACCGCAAAAAAAGCATAAGTTTGGCTAAAAAATCAGCAATATATTTTTTATTTAATCCGGTGATAATTTTTGAACTTTTAATATCAGGACATAATGACGGTCTCATGATGGTTCTTATGCTGGCCGCAATTTTCTTGGTGATAAATAAAAAAATAGTTTCCGGAGCTTTAGCTTTTTTACTGTCGGTGGGGGTTAAGTTTACTTCCCTTATTTACGCTCCTGTCTTACTGCCTTTATCAAATGAAAAAGTTAGGAAAAAATTCTGGCATCTTCTTGTAAATACTTTAATAGTTTTATCTTTAATATCAGTTGCCTATCTTATTCAAAGAAGAGAACTGCAGCCCTGGTATTTGATCTGGCCCCTTTCTCTGGCTGCCCTGACCCCTCAAAGTTTTTTAAGTAAAGGATTAAGTGTCTTTTCCATAGGAGCAGTTTTGTCTTATATTCCTTTTCTTTATTACGGCAATTGGGATCCTCCGGTGCCTGGATTAAAGTTAAACATACTTTATACTTCTTTTGTTTTAACCCTTATTATTGTTGGTGTTCAATTTATTTTAAAAAGATATGGAACAATTAAAAAATAAGTTTTTCAGTAATATGTCAACCAGATTGTTTTTTATTTTAATAACAGTTATTTATATTTTGACAAGACTTGCAAACCTTAACTCTTTGCCTGTTTTTGCTGACGAGGCAATTTACATCAGGTGGTCCCAGATGATAATTGGTGATTTAAGTAAGATTTTTTTATCCATGTATGATGGTAAACCGCCTCTTTTTATGTGGCTTCTGGTTCCTTTTTTAAAACTTATCCGGGACCCGCTTATAGCCAGCCGCTTTTTGTCTGTATTGCTGGGATGGGGAACAATTATGTTCTTATATAAGTCGGTTAAAAATCTGTTTTCCAGGCAAGCAGGCTATATGGCGGCTATTTTGGCCTTAACCTGCCCTTTTTTGTTTATCTACAACCGCATGGCTTTAATAGAAACTCTTTTAACCTTTACCCTGAGCTTGCAGATATACTTTTTAAGTCTTTTTTATAAAACCAAAGAGACTAAATTTATTATTTTTTCAGGCTTAGCTTGGGGACTGTCAATGTTGTCAAAGACAACAGCCTTTTTCTTTTTCACCTTGTACCTGCCTACAGGTTTTTATTTGCAGAATTTAGGGTCTGATAGTTTAAGAAGTCCTGTTAAGTTGATAGTCAAAAATAAAAAAATTATTTTTAATCTTTTCCTGTCAGGGCTGGTAGCTTTTTTAATTTTTGGCATAACCAAACTTTCGGTATTTTTCCCCTTTTTGTTTTCCAGAAGCAGAGATTTTTCTTTTACCTTGGCAGAATTTTTAGGAAGAGAGTATAAGTATATGGGAGTAAGGGCAATTAAGATTTTTACCTGGGTTGGTTATTATGTTTCTCCTTTGGTTTTCTTGCTGTTTTGGTCTTCTTTAGTTGCTTTTTTTAAGAAAAACAGCACTAAAAAAGAAGTTTTAAGCCATTTTTGGCTTTTTGTTTTAGCGCTGATAGTTCCTTTTATAGCTTTTGGTAAGATTTTAGCTCCCAGATATTTGCTTCCTCTTAGTTTGCCGATTATAATTCTGGCTTCAGACGTGTTGGTACAAGTAAAATTTATAAAAAAAATCAATCTTCTTTTACTGGGAATTGTTTTGGTTTTTAATCTTTATTTTATAAGTACTTCCTTGATTAATATTGATAAAACTCCATTTTTAGAAGTAGACAAGGTTCAGTACTTACAAGAATGGTCTTCTGGTCATGGAATCAGGCAGGCCTTTTTTTATCTGAGAGATTTAGCCCAAACAGAGAAGGTGTTTGTGGGAACAGAAGGTTATTA